>NZ_JANXWG010000105.1 GCF_025351285.1 Novosphingobium sp.
CTGCGGCATGGCGGGCGTTACACACCGCCGGGTGTGGCGGTGGTGCCGCTGGCGTCGGAGGCGGGGCTCGCGGTGTTGGTGGCGCTGCGCTATCACGCGGCCGATGATCGCGACGACTATCGCCTCGGCTGGGTGGACGTCGATGCCAGCCCCGAACAGGTGCCCGCCGATGCCGATGAGCCAGTGGTTCGGCAGCATGTGGCGGCCTGGCTCGATGAACGGCGATCGCTGCTGCTGGCAGTGCGTTCGCGCGTGCTGCCCGAGGCGCATGTGGTCCTGCTCAACCCCGCACATCCCACCGCCGCGCGGCTCGGCCCGCTGACAACCCGCCCGTTCCGCTTTGCCGATTGCCTGCACGAACCGCCAATGCTGGCCCGCTTCAGGAGTATGCCATGACCGTCCTCGTAATGAATGCTATGGCGCAGCCGCTGATCGAGCCGCATCTGCCGAGCTGGATCGAGCCGCATTTTTTCCGCAACACCGATGAGCTGTTCGATCTGGCGCCACAGGCCGAAATCGGCTGGTTCGATCTTTACGACAAGGCCGACATGGTGACCGCGATGCGCAGCGCCACGAAACTGCGCTGGCTCAATTCGATCTACGCCGGGCTCGATGGCTGGCCGCTCGATCTGCTGCGCGAGCGGGGCGTGATCGTCACCAACGGCGCCGGGATCAACGCGGTGACGATCGCCGAATATGTGGTGATGGGCATGCTGACGGTGGCCAAGGGCTACCGCGAGGTGGTGCGCGCGCAGGATCGGCACGAGTGGCTGCGCGCGTCGCCGGGTGTGATGGAACTGGCGGGCAGCAAGGCGCTGGTGCTGGGCGCGGGGGCGATCGGGCAGAAGATCGCCCGGATGCTCGGCGGGTTCGATGTCGAAGTGGTCACGGTACGGCGCACGCCGGGGCCGGGCGACCTCGGCCCCGACAAGTGGCGCGCGCGGCTGGGCGAGTTCGACTGGGTGATCCTGGCGGTGCCATCAACATCCGATACCGCCGCCATGATCGGCGCGGCCGAGCTTGCGGCGATGAAGCCCACCGCGCACCTGATCAACATCGCGCGCGGCGAGGTGATCGACCAGCCCGCGCTGGTGGCCACGTTGCAGGCCAAGGCGATCGGCGGCGCGTTCCTCGACGTGACCACGCCCGAACCGCTGCCCGCCGATCACGTGTTGTGGACGTTGCCCAATGCGCACGTAACGATGCACTTGTCGGGCCAGGCGCAGAACAAGATGTTCCAGCGCGGCGTGGCGCGGTTTCTTGCCAACATCCCGCGGTTCCATGCCGGCGAAAGGCTGGAGGCGCAGGTCGACCTCGCGCTAGGTTATTGATCAAACGAGAATGCCTCACAAAACGCGGGTGACAGTGGCGCGGCCATTTGTTAGGCCTGCGTCAGGGCGGGCTTGGGGGCATATCCAACGACATCGCAGCTTCGCCGGCGGTCGCACGTGAAATTAACCTTGGGCGACCTCGCGCGCAGTAGCGCCGGGGCGCCGGATCTATCGATCTTGGGCAGGAGCATGCGATGACCGACACGAGCAACACCACTGGGGGCATGAAGGCCTCCGACTTGTTCATCGAATGCCTTGAGGACGAAGGCGTCGAATACATTTTCGGCGTGCCGGGTGAGGAAAACCTCGATTTCCTCGATTCGCTGTCCCGCTCGACCAAGATCAAACTGATCCTGACCCGCCACGAACAAGGCGCCGGCTTCATGGCCGCCACCTACGGCCGCCACACCGGCAAGACCGGCGTGTGCATCGCCACATTGGGGCCTGGCGCGACCAACTTCGTGACAGCAGCGGCTTATGCCACGTTGGGCGGCATGCCGATCCTGATGATCACCGGCCAGAAGCCGATCAAGAAATCCAAGCAGGGCCGGTTCCAGATCCTCGATGTCGTGTCGATGATGCAGCCGATCACCAAGTTCACGCACCAGATGCAAAGCTCGGACAACATCCCCAGCCGCGTGCGCGAAGCGTTCCGCTTGGCCGAGGAGGAAAAGCCCGGCGCCACGCATATCGAACTGCCCGAGGACATCGCCGACGAGCACACCGATTCGCGGCCGCTGGCGCGCAGCCTGGTGCGGCGCCCGAATGCCGACGGAAAGTCGATCGACATGGCGGTGCAGGCGATCCAGCGCGCCAAGGCGCCGATCCTGGTGCTGGGCGCGGGCGCCAACCGCACGATGACCAGCCGCATGCTGCTCGAATTCGTCGAGAAGACCGGCATCCCGTTCCTGACCACGCAGTTGGGCAAGGGCGTGATCGATGAACGCCATCCCAAGTTCCTGGGCTGCGCGGCGCTTTCCGCCGGCGATTTCGTCCACCGCGCCGTCGAGGATTCGGACTGCATCGTCAACATCGGCCACGACGTGATCGAAAAGCCGCCGTTCTTCATGCGCGAAGGCGGCCCGCTGGTGATCCACATGTCGACCAAGACCGCCGAGGTCGATCCGGTCTATTTCCCGCACATCGAGGTGATCGGCGATATCGCCAACGCGGTGTGGCAGATGAACCAGAAGATCGTGGCGCAGCCGGCCTGGGATTTCACCAAGATGCTGTCGTACCATGCGGCCGAACTTACCCACACCGGCGGGCTGGCCAAGGACGAACGCTTCCCGATCTTCCCGCCGCACCTGGTTCAGGCGGTGCGCGATTCGCTGCCCGAAGACGCGATCATCTGTCTCGATAACGGCGTGTACAAGATCTGGTTCGCGCGCGGTTACACGGCTTATAAGCCAAACACCGTGTTGCTCGACAACGCGCTCGCCACGATGGGCGCCGGGCTTCCCAGCGCGATGATGTCGTCGATGGTCTATCCGGATCGCAAGGTCATGGCGATCTGCGGTGACGGCGGGTTCATGATGAACAGCCAGGAAATGGAAACCGCTGTTCGGTTGAAGCTGAACTTCACTATCCTCATCCTGCGCGATGATTCGTACGGGATGATCCGCTGGAAGCAGGCCAACATGGGCTTCGTCGATTTCGGTCTGACTTATGGCAACCCCGATTTCGTCAAGTATGCCGAAAGCTATGGCGCGTTCGGCCACCGTGTGGAATCGGCGGCGCACCTGGAGGAACTGCTGGTGCATTGCCGCGATACGCCGGGTGTGCACCTGATCGACTGCCCGGTCGACTATACCGAGAACGACCAGATCCTGAACAAGGATATCAAGACGCTCAGCAAGGCGCTGTAACCTTAGTTCCCCTCCCGCTTGCGGGAGAGGTTAGGGGTGGGCAGCGTCCAAGCGCCCACCTGCTTAGGCCCACCCCCAACCCCTCCCACGCCTGAAACGATCGGGCCGGGAGGGGGGAGATTGATATGGTCCAGCTCAAAGACGTTTACCCGCTCTACCTCAACAACAAGGCGGCGCAGCCCAACACCGATCTCGAGGTGACCGACAAGTTCACCGGCGAAGTCGCGTTCCGCTGCGCGCTGGCCACGCCCGATGTGATTCAGGAAGCGATCGCCGGCGCCGTGCGTGCGGCCGAACCGATGGCGCGGCTGGCGTCTTACGAAAAGCGCGACGTGCTCGACCATTGCGTGGGCCGGTTCCGCGAGCGGTTCGATGAACTCGCCTATGCGCTGTGCATTGAAGCCGGCAAGCCGATCGCCGATTCGGAAGGCGAAGTCACCCGTCTGATCGACACCTTCCGCATCGCTTCGGAAGAAGCCACGCGCAATTACGGCGAAGTCCAGCCGCTCGACATCAGCCCCCGCGCGAAGGGCTATATGGGGATGTGGAAGCGCGTGCCGATCGGGCCGTGCAGCTTCATTTCGCCGTTCAACTTTCCGCTCAACCTGGCCGCGCACAAGATCGCGCCGGCCATCGCGGTCGGCTGCCCGTTCGTGATGAAGCCCGCGAGCATGACCCCGCTGGGCGCGATCATCATGGGCGAAGTGCTGGCCGAATGCGACGTGTTGCCCGAAGGCGCGTTCTCGATCCTGCCCGCCGCGCGCGCCGGATCTGATTTGTTCACCACCGATGAGCGCTTGAAATTGCTGTCGTTCACCGGTTCGCCCGGCGTGGGCTGGGAACTGAAGGCCAAGGCCGGCAAGAAGAAGGTCGTGCTCGAACTGGGCGGCAACGCGGCGGTGGTGGTCGACAAGGACGCCGATCTCGATCACGCGCTCGCCCGGATCGTGTTCGGCGGGTATTACCAGTCTGGCCAGAGCTGCATCCACGTCCAGCGCACGATCGTCCACGCCGACATCTATGACCAGTTCCGCGACATGCTCGCGGCCAAGGTCAAGACGCTGATCTCGGGTGATCCCAAGCACCGCGATACCTTCATCGGACCGATGATCTCGGCCAAGGAAGCCAGCCGGCTCAAGGGCTGGATCGACGAAGCGGTAGCCAAGGGCGCGACGCTGCTGGCGGGCGGCGAATGCCAGGGCAACATGCTCCAGGCAACGCTGCTCGAAAACGTGCCATCCGGCTGCGCGGTTGTGGTCGAAGAGGCGTTCGGCCCGGTGGTGGTTCTGTCGAAGTTCGACGATTGGGACGCCGCGCTGGCCGAAGTCAACGACAGCAAGTTCGGGCTTCAGGCCGGGCTGTTCACGCGAGACATACATAAAGTGCTCGAAGCTTGGGACGTGCTCGATGTCGGCGGCATCGTGGTCAACGACGTGTCGAGCTACCGTGTCGACAACATGCCGTATGGCGGCGTCAAGGATTCGGGGCTCGGACGCGAAGGCGTGCGGTTCGCGATGGAAGACATGACCGAAATCCGCAACCTGGTGATCCGCCGGGCCTGATCGCCCGATGTCGAAGCCCGCAGGCGCGCCGGTCTTTGTCAGCTACCAGCGCGTCGACGTCGAACACGCGCGGCTGCTTGCCGAACGTCTCACCGCCTATGGCGGAGACGTGTGGTGGGATCGCGAGATTCGCCCGGGCGAGGACTGGCGCGAGGGCATCGTCGCGGCGATCGAGCGCGCGGAAATCGTCGTCCTGCTCCATTCGGCCGCGGCCGAGCGCTAGGAAGAAGTGCAGAAGGAGCTTGCGGTGGCGAGCGCCGCGCACAAGACGCTGATCGCCGTAAGGCTGGAAAACCGGCCTCCGCGCGGCCGGTTCCTTTACGAGATGGCCGCACTCAATTGGATCGAGGCGTGGCGCGATCCAATCGACGAACTCGACCGGTTGGCGCGCGGCCTCGCGCGGATTGCGCCCGGAACCGCGCGCGCAGAGGTGGCCGAGACGATCGGTGCGCGGCCGATCCGCCGCAATTGGTGGTCGCGGATCAGCCGTTCGTGGAGCGCATTGCTCACGATCTGGCTGACCACGATGCTGGTCGGCCTCGTTGGGCAAGGGCTGATGGGTGAAGGGCTGGCGGCCGCGCGCACCGAACAGGGCCTGGCGCCGGGTGACGCGTTGCCGGTCATCGCCGCGTTCGCTTTTGCGCCGCTTGCGATCGTGCGCTTCCTCGCTGATCCGCCGACGAGCCTTGGCGCTTGGCTTGTGCTATTGTCGGCGCTGGCGATGCTGGCGTGCTATGCGCTGATCGGTCGCAGTGCCTGGCGCGCAGCAAACTGGTGGTTGGCGCGCCGGTCGAAGGGAGCGCGATGATGCGCATGCGGGCACTGACCACGCTGGCGGCAAGCATCGGCCTGGCCGCGTTATGTGCGCCGATCTGTGCTGTTGCGGACGTAGGTTTGGCCGCCACGACGCATCTGGCCCTCTGCCCAACCGATCCAGCAGCGGCGCTCAACGCATTTGCTTCCCCTCTACCCAACCTACCCGATGCGCTTGCGCTGCTTGGCTGCTCCGATCCAGTGACCCGGGTGCGCGCCATCGCCGCGCTAGGCGATGCAGAGGCGCCATCGGCCGATGCGATCGCGGCGATCATCGCGCATCTGTCCGATCCAGCCGAGATCATCCGGCAAGAGGCGCTGGTCGCGACGCTGCGCAATGCCGATGCGATGCGACCAGCATTGCTGGCGAGGATGGCCGCAGACTCGCTCGATACGCCGACCTCGGGGGCCGATTGGGCTGCCGCTGCGCTCAAGGTGATCGGGCGCGGTGGTGCAAGTGGTGGGCCGGTGCTGCTGCCCGGAGGCTCGCGGTGGCAGGCCTTGTTCGAGCAAGGCATTTATTTGCCCGGAGCCGCGCCAGCCACGAAAGGCCCAGGCTCATTACTTTCGCCCGACACCGCTGCTCGCTCGGGCGCATTGCCCGTGCGATGTCATCGGAATGCGGCAACCGGGAAATGGCCCGACATTCGACTTTGCAGGGCGGGATCGCGCGGCGCGACGGCCTATGCCGCGATTGTGGCGGCCGAAGATGGGCTGGCGGAGAAAACCAAGGCATTCGAGCAAGCCGCTGTCTTCGCGCTGACAATGACCGCGCAACGGCAAGCCCATCGCGAGCCGCTCATGTCAGCCGATCAGATCACATGCGAATTGACTGCTGTTTGCGACGAAACCGACTTCGCTAAGGACAGGGCGTATCGAGAAAGTTCTCGCTGGCAGTGATGCCGAAGGCCAGCAAGGCAAGCCAAAAGCCTTCGTCAAGCGGGCAAAGATCGCGGCCGATATCCAATCAAAGGCGGAAGCGAGGCACCGAAAAAATCGATGCAATGTCGTCACAACTGCCTCACTTCCCCTGGCCCGCGCCGAGACCGGTGCTCCAGCAGCCCATTCCAATGTCCGCGCTGGGCGGACCGAGCATGACATTGGGCGAGGTGGCCGAAGCCCTGCGCACCCGCATCCAGGCGGCCGATCCTGATTTCGAGATCGGCCTGTTCGCGGGTCCGTCCGACGGCTTCGTCCTGCTCACCCGGATGGAGCGCATCACCGATGACGGCGCGCCGTTCCCCGCGCCGAACCGGTTCACGGTCCGGGGCAACCCCAGCGCCGGTTTCTGGGATGCCATCCGCGGATAGATGGCCGAACGGCCGGGGCATTTTCGCGCGATCGCATTCGTGGTGACCGGCCAGATTGCGATCGACCCGACGCGTTCGCCATTGTCCATTCCGCTGGACCGGATCGGCGAAGCCAGCGCGTTGCCGGCGGCTTTGGCGCGGTTGCCGTTCGGTACACGCAAGGTCTTCGCGCTGGTTTATGCGTTCGAGCGCAGGGCGGGCAAATCGCAGCAGCCGTGGACCGATGGCGCACCCAGCGCGCTCGTTCATTTGCGGCGCAGCGGGATCGGTGGCCGAATCGGACTTTGACCGGGAACGCCGCAAGCGAGACCGTGCCAGGGCCTGCAAAACCGCAATCGCCTCGGATTTCATGGGTTCAAGTGGTAGTTGGAGGCGATTCAACGCCATTCGAGTCAATTCGGGGCTTGAACCCAGGGGTGAGACTGGCATAGTCTGTTTCGACGGGTTCGCATTGCAGCATTATCGATAAGCGCGGTTGAATGGGGCAAAGTCCTGACAGCCAGCGTTAAATCGGTGGAACGAGGGGCAATGCAGGGGACTTCCTTGTCAAAGCGCGGCATTGTGGCCGCTTGGCGTTCGATTCCTCGCGCGGCGACCATTGCGGTCGGCGCTTGCGTGGCGATGGTGGCAACGGCTTTGGCCGCGGCTTCGCTGATTGCACCTGCTCCACTCCGGGCCGAGGGCGGCAGCGCCGGCTCGATGACCGAGCATTCGTCGCGCGCACATCTTGGCGTGTCGACGTGCGCGGGTAGCACGTGCCACGGACATTCGGTGCCTGACGGCAATCCTGTCCGGCAGGACGAACTCCTTCAATGGCAGCAAGAAGCATCACCCACCGGCGCGCATAGCCGCGCCTATCGCGCGATCGTCGAACCGCGCGGGCAGGCGATCATCCGTCGCATGGGCCTCGATTCGGCCGGCATCCGCAACGAATGCCTCGGCTGTCACGCATCGCCCGGCGCCGTGAAGGTCAGCGAAGGTGTCGATTGCGAAACCTGCCACGGCGCCGCCGGCGGCTGGATTTCCTCGCACTACACCGTGGGCAAGACCTATCGCCGCGATGTGTCGCAAGGGATGACCGATCTGGTCAATCCAAAGACCCGCGCGAAAGTCTGCCTCGATTGCCACTTCTCGGGCGAAGGCCAGGGGCAATTCGTCAAGCACCGGATCATGGCTGCGGGCCACCCGCGCGTATCGTTCGAGCTGGACTTGTTCTCGACGCTGCAGCAGCACTGGAACGAAGACGCCGATTATGCGCAGCGCAAATCCAAGTCGAACACGATGCGGATGTGGGCGGTCGGCCAGGCCGAGGCGGTCAAGCGCAGCCTTGAACTGTTCAGCCAGCCGGCCCGGGCCAACGATGGCGTATTCCCAGAATTCTACTTCTATGATTGCCATAGCTGCCATCGCCGCATCATCGACGGTGAACAGGACAGCGTGAGCGCGGTGCCCAATCCCGGACGCCCGATCCAGACCGGGATGCCGCCGTACAACGACGAGAACATGATCATGCTGCTCGCCGCGGCCCGTGTGGCGGCGCCCGATTTGGCGGCCACGTTCGACACGCGCTCGAAGGCGTTCCACCGTGCGATGGGCGAAGGTCGAGGGGCTGCGGTCAGCGCAGCACAGGGCTTGCGGCAGACCGCAGAAGCCTTGTCCGATCGGTTCGCCGCCAGCAGCTTCACCCGCGAACAGACATTCAAGATCATGGACACGATCGCGGGCGACGCGATTTCCAGCCGGCTGACCGATTACGAAGGCTCGGTCCAATCGGTCATGGCGATCGACACGCTGCTCAACGGTTTGGTGAACCAGGGAATGGTACCGCAGGGTTCGGCGGCTGGGCTGCGCGTGCAGATCAACCAAGCTTATGCAGCAGTGCGCGATCCGAACCAGTATAAACCCTTTGCCTTCCGGCGCGCGCTTTCGGGCGCCATCGGCAGCATCCGGGGCCTTCGCTGACATGCAGGTGCTCGGTTCATTTGGCGGCCCCGTTTCCCGGACCATCGGCTTGGTTTCGGCGGCCTCACTCGCGCTCGCGGGTTGTGGCGGCGGTGGATCGGGCACTTTGCCCACGCCCACCCCGTCGCCTGCACCGACCACGACCGTGGGCGGCGCATTGAAATATCCCACTTATCCGCAAGCGTCGCTGACGGTGGCGGATGTCCAGCAAATCATCGCGCAAGCGGTGGGCGAGGCCAAGGCGCGCAATCTGCCATCGATCATCGCGGTGGTCGATCGCGTGGGCAACGTGTTGGCGGTGTTCAAGATGAACGGCGCCAAGGCGACTATGCTGACCAGCAAGCTGAACACCGAAACCTTTCCCGCCACCACGATCGCCAATCCGGTCGATCTTGAAGGCGTGACGCTGCCGGCCGAAGCCGGGGCGATCGCCAAAGCGGTGACCGGCGCTTATCTATCGTCCGCGGGCAACGCGTTCTCGACCCGCACCGCTAGCGAGATCGTCCAGCAGCACTTCCCGCCTGCACCCTCGACTCTGGGGCTGGAGGGCGGGCCGCTGTTTGGCGTGCAGTTCAGCCAGTTGCCGTGCTCGGATCTCAACCAGCGATTCCAGCCGGCCGGCGGACCAACGGCGCTCATCGGCCCCAAGCGCTCGCCGCTGGGGTTGGCGGCGGACCCTGGCGGATTGCCACTTTACAAGAATGGCCAGGTTGTCGGCGGCATCGGCGTGATGGGCGATGGCGATTACGGGCTCGATCCCGATATCACCAACATCGATACCGATGCCGAGGAATTCATCGCCCTGGCCGGTGAGCAGAACTTCACGCCCGATCCCACGATTACGGCGGACAAGATCTCCGCTGGCGGGCAAACGCTGCGCTTTACCGATGCTACGTCGGCAGGGCTCTCGGCGTTGCAGACCAGCTTTGCCGCGATTAACAACGTGCTCGGCGCGCTCGAGGCCGTGATCGGCTATACCAACGGCACGATTGTGGCCGGCACTGCCTATGGCAGCGAAGCCAGCGGCTTTCGCGCAGCGACAACGGCGGAATTTGCAAACACCGACGCGTTCGTGTTGACCGACGGATCGGGCAACAACCGTTACCCGATCAAGGGCGGCACTGACGCTGTCGATGTCGGCACGCCGCTCAGCGCCACCGAAGTCCGCGCTGTCGCCGAAGAAGCCTTCAAGGTGATGAGCCGTGAACGTGCACAGATTCGCCAACCGCTAGACAGCCAGGCGCAGACTACTGTCAGCGTGATCGACACTTACGGCACGCTGCTCGGGCTGGTACGTGGGCCCGATGCGCCGATCTTCGGCACAGACGTTTCGCTGCAGAAGGCGCGATCGGTGGCGTTCTTCTCGAACAAGGTGGCCGCAGCGCAGTTGCAGGCTGACTCTGATGGCGATGTTGCGCAATTCGTTGCGCGCACGCGTACATTCCTCAGCGATCCCACCGCGCTGACCGGGGCATTCGCGTTCGGCAACCGGTCGATCGGCAACCTGGCGCGGCCGTTCTTTCCGGACGGCCAGCTCAACACGCCAAATGGTCCGCTGAGCCGTCCGATCGCGCAGTTCAATCCGTTCGGCGTGGGTCTTCAGGTGCAATTGGTCGCGTCCAACCTGGTCCAGCATGTCGGTTATGTGCTTGGCCAGTCGGCAACCGATACGCCGCAGCAATGCACCAACGTGCCCAATGCACCCAATGGCAACAAACGGTTGGCGAACGGTTTGCAGATCTTTTCGGGCGGTGTGCCGATCTATCGCGGCAACACTTTGGTCGGCGCGATCGGCATCTCGGGCGATGGTATCGATCAGGACGATTTGTCCGCGTTTCTCGGCCTGAACAACGGCGGCCTGCGGGTCGGCTCGATCGGCAACGCGCCAAAAGCGATCCGCGCCGACAACATTTCGGTCACCGTCAACGGCAATCCGGTCAGGCTGCGGTACGTGAACTGTCCGTTTGCGCCGTTCCTGGACACGGCCGCCCAGAATGTTTGCGAGGGCCTATGATGGTTTCCGCGATCGCGCTGCTCGCCCCGATGCTCGGCCTGCCGGGCGGATCCGGCTTGCCACAACTCCCTGTCCCAGGGGGTGCAATGCCGGGCGTTGTGATCAGCCGCGCAGCCGGCGCGATCCAGCCGGGGCAGCGCAATCGTTTCCCGCTCGCGTTGTTCGGCGCTGCTTCGGTGGAAGCCCCGTCGTCCGCCGCCGCGGGCGATTCCACGCTGTCCGAGCCAACAACGCCGGCCGAGCCAACACCACCGGCCGCATCTTCGGCCCCCGCGTCGCCGGCAGCGACCATGGAAGCCGCGCCGGCAGCAGCGGCGAACACAGGGCCCGACATTACCGCCGAAAAGGCCCTGCTCGATGAGCGGCGCCGCCCCGGCTACAAAAAGCCGCTGCCCGACAAGATCGAGCAGGACAATCCGGGTGCGGCCAATGCTCCGCCCCCCGAAGCCTTTTACGACAAGTATGACGGCGAAGGCCCGATGAGCTCGCTGGGCGTCAATGTGGTGGTACCGGATCGCTGGCGGATTACGTCGGGGTTGTGCCCGAAGAAGGACCCCAAGACCGGACTGCCCGATCGTGCGCTGTTCGGGATTTTCCCCAAGCTCGAAGCGGTCTGCCATTCAACGCAGGATCCGTTCCACCACAACGTGCTGAAGGGCGACAAGCCGATTTCGGCCAAGGACAAGCCGGGTTTTCTGCATGGTGACGACTGGTTCTTCATCGCCAATGCGATTTCGGACACGATCGTCGAGCCACGTTCGTTTCCGCAACCTGTCACCCAGGCGACCAGCCAGAATCCGAATTCGATCGACCAGTTCAGCCGCTCGAACAGCCTCGTCCTGGCGCAAACTTTCATCACCGGCGTTTCGCTGCTCAAGGGATTGACCGCGTTCAAGCCGCCGATCGTCGAATACCGGCTCACGCTAGCAACGCAGGTCAATTACGCCAGTGTGGCCGAACGGCAGATCCTGCGCGTGAAGCCCAGCGATCTCACGCATCGGACCACGGCATTCGTGGGCGTGCAGGAAGCCTTCGTCGATTACCACATGGCGCGGTTCGATTCGAACCGTTACGATTTCATCTCGGTGCGCGCGGGCATTCAGGAAATCACCGCGGATTTCCGGGGATTTCTGTTTCTTGATCAGCAACTTGGCGTGCGCGTTTTCGGTGATCGCGACAACAATCGCATCCAGTTCAATCTCGCTGCTTTCTGGCGGCTCGAGAAGGATTCCAATTCCGGGCTGAACGACATTACTGCGCCTTTGCGGCATGATTTCGTGTTTCTTGCCAACATCTTCCGGCAGGATTTCCCGGTAGTTGGCCTGACGAGCGCCTTTCAGCTCGTCTACAACCGCAACCGCGAAGGCAGCTTCATCCATTCGGACAAGAACGGTTTCCCGGTCCGGCCTTCGATCATCGGCGATATCCGCGGGCACAATTACGACGTGTTCTACCTGGGTTACGGCAACGATGGCCACATCGGCCGGGTCAACCTGTCGAGCCAGTTCTATGCAGCGCTGGGCCACGACACGAACAATTTCATTACCAGCAAGCCAGCCAAGATTGCGGCCTTCTTCGCTGCAGCCGAAGTTTCGTATGACGTTGATTTTATGCGCTTTCGCCTCTCAGGCCTCTATGCCAGCGGCGACAAGAACCCGCGCGACAACACCGAAGGCGGCTTCGATGCGATTTCGGAAAATCCGCAATTCGCCGGCGCCGACACCAGCTACTATATCCGCCAGAGCATCCCGTTCGTGGGCGGCGGCCTGGTCAACATCAACGGACGCAACGGCATCCTGACCGACTTGCGCAGTTCGGGCATCGAAGGTCAGTCCAACTTCGTCAATCCCGGCACGGTGCTGCTGGGTGTCGGTGGTGACTTTGATTTGACACCGAAGCTTCGCGTTACGGCCAACGTCAACCAGTTGTGGTTCGCCAACACTTCGGTTCTGCAAGTCCTGCGCAATGAAGGCACGATCCCTCGGTCGATCGGCACTGACGCATCGATTTCGGCGATCTACCGCCCCAAGGCCAATCAGAACATCGTGTTCAGGCTGTCGGGCGCGGTGCTCCAGGCCGGCAGCGGCTTCAAGGACCTGTTCGCCTCCACGGGGCACAATTCACGGTTCTACTCGATCCTCGGCAACGCGATTTTGGCTTTCTGATCTGATGATTGCGACCCGCTTCATGGCCCTAGCTTCCCGTTCCAGCCGGCTCTTGGCTATCTGGCTGTTCGTCGTCCTGGCTTCGTTCATCGCGCCGGTTGCCTTGCGCGCATCTGAGGAAGTCGCCGAAAAGGTCACGTACCACCGCGCGCCCAATGCCCCCAAGGGCCAGCCAGGCGACACGGCTGAAGAACAGAGGGCCGGAGTCGACGCCAAAAACAAGGGCTGCGTAAGCTGCCACACCGCCAGCGACCACCGCACGATGCACGCCAGCCCGGCCGTCGTGCTGGCATGCGTCGATTGCCACGGCGGCGACAACACCGTGAGCGTGGACGCTGGCTGGAAGGCCGAAAGCCTCCCTTACGTGACCGCGATGTCGAAAGCGCACATCCTGCCGCGCTTCCCCAAGTCCTGGAACTGGCCATCGTCAGCCAATCCGAAGCACCTTTATTCCGGGATGAACAAGGAAAGCGCCGAGTTCGTGCGCTTCGTCAATCCGTCGGACTATCGCGTTGCGCGCGAAGCTTGCGGCGCCTGCCACATGAACATCATCGAGGCGTCCGAACGTTCGATCATGACGACGGGTGCTATGCTATGGGGCGGCGCCGCTTACAACAACGGCATCGTTCCGTTCAAGAACTACATGTTCGGCGAAAGCCTGACCCGCGACGGTGAGCCGGCTTTTGTTAAGTCTGCCTCGAGCGCGGTCGGCCCGGACGGCAAGCCGATGTGGGGCACCGTTACCCCAACCGAAAAGGCGCGCGGTGCGCTTCCCGCGATGTATCCGCTGCCGATGTGGAATTCGATCCCGCCGGGTGATGTGTTCCGCGTGTTCGAAGACGGCGGCCGCACGATCAATCCACAATTCCCTGAAATCGGCCTGCCCAACTCGACCGGCTCGATTCAGAAACTCGACGAAAACGGCCGCCCCGATCTCAAGCAATCCAACCGCGGCATGGCTACCGGGCTGCGCGTAGCCATCCCGGTGCTGAACATCCACAAGTCGCGCCTCAACGATCCGTTCCTCTATATGATGGGCACCAATGACCAGCCGGGCGACTATCGCTCTTCCGGTTGCGCATCGTGTCACGTGATCTATGCCAACGATCGTGAACCGCGGCATTCTTCGTCGTTCGCCAAGTGCGGACGCGATGGGCAGACGATCACCGCAGACCCCACGATCAACCGCTTGCGCGAAGGTCAGGAACGCCAGGGCGCTTACGGCAAGTATGTAGCCGGACACGGTGAGCATGCCGAATTGGTGCGCGGTACGGTCCTGGGCGGGCATGGCGCCTACCTTGGCGGTGACAAGACAGATCCTGAACAATCTGCCGACATGGCCGACGGTTGCTTCAAGGCCATCCAGTCAGCCGAACAGTTGAAGGTCTTCGGCGATGCCGAGGGCAAGGCGCCGCACGGCACGATGCCGTCGAACGCGATGAGCCAGGCCGATGCCCACGCGGCCGCCGGGCTGGACAGCCACGGCAAATCCGCCGGCGGCGAGGGCGGGCCGGTAGCGATGCAGGACCGTGAACGCGGCCACCCGCTGGTCCACGCCTTTACCCGCGCGATCCCGACCGCTCAGTGCATGAATTGCCACATGCACCAGCCCAACATTTTCCTGAATTCCTATCTCGGCTACACGATGTGGGACTACGAATCCGATGCGCCATTCATGTGGCCCGGGCCCGAAAACCGCGCGCCGAAGCCTCCTGGCATGTCGGATGCCGATTACCAGAAGGCATTCAAGACACAGTTCCACCCGACCATGTCCGAAGCGCGCGAAGTGCTCGATCGCAATCCCGAGGCGGCATCGACGCACGGGCTGTGGCGCGACGTCGAATTCCTGCGCAACGTCTATGATCTCAATGACAAGCTGAAGGCTACGCAGTTCGCCGATTACCACGGCCACGGCTGGAACTTCCGCGCGATCCTGAAGCGCGATCGCCGGGGCAACCTGCTCGACGACGATGGCGACATGGCGACTTACGGCACCGACAAGGCGCACATCATCTCGCCCGAAGATCCGGAGAAATTCCGCAAGGCCGGTGAAGGCAAATTCGTCGAGGCGAGCTACGACAATCCCGGCAAGTCTGTTCACATGATGGACATCCACGCGCAGCTCGGCATGCAATGCGCCGATTGCCACTTCGCGCAGGACAGCCACGGTTCGGGGCTGATCTATGGCGAAGTCGCCAATGCGGTGGAGATCGGTTGCAAGGACTGCCACGGCACGCCCGACCAGTACCCGACGCTGATGACATCGAACATGGCGGCGCCCACAAACGGGCACAACCTGTCGCTGTTGCGCAACGCCGATGGCCAGCGTCGCTTCGAATGGTTCAAGGACCCCAACGGTCGCAACGTACTGGTCCAGCGCTCGATCATCGATCCGGGCAAGACCTGGCAAGTCAGCCTGGTGCGCGACGCCGTCGATCCCAAGTGGGCCAACGTGAAGAACGACCAGGGCCGCCCGGTGTTCAACCCCAAGGCGGCGCGCGCCAAGCTTATGGCCAAGTCCGCGGCCGACGATGGAATCTACAAGTTCGGGCTGGGAATCCCGAAGGCGGAGCGCGCCCACAAGGACGACGACATGGCGTGTTTCACCTGCCACTTGTCGTGGACGACGAGCTGCGCCGGCTGTCACTTGCCGATCGAAGCCAACTGGAAGTCCAAGATCCACAAGTATGAGGACGAGGACACCCGCAACTTCGCGACCTACAACCCGCAGGTCGCACGCGACGACATGTTCCAGTTGGGCAAGCACGCCCGCAACAAGTCGAGCGGGTCCGATCCGGTGACGTTCGATGAAACGGGTGTACCGGTATCGGGCAAGGCGATCACCGCGCCGATCCGGTCAACCTCGGCGCTGATCCTGTCATCGACTAACATCAACCGCGAACGGATCTACGTCCAGCAACCGCCAATCTCGTCGATCGGCTATTCAAGCCAGGCCTTCGCCCCGCATTTCCCGCACACGGTTCGCCGCGCGGAAACCAAGCAATGCACCGACTGCCACGTGAGCAAGGACGAAGACAACAACGCGATCATGTCGCAACTGCTGTTGCTGGGTACCAACTACGTGAACTTTGTTGGCATGAATGCATGGGTGGGTCTCGGCGGTGGGTTCGAAGCCGTTCGCGTCACCGAGTGGGATGAACCCCAGGCGGTGATCGGCAGCTACCTGCACCGCTACGCCTATCCAGACTTCTTCAAGGACCATGTCGAGAAGAACAAGCGCGAGCTCAAGAACTGGACCCGCGGCGCGATCTTCGACAAGAAGTTTTCGGGCGAAGACACGGGCCGCGAACAGTTCTCCAACCACGTCAATGGCACCCGCGATGAAGTGAACTGCCTGCAGATGCGCGGTGAGTACATGTTCGTGGCCGAAGGCAAGGGTGGCTTCCGTGCTTATGATATTGCCGCAATCGGCGACAAGGGCTTCTCCGAACGGATCGTCAACGCGCCGTTCTCGGCCTTGGGTCACGATACGCATGTCGGGTCGAAGGACGCGACCTGCATGGCCTTGCCGACCAACCAGGCAATCGCGCCAACCCGCAACACGCCCGAATTGCGCAAGTTGAACCAGGAACAGCCGTTTTCGCCAATCTACCACTTCGCCTTCGTCAGCGACCGACAGGAAGGCCTGATTGCGGTCAACATCGATACGCTGGGTGACGGCGAGTTCCGCAACAACTTCTTCCACCGCGCGCTGACGTTCAACCCCGATGGAGTGCTGAACGGAGCGAGGCACATCACGCTGGCGGGCGACTACGCCTACATCGTGACCGACAAGGCGCTGGTGACTGTGCACCTGACCAAGCCGTGGTCGGCGGACAAGCCGTGCGAAGTGAACGAAGCCGCAGGCGGCGATACATGCCTCGATCCGAAGGTGACGTCGGTGGTCCCGCTCAAGGACCCGCGCGCAACCGCGGTTCAGTTCCGGTACTTGTGGGTGACCACCGGCAATGGCCTGGAACTGATGGACATTACCGAGATGGCCAATCCGCAGTCGGTGCCGCAGGCGACCGTCCAACTGGCCGATGCGCGCAAGGTCTATCTGGCACGCACTTACGCCTATGTCGCCGCCAAGGGCCAGGGGCTGGTGATTGTCGACATCACCAAGCCGACCCAGCCGTCGATCTACCAGGCGTACACGGCCGATGGGCAACTCAACGATGCGGAGGACGTGGTGGTGGGGTCAACCAACGCTTCGTTGTTCGCCTATGTCGCTGATGGCAAGAACGGGTTCAAGGTCCTGCAATTGACCTCGCCCGACAGCCAGCCGAATTTCTATGGCTTCTCGCCCGAACCCAAGCCCGAATTGATCGCATGGACCCACACCAAGTGGCCGGCCATCGCGATGTCGAAGGGTCTCGATCGTGATCGGGGGGTCGACGAAACCGGGGGCCAGATGGCCATCTTCGGCCGGCTCGGTGCACGCCCGTTCGTCCGCAGCGAAATGGAAGAACTGTTCCTCAACAGCCGCCGGGTGCCATTCAAGGTATCCAACACGGTCGATATGAGCTTGTGGATCGGCGCCAAGGGCGCGCCAAAGATCATGGCGGCCAATGGATCGCCGTCGTCCGAAGGCGCAACTCCCGCGATGTAATTCAGTTCGTCGGCAGTGCGGCCGGTGCGCCTTGGGGGAGGCGCACCGGCCGCAAGTCGAAAGACAAGGGCCGAAGTTTCGGATCAGGCTTCTTCGAGGAGCAGGATCTCGATTGTCAAAGTCATCATGGGCTCGGGCAACTGGCTGCTTGAAACCTCAACGATCGTGGCGTCGGCAACAAGGCAGCCGGGTATCCTGAATTCGTGATCGGGCAAGGCGGCGATAAATGCTTCACCGCATTCCACCGCCTCTGCTCCGCTGAACAGCCAGGTCATGCCGTGCCGCGTGCCTGCAAACGTGATCGATGCCCACGAAGTCTCGCGATGATCTGTCAGAATTCCCGAGTTCGCCAGTACGGCAACTGCATCGATCAGCCGGCTGCTGCCCGAACGGTTGCTCCGGACTGGCCGGCCGGTAAGTCGCTGTGTTGGTGTGCGGTCAGGCAACATGGTCTTGCTTTCCATAAGTGTTCATGAAATGTTCTATGCGGGAGGACAACGATGTTCGGGGTTCACGGCCATTGCGCAAATCGCCGACCAGCCGCGGATCGTGCGCGGCGAGCCTGCCGAATTTGGTCACGGGCATGCCGGTTTTGGCAAGGAACCTCTCGATCTTGCGCATCAGCATTGCGAATCCCTCCAGAGTGAATGTTGATAGGACATTTCCTATGTTGACGTAGAAATCCTACAAAGCTAGAGGAAATCACCTCGGAAATGGATTGAGGGCCGCAGGCGAATGTACGTCGGAAGGATGGAAGCCATGGAAGACCGCAACCCGCGCGCACGATTGCTGGAACTGGCCGGCAGCAAGGGCGTCAGCTTGGCCGCGCTCTCGGGTCTGCTCGGGCGCAACACCACGTATTTGCAGCAATTCGTCCGCAAGGGGTCGCCGCGCCGGCTCGAAGAGCGCGATCGTCACCAGCTTGCGGCATTCTTCGGCGTATCCGAAAGCGAGCTCGGTGCGCCCGAATTTCACGGCGAACAGGCAACGGCAGCCCAGAGCTCGCGCCGCACGGCCGCGCCTTGGATCGATGTGCCGCGGCTTCCGCTTGGCGCGTCGGCTGGTCCCGGCGCATTTCCGGCAGAGGAGACCCCCGTCGGGCAGTTGCGCTTTTCGCGGCGCTGGCTGACGCAGCAAGGCTTCGAACCGGCGGTGCTGACCGTGATCGCGGTGGAGGGAGACAGCATGGAGCCCACGCTCCATGACGGCGACGAGATCCTGGTCGATCGCACGCCCCGGCCGTTGCGCGCGGGCATTCACGTCGTGCGGATCGACGGGGTTCTGCTGGTGAAGCGGCTTGAGCCGGCCGCGGCCGGGCTGGTGCGGGTGATCAGCGATAATGCCGCTTATGGGCGCAGCGAATATCCGCTCGCCGATGTCGAGATATTGGGTCGCGTGGTGTGGAAAGGCGGCCGGATCTGACGGCGGCGGCGCGGCCGGCGTTGGCAATCGTCTGGGCGGTTGCAATTGCTCCGCTGCCCCGCCATCTCGATGGCATGAATCAAAGCCCCGCAGAATCGCCGACGCCAGACGTTCCGCCGATGAAGGTTGCCATCATCCCCGTCACCGCATTTGAGCAGAACTGCTCGCTGGTGTGGTGCACGCGCACGATGAAGGCGGCGCTGGTCGATCCGGGTGGCGATCTCGACCGATTGAAACTGGCGGTCGAGCGCGCCGGGGTGACGGTCGAGAAGTTGCTGATCACGCATGGTCACCTCGATCATTGCGGTTCGGCCGGGGTGCTCGCGCGCGATCTGGGCGTGCCGATCGAAGGGCCGCAGGAAGCCGATCGCTTCTGGATCGCCAAGCTGGGCGATGACAGCCGCAATTTCGGCATTCCGGGCGAGGTGTTCGAACCGACCCGTTGGCTCCACGACGGCGATACGGTGACGGTGGGTGATCTGGTACTCGACGTGATCCACTGTCCCGGCCACACCCCCGGCCATGTCGTGTTCTACCACGCGCCCAGCCACTTCGCGATCGTGGGCGATGTGCTGTTCAAGGGCTCGATCGGGCGCACCGATTTCCCGATGGGCAATCACCAGGACCTGATCGATGCGATCACAAAGAAGCTGTGGCCGCTGGGCAACGACGTAACCTTCTTGCCCGGTCATGGCCCCACCAGCACATTCGGCATGGAGCGCAAGACCAACGCCTACGTCAGCGATTACGCGCTGAGTTGAGGTCCTGCTGACTTGCCGCTTGCCAGACAGCCCGCAGCCGCGCCAAGACTGCGCGATAAGCGGGAGAGGCGGAAACAATGCTGACCAAGGGCGATGACTACCCGATCCACCAGACCGCCGAGCCGATCGCGTTCGCGGGCACCGATCGCAATTTCTACGATCGCTATTTCTTCAACGCCTATCTGCCCGATGGCAGTGCCTTCGTGGCGATCGCGTTCGGGGTCTATCCGCACCTGAACATCGCAGACGCGCACATCTCGCTGGTGCGTGATGGCGTGCAGACCTCGCTCCATGCATCGCGCATTCTCAATATGGAGCGGCTGGAACTGACGGTCGGGCCGATCACGATAGAGGTGATCGAACCGCTGCAACGGCTCAAGGTCACCGTTGCGCCCGAACAGGGGATCAGCGCCGAACTGGTGTTCGAAGGGCGCCATTTTCCGATCCAGGAACCGCGTTTCATCCAGCGGATCGGGCCGCGCACGTTCATGGATTATACGCGGCTGACGCAGAACTGCCGCGTTTCGGGCTGGGTGGAATGCGACGGCGTGCGATCGACCTTCGGCGAAGGCGCGTTCGGCACGCGCGATCGCAGTTGGGGGGTCCGCCCGGTCGGCGCCAGCGATGCGCAACCGCACGCGCCCGCGGTCATGCCCGGCTTCTTCTGGCAATGGACGCCGACCAATTTCGAAGACTGCAGCCTCTATTTCCACGTCAACGCCGATGCCGACGGCAAGGCCTTCAACCTGGCTGCGGTGCAGATCGCGGATGGTGGCAAGGCCGATGCGGCGGTCGTCAGCCACAACGCCAAGCTCGATTCGCGCAACAGCGGCGGCACGCGCTGGCCGCGTTATGGCGAGCTTGCGATCACCGAGCCCGATGGTTCGGTGACAGAGGCGGTGTTCACGCCGTTCGCGCGGTTCCAGATGAAGGGGATCGGCTATGTGAACCCCACCTGGGGCCACGGCCTGTTCCACGGCGAACTGGCGGTCGAGCGCGAGGACTGGGTGCTCGATGCGCTCGATCCGGCATCGTACGATCTGTTCCACGTCCAGCGCCTGTCGCGCGTCGAATTGCGCCGCAAGGGCGAGCCGCTGCGGCATGGCCTGGGCACGTTCGAACAACTGATCCTGGGGCCCTACGCGCCGATGGGATTTGCGGGCATGACCGATCTCGCCGACTGACCGAAGGAATAACGGATGCGCAAGTTGGTGATCGGAACGCTGGTGTTGCTGGTGGCGCTGCTGGCTGCGGCGGGCGGCATTTATCTCTATTCGCCGCCGCGATCGCTCAATGTGCTCAACGATCTGACGCCTGGCGATGGCGGGGTGCAGCGCGTCGCCGCCGACGTGACGTTCATGCCCGGCCCGCGCGGCGGGCTCGACGTCTGGACGAAGCCGTCAGGCCTGGCGGAGCGCAAGCCGGTACTGGTATTCTTCTACGGCGGCGGTTGGGCCAAGGGCGCACGGCAGGATTATCCTTTCGTTGCCAAGGCTTTCGCCGCACGTGGCTATGTCGTGGTGCTGCCCGATTACCGGCTGGTGCCGCAAGTGCGCTTCCCGGCGTTCGTGCAGGATGCGGCGGCGGCGGTGCGCTGGACGCATGACAACATCGCCAAGTATGGTGGTGATCCCGACAAGATCGTTCTGGCCGGGCATTCGGCCGGCGCATATCTCGCGGTCATGCTGGCGCTCGATCCGCGCTACCTTCAGGCGGTGGGCGTCGAGCCCGGTGTGGTGCGCGCCGCGGCCGGGTGGGCCGGGCCTTACGATTTCTATCCGTTCGACAAGCGCCGTTCGATCGATGCGATGGGGCAGGCGCCCGATCCGCAGCAAACCCAGCCGATCCACTTCGCGCGTGCCGATGCGCCGCCACTGTTGCTGGTGACGGGCACCGCCGACACCGAAGTGCGTCCACGCAATGCCGTGAATCTCGCGGCGCGGCAGCAGGCACTGGGCAGCCGTACAACCGCGCTGAAGCAATACCAGGGGCTCGATCACAACGACCTGATCATGGCGATTTCGAAGCCGTTTCGTAGCAAGGCGCCGCTGCTGGACGATACGCTGGCGTTCTTCAACACCAGCCTTTCCGCGCCGCGCTAACCGGCGATTACTGCGCGTGCTTCGCTGGCCTGCCAGGCCAGCAACGTCGGTATGCCGATCGCGATCTCGCGCGCGCGTTTGACCAGCGACAGCGCGAGCGCAGATTCGGGCGGCAGGCCGAACAGCGGCGCCGCCAGCGCATAGGCGGCCTCCTGCACGCCGATCGCCGAGGGGATGGCGAAGGCCACGCTGCGCAGCGTGAAGATCAGGCTTTCGAGGCTCAGCACCGCCCACACCGACATCCGCGAACCCATCGCGTTCAGCACGAACCACGCCCCCAACGCGCTCGCGATCCAGCCGGCCAGATTGAGCGCGAAAGCCAGTCCGATCCGCGCCGGGCGAGCGTAAATCGCGCGCAGTTCGGTGCCCAACTCGCCCACGCGATCCGCCGATTCGGGCAGGAAATGCCCGGCCAGCCGTTCAGCCAGTGCCAGCGCAGGCCTTTGCACGGAAAAGAACACGATCATTATCGCGATCATCGCAGCAGTCCCACCCAGGATCAGCGGGCGCAATTGGTCGGCATTGGGCCCTGCCACGAGCAGGCTGGCCATGGTGGCCAGCCCGAACAGGGTGAACACCAGTTGCGCAGCCATTTCGGTGGTCATGTCGACAATCATCGAGGCGTATGTCCTAGGGCCCGGCACGCCTGCCAGCAGCAGCGAACGCGTGCCCACCACGATGCCACCGAGTTGCGAGAACGGCAGCAGATCGGCCACCGCCTCGCGCAGCATCCGCGCCCATACGAACAGCCCCAGCCTTCGCACCGGCTCGCCCGGCGCCGAAGCCAGCCACGCACCGCCGAGCAGCACGAAGATCGCCCCGGTGTAGAGGCAAAATGCGATGAACCCGGCCGGACCCACGCGCGCCGCCGCAACCAGCACATTGTGAAGCCCGGCCGCGCCGAACGCCCAGGCCGCCGCGCCAAGTCCGGCAAGGGTGGCGAGCAGGATGCCTGCCCGCGCATAGATTTTCAGACGCGGTCTCCGCTATTGCCCAAGTTCAGCCTCCCGCGAAACTGCAGAAGGACCCGAGCACGATGCCTTCGCGCGCGATTGCCTGCTTGGCAAGAGGATCGATCAGCGCCCAGAGTTCGGTTGCATAGCCATAGCCGGGGGCCGAACCGGGATAGGCGCCGGTGGCGGGGTGGGTGTATATCTCGGTCAGGCCGGGCGGGAGGTGCTCGATCAACCCGCGCAACCGTTCGGGCGTGATTGCGCCCGACCATGCCAGCCCGAACACCTGGTCGGGCACGGTGAGCCCGGCGCGCCGCAGCCTGCTCCGCACGAGCCGCACCCACGGCCCCGCCGGATCGCGGCGCGGGGGGGCGCCGGGCTTGATCGCCGCCAGCACGTCACGCGGCTCCACCGGTGCGCGCGCGGCAACCATCGCGTGCTTGCGACCTGCCGCAATCATGGCCGAGGCGATGACCGGATGCAGGTGAAAATGCTTGTGCGCGTTGACGTGGTCGAGTTTCAGCCCGGTCGCCGCAAAGGCCGCGAACTGCGCCTCGACTTCGGCGAAAAGCTGGCGGCGTACGCGGGGGATGAACGCCATGGCTATCGCCGAGCGCACCATGTCTTCGCGGAAACGCCCGTGGCTGTCGACAAGGTCTGGCACCTGTTCGGGCGGCAGCGATGGTCGGCCTTCCACCAGCACCAAATGCAGGCCCACGCCCAGATCGGGCATCGTCCGCGCGCGCGCCACCGCGTCCGCGGCAGCCTCGCCCGCAACCATCAGGCTGGCGGCGGTGAGGATGCCCTCGCGGTGCGCCCGTTCAACCGCTTCGTTGACCGCGACCGCCGCGCCGAAATCGTCGGCGGTTATGACAAGCCGGCGGATGGAATCGTCGCTCAGGCGTCCACCTTCCGGCGGCGCAGGAAGTCGAAGAATTCCACGCCTTCGCGCAGGCGGCGCTTCAGCATGTCCCAGTCGCGCAGCATTTCCCACACGATCGAACCGATCTTCGACGGGCGGAAATAGAAGCGCTTGTAGAATTCCTCGACTTTGTCGAAAATCACCGATGCCGGCAGGTGCGGGTACGAAAGCTGCGCGATCTGGTTGCCGCCGTCGGTCAGCAAGTGGTCGCTGCCATCGAACCAGTTGTTTTCGATCGCCTGCTTGTAGAGGAACGTGCCCGGATAGGGCGCGGCCAGCGACACCTGGATCGTGTGTGGATCGAGCTCCTTGGCGTAGTTGATCGTCTCCTCGATCGTTTCGAGCGTCTCGCCCGGCAGGCCGAGGATGAAAGTACCATGGATCGTCAGGCCCAGGCTGTGGGCGTCCTTGGTGAACTGGCGCGCGACCTTGGTCAGCAGGCCCTTCTTGATGTTGTGGAGGATCTGCTGGTTGCCGCTTTCGTAGCCGACCAGCAGCACGCGGCAGCCACCCTGCTTCATCGCGGTCAACACCTTCATCGGCACGTTGGCCTTGGCGTTGCAGCCCCAGGTGACGGGAAAACCGGGCTTGCCGAAGCCGAGCTTGGCCAGTTCGCCCGAAAGCTCGATCACGAAATCGTGCGCATCGGCCAGGGTGTCGTCGTCGAAGAAGATTTCCTTGATCTCGGGCATTTCGGCCAGGACGTATTTCACCTCCTCGATCACCTTGGGCACGGTGCGGTGGCGATAGCGGTGGCCGCTGATCGTCTGCGGCCACAGGCAGAAGGTGCAGCGGCTCTTGCACCCGCGCCCGGTGTAGAACGAGACATAGGGGTGGCGCTGGTAGCCGCCGAAATACCTGGTGAGATCGAGATCGCGGCGATAGATCGGGCTGACCATCGGCAGCACGTCCATGTCCTCGATGATGGCGCGATCCTTGTTGCGGATGAAGGTGCCCTCGGGTGCGCGCCCATCCTTAACCCGATACGTGATCCCGTCGACCTCGCTCAGCGGGCGGCCTTCGGCGATTTCCACGATGGTGAAATCGTATTCCTCGCGCGCCACGAAATCGATCGCGCTGCTGGCGGCCAGGCTCTTGTCGGGCTCGACCGCCACTTTGGCGCCGACGAAGCCGATCACGATCGAGGGCTTGCGCGCCTTGATCAGTTCGGCGGTCTGCACGTCCTGGCGGAAGCTGGGGGTGGAGGTATGGAGGATGACGAGATCGCGCTCGTCGAATTCGTGCGCAATGTCGTCCCAGCTCTGGTCGTGCGCGGGTGCGTCGATCAGCTTGCTGCCTTCTACCATTGCGGCCGGCTGCGCCAGCCAGGTCGGATACCAGAACGATTTGACCTCGCGCTTCATCTGGTAGCGCGCACCGGCGCCACCATCGAACCCATCGAACGAGGGGCCCTGAAGGAAAAGCGTGCGCAACTTCGTACCGGGGGTCATGCAGAGATCTCCGCGCCGGTTTCGATCCGGCCTTCAGGCTTCATAGTCAGTTTTTCGCCGCGCCAAACAACCGATCGCGCGCCGAAGCTGGCAATATAGACGGCAAAGCCGAGAATGTCGCGTATCGGCAACAGTGCGATGGCCAGGATGGTCGATCCGAATGGCTTTTCACCCGAAACGCCAGCACTTGCCTGCACCAGCACGGCCCGCGCCACCCATGCGAGGATGAGCGCAACTTGCCCTGCGGATGGCACCAAGGGCAGCGCCAGCATGGCCAGCGGCAGCGGCATCGCGATCACGCTGGCAACATGGCCGATCGGTTCGACCCCCAGCACGGTCGCCGCCCAGCGCACTTCGTGGCGCCACAACTCCGCCAGCGACCGATCGGCCGAACCGTGCGTGACCAGCAGGGGCGGAACCACCACGGTTTCGCCCCGCGCACGAATCGCGGCACCGATCGCGTAATCATCGGCCAGCGTTCCGGCAAAGACCTCGAACCCGCCGATCGCCGCCAGCGTTTCGGCATGCAACGCGATCGTAGATCCCATGCAGGGCGTTGCAAGGCCGGTGCGCGTGCCGAACACCACGCCGGGCAGCATTTGCCAATCGAGCCCCGCCGCACCCATCCGCGACCACAATCCGGCATCGCCGCGCCCGTGATAGGCGCAAGTCACCGCCCCGACGCCGGGAGTGTCGAGTGCCGGGAGGATCTGCACGAGGTAGTCCTGGGGCGCCGCCATATCACTATCGCTCAGCACCAGTACCGGGTGCACAGCGTGCGGCGCCATCGCGATCAGGTTGGCAACCTTGCGGTTCGCCCCCGCAACGTCCGCGCCCGTCACCAGATCGATCCGCACTTTCGGAAAGCGCCCGCGTAAGTGGGCGACAGCATCGAGCGCGGGGTCATCTGCGCGCTGTACCCCTACCACGATCTGGAGCGGCCCCGCGTGATCGAGCGTGCAGAAGCTCGCCAGGTTGTCCAGCAATCGCGGTTCGGCGCCGTAAAGCGGCTTGAGCAATGTGACCGCATCGCTGCGAGCGGGCCGTGTGTTACGACGACCCAAAAACCGCACCAGCACCCCCGCCGCAGCCAGCGTGTAGACAGATCCCGCCACCGACAGCACCACCAGCGCCCAGCCGACCCCTGCAAGAATGTTGTGGGCAAGCGCCATAGTCCCTCCCTAGCGCCGCGCGCCCGTCGTGTGTAGGCTCATGGGCGTGAGCAGGGCTACGGACATCGTGCTGGTAACCGGTGTGTCGGGCTTTGTCGGCTCGGCGGTGGCGCGTGCGCTCGGCGCGCGCGGTGCCACGGTGCGCGGATTGGTCCGCAGCACCAGCCCGCGCGCCAATCTGGCCGACTTTCCGGGGACTTTGGTCGAAGGCGATGCGCGCGATCCGGCGTCGATGGCGCGGGCGATGGCGGGGGTGCGGCATTTGTACCACGTCGCCGCCGATTACCGGATCTGGGCGCCCGATACCGAGGAGATCGTCCGCAACAATCTGGCCGGCGCGCAAACCGTGATGGTGACGGCGCGCGATGCCGGGGTCGAACGCGTGGTTTACACCAGCAGCGTCGCCACGCTGAAGCCTCTCGACGGCAGTGCGGCCGACGAGACCCGCGCGGCAACCCCGGAAAAGGCGGTGGGCGCGTACAAGCGCAGCAAGGTCGTGGCCGAACGGCTGGTAGAGGCGATGGTGGCGCAAGGTTTGCCGGCGGTGATCGTCAACCCGTCCACGCCGATCGGCCCGCACGACGTCAAGCCCACACCGACCGGGCGGATCATCGTCGAAGCAGCGCGGGGCAAGATGCCGGCGTTTGTCGACAGCGGGCTGAACCTGGTTCACGTCGATGACGTCGCGCTAGGGCACTTGGCTGCAATGGAGCGGGGCCGGATCGGCGAACGCTACATCCTGGGCGGCGAGGACGTGACGCTGGGCGCGATGCTGGCCGAAATCGCCGCGCAAGTCAGGCGCAAGCCGCCAACGATCGTGATCCCGCGCAAGCTGTTGTTCCCACTGGCCCATGCCAACGAAGCGCTGGCGCGGATTACGGGCAAGGAACCGTTCCTCACCGTCGATTCGCTGCGCATGGCGGCGCATCGCATGTTCTACACTTCGGCCAAGGCAGAGGCCGAATTGGGTTACCGCGCGCGGCCGTGGCAGGAGGCGATTGCGGACGCGCTTGCATGGTTCGGCGCGCAAGGGATGTTGGCGTGATGGCCGGGCAATTGGCCATGGCGATCGGTGGATTGTCGCTGCTGATCTGGATCGGGCTGATCGTGGGCCGCGATGGCTTCTGGCTGACGCGAGAGCGTGATGCGCGCGACATGCCGCCAGAGCCTGTGCAATGGCCCGAAGTGATCGCGGTTGTGCCGGCGCGCGATGAGGCCGAAGTGATCGCGCGCTCGATCGGCAGTTTGCTGGCGCAGGTTTACCCGGGGCCATTCCGCGTCATCCTGGTCGATGATTCGAGCAGCGACGGCACCGCCGGGATTGCCAGACGGGCAACGGGTGCAGAGCGGTTGGAGATCCTGACCGGAACGCCACTGGCGCCGGGCTGGACGGGCAAGCTGTGGGCGGTGTCGCAAGGCGTTGCACAGGCCGGGCAGACCTCGCGCTACCTGTGGCTGACCGATGCCGACATCGCGCATGCACCCGATACGCTGCGCACGCTGGTGACGCGGGCCGAAGCGCGGGGGCTGGTGCTGGTTTCGCTGATGGCCAAACTGCGCTGTGAGAGCCTGGCCGAACGTGCACTTGTCCCCGCGTTCGTGTTCTTTTTCCAGCTACTCTATCCGTTCGGGCGGGTGAACCGGCCTTCCGGCATCGGCGCGGCGGCGGGCGGGTGCATGCTGGTGCGGCGTGATGCGCTGGAACGGGCGGGTGGCATTGCCGCGATCCGCAACGCGCTGATCGACGATTGCGCGCTGGGTGCGGCGCTCAAACGACAGGGTCGGGTGTGGCTGGGGCTGACCGACCGGTCGCAGAGCATCCGCGGGTACGAGACTGCGGGTACGATCGTGGCGATGATCGCGCGTTCGGCTTATGCGCAACTTCGCTACAATCCGCTGGCGCTGATCGGCACGGTGCTCGGGCTGGGGCTGGTTTATATGGCGCCGCCGCTGCTGGCACTGTTCGCGAACGGCATCACGCAACTGGTCGGGGCCGGAGCCTGGGCGCTGATGGCGGTCAGCTTCCAGCCCATGCTGCGCTTCTACCAGCGGTCGCCGCTGTGGGGCGTGGCACTGCCGGCAATCGCGGCTTTCTACGCTGGCTGCACCTTGCTATCGGCGTGGCAGCAGTATCGGGGACGCGGGGGCATGTGGAAGGGGCGGGCACAGGCGGTGACGCGATGAAGGTTGAATCGCGCGCTTCTGGCGCCCTTGATTCGGGGAAGGGCCACCGCGACGAAAATTTTCCGGTCGCCAGCGTGCTGCTGCGGCCTGAGCACCGGGCGCCGATCATGGCGTTCTACCGTTTCGCTCGTGCGGCCGATGACATTGCCGATCACGAGACTGCTGCGCCGACTGTGAAGACGGAGCAGCTCGCAGCCATGCGCGCCGGACTGGCCGGTGAGCCGGGCGGTATCTCGGAAGCAGTGGTGCTTGGCTCGGTCATGGCAAAGCACGGCCTCGATCCGGTCCATGCAACCGACTTGCTCACCGCTTTCGAGCGCGATGTAACGGTTGATCATTATGCCGATTGGGACGCGCTGATCGGGTATTGTCGCTATTCGGCGATGCCGGTCGGGCGCTTCGTGCTCGACGTGCATGGCGAGGATCGTGCAATCTGGCCGGCCAACGATGCGCTTTGCGCCGCGTTGCAAGTGATCAATCACCTCCAGGACTGCGGCAAGGATTATCGCACGATCGGAAGAGTTTACCTTCCTGCAGATGCGCTCGCAGCGCAAGGTGCGCGCATCGAGAATCTCGGAGCAGACCGAGCCAGCCCGGCGCTTGCAGCCACGATCGTGTCTCTCGCCCGGCGCACACGCAATTTGCTTTACCAATCGGCCGGCTTTGCCGATATGATCCGCGACCGCCGTCTCGCCGCCGAAGTGGCCGCAATCCATCGGCTGGCCACCAGCCTTGTGGCACGGCTCGAGCGCTTCGATCCGCTCAGCCAGCGGGTCCATCACGGCAAGGCCGAGGCCGCGTTCATCGCCGCGCGCGCCGCGCTGCCCGTGTTGTTCAGGCGCGCAGCATGAATCCCGATACCACGCCCGCCGCATTGCAGGCCCAGGTTTCGGGCAGTTCGTTCTACGCCGGGATGCGCGTGCTGCCGCGCGCCGAGCGAGAGGCGATGTACGCGATCTACGGCTTCTGCCGGATGGTCGACGACATTGCCGATGACGACGTGGGCGACCGCCCGAGCCGCGCTGTTGCGCTCGACCGGTGGCGCCATGATCTCGATGCGCTCTACGCGGGGCGCGATCCCGGCCAGGCGGCGTTGCTGGTCGAGGCGGTGGCGCGTTTTGCACTGCGCCGCGAGGATTTCGAAGCGGTGATCGACGGCATGGCCATGGACGTTGCGCGCGATATCCGCTGGCCAGCGATGGCCGAACTCGATTTGTATTGCGATCGCGTCGCTTCGGCAGTGGGCCGGCTGTCGGTGCGGGTGTTCGGCATGGACGAAGCGCCCGGAATTGCGCTGGCTTATGACCTTGGCCGCGCGCTGCAATTGACCAACATCTTGCGCGACATCGATGAGGACGCCGCGATCGGCCGCGTCTATCTGCCGGAGGAGGCGCTGACGGGGGCCGGAATTGCGTTGACTACGCCGATGGACGTAATGGCCGATCCGCGGGTCGATGCCGCTTGTCGGACGGTCGCCCAGGTTGCGCACGCGCATTACGCCAAGGCCCACGCGGTCCTTGCCTCGCGCCCGCGCGGTCATCTGCTGGCGCCGAGGTTGATGGAGGCGGTCTACTCGAAAGTGCTCGCCCGCACCGAGGCTCTGGGTTGGGCACCACCGCGTCGCCGCGTGACGATGTCGAAGCCAGCGCTGTTGTGGACGGTTGCGCGGTTGATGGTGACGCGTTGAGCGTTGTGAAGGCGACCGTTATTGGCGCGGGGTTGGCCGGGCTTTCGGCGGCAATCGGTCTTGTCCGCGCTGGGGTGAAGGTGAGGTTGGTAGATGCCGCTCCGCGCGCGGGCGGGCGCTGCCGCAGCTATTACGATGCCCCGCTTGGCCAGGTGATCGACAACGGCAACCACTTCGTTTTCTCGGGCAACCAGGCGGTTCAGCGGTACTGCGCTACGATCGGCAGCCAGGCGATGCTGCACGGGCCCGATCACGCGACATTCGCATTCCACGACTTGCGCGACGATGCACGCTGGACGCTTGCGGTTAATGACGGGCCTTTACCGTTGTGGATGCTCGATCCGAAACGCCGCGCGCCTGGGACTACCTTGGCCGGGCACTTGGCGCTGGCGCGGCTGGCTCTGGTAACGGGGGGCAAGCGCACCATCGGTGACATGGTACCCACTCGCGGAGCGATGTGGGAGCGGGTGATCGAACCGATGATGCTCGCGGTGCTCAACTGCCCGCCCGAGCAAGGGTCGGCGCGACTGGCGGGGCGGTTCTTGCGCGAATCCTTCGTGCGCGGGGGCAAGGCCTGCCGGACGATGGTGGCGCTGCCGACACTTGATGCGGCTCTGATCGATCCAGCTCTCGCGTGGCTGGCGCGCCATGGCGTGAAGGTGGAATTTTCATCGCGGCTGCGCGAGATGGGCTTTGATGGAGATCGCGTGGCGGCGCTCGATTTCGGGAAAGGGCCAGAGCCGGTTGAGGGCGAGGCGGTGATCCTGGCCGTGCCGCCATGGGTCGCGGGTGCTTTGGTGCCGGGGCTGACCGTGCCGGATCGGTTCTGCGCGATCGTCAACGCCCATTTTGCGGTTCCGCCGCCACCGGGCGCGCCGATGATTACGGCTTTGCTTGGCGCGAAATCACAGTGGGTGGTGTGCCATGCTGATCGTATTTCCGTAACCATCAGTGGTGCCGATGATCTGGTCGATCAGGATCGCGAAGCTCTTGCGCGGCAGATCTGGGGCGAGGTCACCCGCGCGCTGGGTCTGGGTGCGGCGCCCTTGCCGGCATGGCAGGTGGTCAAGGAGAAGCGCGCGACGTTCGCCGCCACGCCCGATCAGGACGCGCGAAGGCCGGGTACGCGAACACATTGGCGCAACCTCCTGCTCGCGGGCGACTGGACGCAGACTGACCTGCCGGCCACGATCGAAGGCGCGTTGCGATCGGGCGAGACTGCAGCAGGGCAGATCATAAGGCGCTCGGCACTGCGCGTGGCGGCAGGTCAGGAGAAGGTATGAACGTGCCTACCCCACCATTTTTGTCCGCTACGCCGCTCGTCGACATAGACCGTGCGGTCGATCGCGCGGCGCAGGCACTCGCTTCGGCACAGCAGGCCGACGGGCACTGGGTGTTCGAACTTGAGGCCGATTGCACGATTCCGGCCGAATACGTGTTGCTGCGGCACTATTTGGGCGAGCCGGTCGACGCTGTGCTCGAATGCAAGATCGGCCGCTATCTTCGCCGCATCCAGTCGGCACAGCACCATGGATGGGGGCTGTTTCATGCGGGCAGCTTCGATGTCAGCGCCAGCGTCAAGGCTTACTATGCGCTCAAGATGATTGGCGATGCGATGGACGCACCGCACATGGTCCGCGCGCGTGAGGCAATTCTGCTCGCGGGCGGCGCCGAGGCGAGCAACGTGTTTACCCGCATCCAGCTTGCGCTGTTCGGCGCGGGGCCTTGGTCCAACGTGCCGACATTGCCGCCCGAACTCATCCTGCTGCCGCGCCGGTTTCCGATCCATTTGTCGAAAATGGCCTATTGGGCGCGGACGGTGGTGGTGCCGCTGCTGGTGCTGTGCACGGTTCAGCCGGTCGCGCGAAATCCGCTCGGGCTCAAGGTGGATGAGCTCTATTCGGGCTTGCCGATAAAGGCGGGCACCAAGGCGGCGAATACAAAGCGCGTGTGGACTGCGTTTTTCCACGGGCTCGATCGCGTGCTTAAGGTGGCCGAAGGACATTGGCCGGCGGGTTTGCATCAACGCGCGATCGCGCAGTGCGTCGATTGGGTGGGCGAGCGGCTCAATGGGGTGGACGGGCTCGGTGCGATCTACCCGGCAATGGCCAACAGCGTGATGATGTACGATTGCCTGGGGATTGGGCCCGATGATCCGGGCCGCAGGATCGCGCGCGAATCGGTTGAACGGTTGCTGGTGATCAAGGACGACGAGGCTTACTGCCAGCCATGCGTTTCACCGGTGTGGGATACCGCGCTGGCCGCGCATGCGATGATGGAAGCGGGGCAGGACGCCGAGGCCGATCGCGGGCTGGCCTGGCTCAAGCCGCGGCAAGTACTCGATGTGGCCGGCGATTGGGCCGAGGAGCGCCCCGGTGTGCGCCCAGGTGGCTGGGCCTTCCAGTACAACAACGACCACTACCCCGATCTAGACGATACCGCCGTCGTTGTGATGGCAATGGACCGCGCGAAAGGTCGGGCAGACGGTTTCGAGCAACCGATTGCGCGCGGGGTGGAGTGGACCGTCGGGTTGCAATCGAAAGATGGCGGCTGGGGCGCGTTCGATGCCGACAACGCCTACCACTACCTCAACAACCTGCCATTCGCCGATCACGGCGCGCTGCTCGATCCGCCGACCGCCGACGTGACCGCGCGCTGCGTCTCGATGCTGGCGCAACTGGGGGAGCGTGACAGTCCACGGATCAAGGCCGCGCTGGCCTGGTTGGAGCGTGAGCAGGAGCCGGACGGGAGCTGGTTCGGGCGCTGGGGCGTGAATTATGTCTACGGAACCTGGTCGGTGCTTTGCGCGCTCAATGCCGTGGGTTTGCCGCCGGACCATCCGATGGTGGCGAAGGCGGTGCGCTGGCTGAAAGCGATCCAGAATGCCGATGGCGGCTGGGGTGAAGACTGCGACAGCTATGCGCTCGACCGCAAGGGGCACACGCCAGCGCCATCGACGGCATCGCAGACGGGCTGGGCACTTTTGGGCCTGATGGCTGCGGGTGAGGTCAACAGCGAAGCGGTGGAACGCGGGGTGGCGTGGCTGGCGGCCAACCAGCAGGGCGATGGGCTGTGGGGTCAGGAAATGTACACCGGTGGCGGATTTCCAAGGGTGTTTTACTTGCGGTATCACGGCTACCCGAAGTACTTCCCGCTGTGGGCGCTGGCGCGGTACCGCAATCTCAAGCGCTCGAATGCGCGCGAAGTGGCATACGGGATGTGACGGTGCTGGTCATCTGCGGGCTGATCCGCGAGGCTAGACTTGCCCGGCGGCTGGTTCCGCGTGCGGACATCTTGATCGGTGGAGGTCAGTCGGCGCGGTTGCGTGCCGACCTCGGCGAAAGGGCCCGGCAACATCGCGGCTTGATCCTGTCCGCGGGAATTGCTGGAGCGCTCGATCCCGAATTGGCGCCGGGTGACATCGTGATCGATGGCGATCCCGAAACGCTGGCGAGGCTTACGCGGGCATTGCCGGTGGCAAAGGTTGGGACGGTGATCGGCCAAGATAAAATCGCAGTCGACCCAGCCACCAAGCGCGCGTTGGCCGTGAGGGGCAAGGCAGTTGATATGGAAAGCCACATCGCCTTCGAGGTGGCTTGCGTGCATGGCCTACCGTTCTGTGCGGTGCGGGTGATCTCGGACACTGCACATGAAACGCTGCCACCAGCCGCGCTGGTGGGTATGAAGGCCGATGGTGGCATGGCATTGGGACGGGTGCTGGCCTCGCTTGTGCACCATCCGCAGCAGTTGCCCGATCTGATTCGGATCGGGCGGCAGTCGGGCCTTGCCTTCAGGAACCTGGCCGGCGCATTCGATGCGCTGGCACGCGCAGGGTTCGCCTAAGCCGCGCGTTGCACGCGTTTCGCGCCGTTGCCTTGCTCTGCCTTGATCTTGGCCAGTTCGCGTTCGACGTGCGTCAAATGCACATCGTCGGCCGGCCGGGCGTTCGACAAATCGATGTCGGGCGCCATCGGGCCGTCAGTGCGCACGCCCTTGCGGCCGATCTGGAACATCTTGAGCGGATGGCGAATCGAATCGCTGGCCGCGGTGCCCTCGAACCCGCAATGGACCATGCAGTCCGAGCACTTGGCATATTTCCCGACGCCGTACTGGTCCCAGTCGGTGCCCTCCATCAGTTCCTTGAAGGTGGAAACGTAGCCCTCACCAACGAGGTAGCAGGGCTTCTGCCAGCCGAACACGGTGCGCAGCGGCATCGACCATGGCGTGCATTCATACGTCTGATTGCCCGCCAGGAAATCGAGGAACAGCGGCGAATTGGTAAAGCTCCACGCCTTGCCGCCATCGCCCTTGCGGAACACGTCGCGGAAGAAGTTCCTCGTCCGTTCGCGATTCAGGAAATGCTCCTGGTCAGCCGCGCGTTCGTAGGCGTAGCCCGGCGAGATCGTGATCTCGACTCCGCGCTTCTCCATTTCGTCGAAGAATGCCGCCAGCCGATCGGGCGAAGCGCCGTCGAACACGGTGCAGTTGACCTGCACGCGGAAACCGCGCGCCTTGGCCAAGTCGATCGCCTCGATCGCGACTTCGTAAGTGCCATCCTGATCGACCGCATGATCATGCATGGCCTTGTCACCATCGAGATGGATCGACCAGGTGAAGAAGGGCGAGGGCGCGTAATCGTCGATTTTTTTCTTCATCAACAACGCGTTGGTGCAAAGGATGACGAACTTTTTCTTGGCAATGTAGCCCTTGACGATCTTGGGCATATCGCGGTGCAGCAGCGGCTCGCCGCCTGCGATCGAGACAGCGGGCGCGCCGCACTCGTCGATCGCGTCCATGCACTGGTCAAAGCTGAGGCGCTGGTTGAGGATGGCGTCGGGGTAATCGATCTTCCCGCAGCCAGGGCAGGCGAGATTGCAGCGCAGCAGCGGTTCGAGCATCAGCACCAGTGGATATTTTCCGCCCTTGATGTGCTGGCGCAGGGTGTAGGCGCCGATGCGCACGAGTGGCTGAAGTGGCAGGGTCATGCAGGGTTTCCATTGGCAGCAATGCGCGGTTCGACTTGGCGCAATTGCGGAGGCAGGCTGAATTCGATGTGTTCGTCGACGCCGTCAAGCTGTGATACGCGCACCTGCCGCAAATTGCGGAGCGCGTCGATCACGCTTTCGACAAGCTCATCGGGCGCTGAAGCGCCGGCTGTGATACCCACCGCTGCAATGCCATCCAGCCATGCGGGGTCTACCCCGCTGCCGTCATCGACAAGGTAGCTGGGCACGCCCATCTCGAGGCCAATTTCCTGCAAGCGGCGAGAGTTGGAGCTGTTGGCGGCGCCCACTACGATGACCAGATCGCTGACCAGCGCCAGATCGCGTACAGCGGTCTGTCGATTTTGGGTGGCGTAGCAAATTTCCGCGACGTCGGGTCCGATTACATCGCTGAACCGCGCCTGGAGCGCCGCGATCACATCGCGCGTATCATCGACGCTCAACGTTGTCTGAGTGACGTAGGCGATCGGTGTGTCGAGCGGCAGAGCAACCAGCGCAACATCTTCCACTGTCGACACCAGGTGCACCGGCGCGTTAACCTGTCCCATCGTGCCTTCTACTTCGGCATGGCCTTCGTGACCGATCAGCACGAGTGCGCGCCCGCTCTTCGCGTACTTTCGACCCTGGACGTGGACTTTGGTCACTAGCGGGCAAGTCGCGTCGATAACGGGCAGGCCGCGGTTCACCGCATCCTGCTCCACCGATTGTGCCACGCCATGCGCGCTGAATATGGTGAGCGCGCCCGCGGGGATCTCCGCCAATTCGTCCACGAAAATCGCGCCCTTGCGTCGTAGCTTTTCAACGACATGGCGGTTGTGGACGATCTCATGGCGAACGTAGACCGGCTTCTGTTCGCGTTCCAATGCGCGTTCGACGATCTCGATCGCGCGAACCACGCCCGCGCAAAATCCACGCGGCTTCGCGAGGATCACCTGCAGAGGTTGCTGTTCACCATCAGTCGAATGCACCAAGTCGATCCGCCCCGCATCTGTCTGTTTGCCCGATTGCCGTATAAGCAGAATTTTCGCAAATTCGCATACCAAATGTATCGCCAAGCCGTTCGTTGGCGGCGGACGTCGCGCAAGCGTGCTCTTGAAGACACGCATCGGTACAGGATTGGTGCAGGAGATACGCGGTATTGGCGCGGGCAATTTTGAGGACGGCCAGTGTTGCCGTTCAAAAAGGGGCCTGTTCTCGGGCTCTTTTTCTGGCAACAGGAGCCATGACTATGCGTTCAGTTCACCTTTCGGCAGTGGGAGCCTTGCTCCTCGCGATACCAACAGCGGTTTATGCCCAGGCTAACGATCCCGCACAGGCACCAATTGCAGCGCTGGACCAAGGCCTTGTTGGTATCATGAAAGCCGGTAAATCCGCTGGCATGCGAGGGAGGTCGGCTGCAATCGCGCCGGTGGTCGATCGGGTTTACGATATCCCGCTGATGACCCGGCTGGCAGTCGGCGCACAGTGGACCTCGTTTGCTCCATCGGACCAGGCCGCACTCGTCACCGCTCTGCGGCGCCTGACCATCGCGCAGTACGCGTCGAATTTCGATGGCTATGCCGGCCAGTCGTTTGCCGTTGATCCGCGCGTAGATGTACGGGGGACAGACCGCATGGTGCGAACCACCTTGAACGACCCTAAGGGCGAATCTGTGGCAATCGCCTATCGCTTGCGGCAGTCTGGCGGAACCTGGAAAATCATCGATGTGTTCTACAAGAACTCGATCAGCCAACTGGCAACCCGACGTGCTGATTTTGCGCGCATCGTTGCCAGCGGAGGTGCCAAAGCGCTAGTCTCGCATCTCAATGGCTTGTCCGCGAAAGTCGGCGGTTGATCCTTCCGCCACTGGCGCCCGCACTCCTGTTGCTGGGTCAGGTAGGGCATGGTGCAGGCACCGTGCCCCCGGCGGGCCGTTCTGAAATTTATCTCCAGTCGCCCGACGAGGCCAGTGGACAGGTGAAGCCCATCCCCTCGGCCGAGCAAGCCGAAGCTATGCCCAGCCGGGAAGTGCCGGCTGCCGGAGATGAAATACCAGCAGCGCTGGTTGTGAAACCGGCGCTCGAATTGGAACGGCAGTCTGCTCCGAAGCGCGTTCCTCATGCACCGGGAGACCCGCTTGAAGGCTTCAATCGCAAGATGTTTGCAGTTCAGGATGGACTGGACCGTGCGATCATTAGGCCTGCTGCGATCGGCTACCGTCATGTTGTGCCCAAGCCGGTGCGGGGTGGACTGCGCCATTTCATCAGCAACCTGACCGAGCCGATAGTTTTCCTCAATTACCTGCTCCAGTTGAAACCGGGTAAGGCTGCGGAAACCCTGGTTCGGTTTACGGTGAATTCCACGATCGGTGTCGGAGGCGTGCTCGACGTTGCCAAACTGCCCTCCATCGGACTGCCGCACCGCCCGAACGGATTTGGCAACACCCTTGGATTTTACGCCATCAAGCCGGGCCCCTACCTGTTTCTGCCCTTGGTTGGCCCAACCAATCTGCGTGATTTTCTCGGTGGACAGGCTGATAACCTGACCATCCCGGTCCTTGCGGCGGGTAAGCCGTTCAACCAGCCGGCATATCTTGTCCCGAATGTGGTGATCGGTGGGCTGGATCAACGCGAACAGAATGATGAGGACTTGCGCGCCTTATACGCGGGTGCGGTCGATCCTTACGCGTCGCTCCGTTCAGTCTATCTGCAAGACCGCAAGGCCGAAATCGATGCGCTGCATCACCGTTCCGGCCAACAGAGCGTTGCTTCGCCGCTTTACGAGTCGTTGGAGGACCCCGAACACAACACGGTTTCGCCGGGGGCGGCCGCAAAGGTTTCTCCACCGACGGAGGCTGTCGCTCCTCCACAACAGACGCCCGCGACGCAAGATCCACTGGTCGATCCTACAGTACCGCCCAAGTCCTGAAGACCTGACTATCTCAGGCGGCCGTAAAATCCGCAAATCATGTAAGCTACAGGCAAAAAAAGAGGCTGGATTTCTCCAGCCTCTTTGATTGATTCAACCGAAGGTTGAACCGTATTACATGCCCGAGCCAGGACCGTACGTGATTTCCACGCGGCGGTTCTGAAGTTCGCGAACGCCGTCGGCGGTCGGAACGCGGGGGTTGGCTTCACCAAACGGCTGGCTGCTGATCGAACCATCCGCCACGCCATGCGACGTGAGGTAACCGCGAACCGAGGTATTCCGGCGTGCCGAAAGTCCAAGGTTGTACTTGGGCGTGCCCGAACGGTCAGCGTAACCGGCAAGCATGATCGGCACGTGATCGCAGTTGCCATAGGCGGTGATCGCGTTGTCGAGGATGGTTGCTGCCTCAGGCGTGATGTCCGACTTATCCCAGTCGAAGAACACGATGTACGGACCCTTGCTGCAAACCGGAGCCGGAGGCGGCGGAGGCGGCGGCGGAGGCGGCGGCGGGGGAGGCGGCGGTGGCGGTGGCGGCGGGGGAGGAGGCGGAGCCTCACCACCGAAGTTATACGCCAGCGTTGCCATCAACGAGTGCGAACGGAAGCGGGTACGGATATTCCGACCAGCCGCGTCGACCAGGTTGTTGTGGTACTGGTTGTAGAAACGATACTTCAAACCAACATCGATATGGTTGGTCAACGGAGCGCGAATACCGGCCAAAGCCTGATATGCGAACCGCGTATCGCTATCGACGAGGTTGTTGGTGTTGTCAGCAACCCGCGGCACAGCCTGACCTGGCAGAGTGCTGAGCAGGACGGCGTTCTTGACGCGGCCGATGCCAACGCCGCCGCCGATAAAGCCTTGCAGGCCATTATCGTCACCGAAGTCGATCAAGCCGTTGACCATGAAGCTCAGTGCCTGAGCGCCACCACCAACAAAAGCGTCGGGGTAGCTGTTCTTGGGTCCTTGGTAGCTCTTTTCTTCGGCCCGACGGAAGCTGGCTTCGGTTTCAAGACGGAAGCCGCCGAAATCGTAGCCGACGATGCCGCCAAAATCATAACCGGGCTTGGTGACGAGCGAACCTTGGTTCTGGGATCCAGTGATATTCTTGATGTTTTCGACGATCGTGCCGCCGGCATCACCTTCGACGTACCAGGAATCCTTCCGGGCCATCGCTGGTGTTGCCATGGCTGTAGACGCCAGGGCTAAGCCCAGGACGAGTTTCCGCATTGTCGTTTCCCCTTTTTGCGAATTATGCCACGCAGTGGCGGCTATCTATCGGTTCCCAATTGCTTCTGCAAGCGGCCATGCTTCGGAACTGTTGCCGAGAAACCACGCACCACCGTTATGTGCGATCAAGCTGACATTCGAATGATCCCTCATGCCGTCCAAAATGCATTGTAGGGAAATCGGTTCCCGTCAAGGCTAGGAAAGAATTCCGGCTGACTTCAAAGCCTCAATCAGTGAGGCTAGCGCTTGTCTGACTTGCACATCGACGGTTTGGCCGCCGGTCGGTGCAACCGGTGCGGCGGCAACGGTCCACCCGTAACGGTAAAGCCGGAACGCCGACAGGCTCAGGTCAAAGACCCGCATGCCGTCTTTTGGTGCAAAAAATCGCCAGCCGCTCTCGGTCCAGCCCGCCAGATTGTCGGTTTTCCCTGCAAAAGCTCCGGATGACGCCGCGCCAACGAGCCACATCGAGCCGACCGCAGGCGACGTCGGAGGGCTCGATATCACCCCTTCGATTGCACTGTCGATCAGGAAATCCGCACTTAAAAAGGTTTCATTGACCGTAACTTCTTTTTGCGTTTGACCGACGTAAAGTAGCGGAAACGCCAGGCGCGGCGTGGTGGACGGAAACGCGATCGGTAGGGTCATGTCCTGAAACTCCTGATTTTCGTGATTTTATTCCGGCATCTGGATCGCAAGCGGAAAGGACGCAGCGGCATTGCCCAACTGTGACACCCGGAAGATTGCACGCGGGGTGTTGCTTGCCAGAATTGCTGCGATTTCGGAGCTGATTGTCAGGTCCGTTGTCCCGGCCATCCATCGCATGGGCGAAGATGCCGGATTGTCGACAAGCACTTCATAGCCCTCTGATTGTTCGTTCAGCGGCGTCTCCACGCTGTCCGGCCAAGCAAAAGCGCCTCGCGCGCGCCGCACCCAGGATAACACGATCGAACCGTCTGCCATTCGCGTGGCTTTGCCGTGGACCGGTGTGAAGGGCCGCCTCGTGCTACCGGGTGCCGCGACTGAGGACGCTACGGGTTCGCGATCGCCCAGCCCGCTTGCGACGATAAGCACGTCGCGTGGGTCTCCGATCGACAACGGATTTAACGGTACAAGTGTATCGTCGACCAGGACAAACGGGTCGCCGGCTGCGTGACCCGCGACTGCCCATTCACTCCCGCCTCTGCCGCGAAGCAGATCTGTCAGGACCACACGATCCGGCGCAGTCCACTCGACCGATCCGAACTGGATCAGTTCCTCGCCCACAAGCGCTCGGTTGGCACCTTGGCCAAGCCGCAAGAAATCAGCCGACCCGACTGCAAGGCCTTCTCCCGCCAGCACGATTTCCAGGCGATTCGCGCGATCGACGAAGTGCGGAGAGGCCGGTGCCAGGGCGTTCGCAGTTGTTCCCATGACTGCGCGCCGACGTCCCGTGCTGCCCAGCGGATCGAGTCCGCCGCCCGGATGTTCTGCAAAGAGTGCAGCGCCGGACCAACCGGACGATGTTGCTGAAGCCGCTGCATAAACCATTGGCAGATCGCCGGTGCCCGAACCGTCCCATGGAAGTTCGAGAGCGTTGAGGATCGTTGGCGTGGCAAGCGAATCGGGTTGGGCGTTGCTTCTTCCGGAGTCCGCGACGGGGGCATGGAGCGCGAAGCGAGGCTGTGCGCTCAGCTCAAGCAGAACGCCGTCAGCCTGCCATTCCCACTGGTCGATTCGCCAGAGCCCTTCGGCGATTGGCAGCCGCACGATCGAGCCGGGGCGAATCGATGGGTCGATCTGGTTGGTCCGGTAGTGGATCGTGTCGCTCGGGCGGCTTAATCTGCGTCCGGCCGCTTCGGCCAGCAGGCGCGCGTCGTTTGCTGCCAGGGCTGCCGGCAATTCGATGACCGCCAGATTGCCCAGCGCGCTGCGGCCGATGCCTTGTTGCAGCCCGGGCTGGTAATCCCGGTCCACATCATAGTAGCGAACGCCGCACTGTCTGGTGAGAGGGAGACTGTTCCGTTGCCGGCTCCAGCCTGTGGCCTTGACGGCATCGCTTCCGGGTCCGCCGGCGGCTGGTTCGGCCAAAACCGGCGAAAAGGCTTGTTGCAGATCGGCCGAACCGATCAACAGATCCTCGCCGCTGATCGCGCAAGCAATCGGATAGGCCTGGCCAAGGGTATCCAACGTGTCGCCGACACTCCCCCGATCGAGGCTGTATCCGGCCACTTGCGCATCAAGTCCCGAGACAAGGGATGCGTGTGCAAGTTCAGCGGCAATGGCGCCGATTGTCAGTGGCTGACTGTCTGCAAAAATTTCAAAAGTCAGCGATGGAATTCTGTTGCCGAAGTTGGCGAGCGCGAGATCTTCGAAAACCGCATAAGCGCTGTTGCGATAGGCCGGAGACCGCGTGATTCCCTCTGCCTGCGCCAGCAATGGATCCATTGCCTGATCGCCATGCCCGTCATGGATTCTGATTTGCCCGGCAACTTTAAGGTCGCCAGCGGCGCCGCGCAAAAGGTTGCCATCAGCCCAGATGCGACCGACCGAGACGATCGGCCTGCTGGCGAGCACGACGGCGAACGAAACGGTGTAGGCATACGTTGTCACGGTGGGCTTGGCTTTGCCACCGCTCTGCTGGTTGTGCTCGACCAGATCGGTCGCCCAGATCACGGTTCCAGCCGTGCGCATACGCCCGAATTGGAGCGGAATTGGAGCGCCGTAGCTCGATGTCTGGACCGAAAGGTCCTGAAGGCGAGGCCCCCGAGCGCTTCCGCTACCGATGACCGCATAATCGACCTGCCGGCCAACCAGCGCCCCGATGGCGCCACCAAGCGGGCCGCCGAGCGCGGTGCCGACTGCTGTTAGAACCAAGGTTGCCATGATTTTGTCAATTCCTCTCAGCGGACAACCGCCAGCGCATGACGATCGGCCAGGCCAGCGGATCGGGCATGAACACCACACGCCCCAGTCCTGCGTGCGCGTGGACCGCTCCTCCGGGAACTGCGATCAGTAAGTGACATTGCAGCGAATGGACTTGTGCGAGCCAGATATCGCCGCGCTCGTCGACTTCGACCAACCCGCTCGTCGCGGCAAATCCGAGCAATGGCTTTACCGTCAGCGCGCGCACCGAATACCCTTGCGGAGCGACCGGATGGTAGCCGGCTTGCTTCATCGCCGCGGCCACCAATCCCACGCAATCGAGACCCGTCGCCGGAATGCGACCATGAAGCCTGAACGGCACGCCAATCAAATCCATCGCGGCCTGCGCAAGCGCCGCGTTCATCCTTGCGGCGCCGGGTAGCTGGTCAGAAAATCGTTGCCGGGCACAAATGGCTCACCCTGAAAGTTGATGGCGTTGGCGAATCGATCACCACAAGTTCTCAGAGTGTGATCACAGCCCTCGCGCAGCCGCACGCGGGTGCCAGGCGTGAGCGACATAGCCGTGGGGTGATCAAGGACGAGCAAACTGCCATCGACTTGCTCGATCCGTCGGGTCAGGCCGCACTCGGGGCCGTCCAGCCAGCGCAGAGTGCCGTAAGCCAGATTGGCCAGTGGGATCGAAGTGCTGATGCGGACTCCCGCCCCTTCGCCATCAATCGCCACGAGTTCGCCTTCATGGCTGTAACGCGCCGCCGAAAGCGTGCAGCCAGCCCCGCAGAATTTCGCCCGGCATGTCGGCGATGTCCGCGGTACGATATCGGCCTTGAGCGAATGTTTGAGCGAGAGCAGGTCTGCCGAAAACCCCGCGCCCTCGCTTGCGACAGCGCCGATCGTGCCGGCGTAAAGCGTGGTGTGCTCGCCGCTTTGCCAATCGACCAGGCCGACAAGGACGCGTGCGGCATCGAAACGCCCGGCGATCAGGTCCGCGTCGCGGATCGAATCGTGGCTGAGCGCGCCGGTGATTTCCGCGCTGTCTGAATCGAGCGCCGATGTCAGCCGAATGGCCGAAGGCACCATGCCCGGTGCGGTGCGGTATGTGATGCCCCCGAACGCGACGTTGCGATCGTGGCTGGTGAAGCCAAGGGCCACACCGTCCACCCGCTCGATCCGCCACCAGGTGGCAACGGTTTCAAGCTCGGTTGAAAACCAGATCCTGGTCATGGCTCAATCAGCCTCGCGGAGTTCGATCAGCGGAACGCTGGGAGCTTCGCCCGCGGCGAACACCGCGCCGGAAATGTCGAGCGAGTCTTGTGCAAAGCGGACGGGAACGTCGAACAGGAAGCCTGCCGCAACGATCGCGCGTGCCGCCGGCGCGGTGGAAAGGACGATTTCTCCGAGTGGCTCGACGGTGAAGGCAGTTGTCTCGACGCCGTTCACGCTCAACCGCACGCTATCTGCGCGAGGCCGGGTAATGCGCCGGCGCTGGGCATCGGCGCCCCCGCCATAAAGTTTGACGAGTTCGAACCGCGCCTTTTGGCCGTCCCCGATGCCGATCGCCTGATCCTGGGGGCCGGGCGTCCCGATCATCGCATTGGAGCTGAAATCGGCAGGGTCACGCAGCCGGAAGCCCCTGGCTTGTCCGCGTCGGGCTCGGAAAAAGGCAATCAGTTCGCCCAATTCGGCTTCGGACCGCACCCCCGGGCCGACATCGAACTTGAGCCGAGCGTCGCTCCACAAGCTGTTACGGCGTTCGTATCCCGAAGCGGTGATCGTGACAGTCGTTGAGAATTCGGGCGAAACGGTCGCCGAACGGCCCAGCGCAATCGGGAATATCTCGTCGTCGAAGGGTTGCATTGTCGCCTCGCTGGATGATTCGGGCAGGCGCGTAAAACCGTCGCGCGAAACCTGGGGGAGTGCCCAGATGAAAACCTCGGCAATCGCCGACGCCTGGGCATCGCTGGCCGCTTCATCGATGCGCAGCCAGTGCGGTTCGGCCATCGCGGCATCGGCAACGTAGCCCGAAAGGTAATGCTGCTGTGACAGCGCATAGCCAAGGCGCTGGTCCATAATGGCGCGACCCGCAGTGCGCAGCGCGTCGGCACCGGCCGTCACCCAATCGTATTCCTCGATCTGCAACACATCGAACGCCGGCGCGGCCCAGGCCAAGGGCAGGTTGGCGCGCCGCGCTTCGGGCGTGGCGGGATCGAGCACTGTCGGCAAAAACGCCAGAAGCAGCGCCTCCGAACCGGCCGAACCCGCCTGTTCGCGTATGGCCGCCACGATGCCGGATGTTGCCGCGGCAAGAACAACGCCCGCCTGATCGAGCAGCGCAGTCTGTCCAGCGGACAAGCTCGTCGACATATCGGTGATGACGGCTGGGCCACCTCCGAAAGCAGCCCTCGCAGCCGCATCGTAAAGGCATATCCGGTGATCGGGCAGGACCCACCACCAGGGCTCGCCAATCTGCACGCGAACCGGCAAGCCCGCAGCCGTTTGCAGATCGACCAACTGCCGCGCCACCTGTTGCAACCAGTCCATCGCGGCCAGATGCGCCGGTGACAGCAGCACGGAGGGCGGAGTGTAGCCCGTAAGCGCCGGATCGCCATTGGCCGCTCGCTGCTGCCATTCGGCTGGGCAGTGCTGGGCCAGCAGCTCGAACGATTGCGATAGAATCACACTGTAGCCCAAGGCTCGCGCGCTTGCGCAAAACGCCTCGTGCCAAGCCAGTGCCGCCGCGTTCATCGCCGGAAGCGCGGGATCGACCAGGAACTGCCCGCCGCTCGGCGACAGCGGGAAGAAGTGGCTCATCCCGATGTAGTGGATCACGCTGCCGCGATACCCCAGCCCGCGGATCGAGCGCAGCAATCGGGCGGGTGTCTGGTTGTACGAATCGTCATAGCCGGTCGCGATCCCCAGACCGTGCGGCGGGATCATGATGTCACCCACCGCCAGCATCGGCTTGTGGCCCTGGCAGGAAATGACCGAAAGCTCGACCCAGCCGGTTTGCTCGCTCGCAATCGGCGTGGCGTCGCCCGGCGCGTAGCCTGGAGGTGCCAGCGACATGAACATGCGGTCGATATCACCGGGCTGGACGGGATCAGCATCACCGGGAAGCGAAAATCCTCCCTTCAACGCCGAAAACGGCAGCGCTATCTGGGCGTCGGTCGGTGTGCCGGTGGCGTAGTTCCACAGCCGCACGTACCACGTGCGGGGCAGCCCGGCGGCGTCGCGCCCCTCGATCGTCAGCGTTGGGCCATTGACCGCGTCAAGCGCGACAACCCCCGCCGACTGCCATCGGAATGCCAGCGTAAGCCGCGAATAGTCGCGCGATGTCTCGTACGCGAGCAGAGGGTGGTCCCAACGGTCGACGCTCTCCCAGATCAGGCCAATCAGATCATCGGCCTTGCGGAACACCGCATCGACCCGCAGCGCGTCGGGCGCAGTGGTCGTCACGCAAGCCACAGCCGGGCGCGGAAAGTCGACCGTCCAGAATCGCGGATCGAAGCGCTGGATCGTGTCGGTCTGCTGCACCGTACGTTTGCGGGCGAGCCAGAATGTCATTATCCGGTCCTCTCAATAATCGGCGAGAGCGCGGCGGACCGATTGCGCGATCTGACGGCTCGATCGCGCCAGGCTTTCGGGTGCAGAGGCACCGGCCGGCGCCATCACCTTGATCGACACGTTAACGTTGCGCGTCGAACCGCCGCCGGCGGGCACGACTTGCCCGGCCGAGGTCGGCACGAACAGCTCGGGCCCGTTTTCGCCGACGACGAAGCCTCGGCCGGGCGAGACCGGCCCACCGGTGGCGCGGCCGGGCAACCCGAACAGCGAACTGACAGCGCCGACAAGCCCGAGCAGACTCCCGCCACCGCCGGACCCGCCGCCACCGCCCAGCCCGAACGAGCCGAGCCCCGATCGCACCGCCTGCCCGGTAATGTCGTTGATGACGCTCAGCGCGGTCGATCGCAGATCGCCGAAGCCCAATGTGCCGCGCTTGATTGCGCTGACCAGCCCGGTCTCGAGCGTCGATCCGGCCTTGGAAAAACCCCCGACCACGATCGAATCGAAGCTGCTGCGCAATTGCTGGATATCGGTGGCGAAGCCCTGCGTGTTGGCCCGCACGTCGACCACCAGCGAATTGAGGTCATTTGTCACCATGTTGCTCCATCAGCGAATCGAGAGTGGCGCGGCTCATCGTCGCACCGGGATTGGGGGCTGCGGCGAGAAGGATTGTCGCCAGTTCCTCGGGGGTTGCCGCCCAGAACCGATCCGGGCTCCACCCGAGCATCAGCGCGACCTGGCCCGAAAGCCGCGCCGCCGCCTCGCCGAACAGCGCGCTCATTCGCCGCCTTTGAGCACCTGCACGAGCAGCGCCTTGAGCGGCTCGGTGCACCGCGCGAGGCCGGCTTGGGCAACATCCTCGGAGAAAGCCTCTCGTGTCATGTCCGTGCGGTCGGCCAGGCAGTGCCAGAACAATCCGGCCAGCTCGGTCAGCCGAAGTTGGCCCGCGCTCGCCCGTTCGATCAACGCGAACAGCGAGCCGAGTTCGTCCTCGGCGGCAACCAGCGCCGAAAAGCTCGGCCGCAACACGTGCGCCACCGGCCCCAGATGCAGCGCAACCTCGCCGCGCCAGCGATTGGCGCTCACGTTGCCGGTCATTGGGGCAACACCGCGCCCGAGCTTTCGAGCGTCAGCGTGTAATTGCGCTCGCCATTGAAATCGCCGGCATAATCGAGCTTCGACACCAGGAACCGGCCAACAAGCTTGGATCCGTCCTCGAACGAAAGCTGGTAATCGGTGATCGACCCGTCGAGCGCGCGGGCACGCACTTGCGCTTCGGCCGCGCTGCCCAGGAAAATCCCCGCCGCGCTGACCGACACCGTGCGCACGCCGGCACCCGACAGCAATTCGCGCCAGCCGCCCGAATCCTTGCTTGTCACCACGACGAGTTCACCCGCGATCGACATCTGTGTGGTGCGCAAACCCGCCACCGTGTTGAACGCCGGCGTGGCATTGCCGTCGCTGATCTTGAGCAGGAACGCGCTTCCCTTCTGTGCAGCCATGAATCTTGTCCTTTTATAAGAGGATTGGTTCGCTCAGGCGGCGAGTACGCGCGCCCGGTAATCGAGCATCAGCGCGCGCAACGCTTCGCCGCGCTGCTCGGCCTTGGCCCGCATGAAAGTGAGGTTGACGAGGCGGAAGCCCGCTGCCGATTGGTCGGCGGGCATCGCTTCCACGCGCCGTTCGATCGCTGCCACCAGCGCGGCTTCGGACAGCGGATCATCGCCGCGATAATTGAGTTCGAGCGCAACGCGGACTTCGCGCCCGCGCAAGTCCTTGGTGCCCCAGTCGGTGCTCGCGCTGGCGGTCAGCGCCAGCCAGGGCAATGCGGTGCGCGACGGCGCTTCCTCGACAATCGCGTTGAGCCCCGATGCCAGCGCGCTGTCGGCGGCCAGCCAGGCAATTAGCGCGGCGCGGAAGGCGATTTCCATTTGGCGGTCCCTTTCTGATGGTGATGGACCAAGTGCGGCCACAGCAAATGCGGCTGGCGCCAGCGCAGCGGATCGCGCGGACCGGCGTTGCCGGGCGACTGCGCAGCTAGTCGTGTCGCCACGTTCTCAAGCGCTTGCAGCAGCCCGCCGAAATCTGCGGTCGCGCTGATCATGTCAGATGCACCCGGCGCCACGGCCGCCACAGCGCCGCCACAGCAGCGGGCGGCACGGGAGCCGGACGGTCCGCCTCACGTTCGCGATGCTGGAACGCCGCCAGCCGGATCACGCCTTGGCGGATGCCTTCGGGCAGTTGCTCCCAACCCGTCGACACGCCGGCTGAATAGGAAACCACGATGCGCGTTTCGCTGATCGGGGCCGATAGCCGCACTCGACCGCCGCCATCGGCATCGAGGTCGATCATGTATTCGGTTAGGGCCAACGCCCTGCGCGTGCCGTCGAGCCCCAGCGCGAATACGCCAGTGATCGCCTGCACCGGTCGCGCCGACAGCGATTGCCACCAGACATGCGCGGCCAGCACGTCCTCGCAACCGCTTAGCAGCGGCAACTGCCCGGTGAAGCCCTCGCAGATTTCTAGCGCAGCAGCCAGCAGCGCGCCCAGTTCGGCATCGTCGCGGCCGAGCGCGATCCCTAGCCAGGCCTTGAGTTCGGTAAGCGCCGCCGGGGACAGCAGCGGCGGCGCGACTATTGCCCGCTTCATGGCAATCTCCGGAAAATTGGTGGGACGGGAGGCAAGAAAGAAGGCGCCCGCGGCGGGCAAAGGGGGATCAACCCGCCGCGAGCGCGCCGGGGCGCGCCAAGACAGATGGTGTTAGCGCAGCGCCCGGAATCGGGCCGGCCCGTCAGGACGCGGCCCGGATCACGGCGGTTACGTCGAGATCTTGATCAGCTTGATCGCTTCGCTGTCGAGCACCTGCCCACCGATCCGCCGCGTGGCGTAGAACCGCACGAACGGCTTGTTGGTGTAGGGATCGCGCAGGATCGACGTGGCCGAGCGTTCCGCGATAAGGTAACCGTTCTGGAAGTTGCCGAACGCGATCGGGAAGGCACCGGCACCGATATCGGGCATGTCGGCGCTCTCGATCACCGGATAGCCAAGCAGCTTGTCGGGCAGCCCGTCGACCAGGCTGGCCTGCCACAGGAATTCACCCATCGCGGTCTTGATCTTGCGGATCGAGGCCAAGGTGGTCGAATTCATCACCCACACCGCGCCCTGACGGTGGCCGGGCTTAACCGCGTGGACCAGATCGATCAGCTTGGCATCGGGTGCGGTCGGGTCGAGCCCGGTGGCGTTCCCGGTGGCCAGATACTGGAGCGAACCGAACGCGCGGGTTCCGTCGATGGCGGTGCTGGTCGGTGCAGCAAGGAAGCCCTGCGGCACATTGGCGCCGGTGCCGTTGACGAACGCGGCGCCCTCGGCACGCGCAAATTCGCGCGCGATTTCGGTGGCCAGCCAGGTTTCGACATCGAACATCGAATCGTCGAGCATGGCTTGGCTCGCCGCCGGATTGGCATACAGTTCGCCGAACGTCGGTGCGATCTCGGCGAACTTTTGCGTCGCCGTATCGGGCCGCGCATCGGTCTCACCCACCCAGCCCGAAGCCACGCTGCCGAGCGAGACCAGCTTGCGGTAACCGGCCGTGCCGACCTGGACGACATGTGCGATGGTGCGGATCGGGCTGAGCTTGAGCAACTGGCGCTGAATTTCGACGTCGATTTCGCGCGGCACCGTATAGCCGCCATCGGCCGGCGAACCGATCGACATCGACTTGAGTTCGCTCTCGCGGCCATGGCGCAGGAAGCCGTTGACGAAGCTCTTCATCTCGGTCGATCCGGAGCGCGATCCGCTGATCGGCGCGCGGCTGGCGGCCAGGCTGACCTTTTCGAGCCGGCCCTTCACTTCATCGACATCGGATCGCAGCGTCGCCAGATCGGCTTCCTGCGCATCCTGCCGCGCTACAACGTCGAACGACGCGGCGAGCGGATCGGTCATATCCTGATTGTCCATTAGGGGACGTCCTTTCTTGCGTGAAAATGCCGCTGGCCTGCGAGATTGGCCCGCAGGGGGCGCTGCGGCGGGGGAAACTGCCTTGAAATATCGAGGGGACGGCCGATCAGGGCCGGACGAGATGGACTTGCGCCAGCGGTTGCATTGGCTGCGTTACGAGGCTGACCTCGAACAGATCGACCGCCTGCAAATCGCGCCCTGCGGCTGTGCGTCGCGCAGCGGTTGCGCGGTATCCGAACGACAGCCCGCGCACCGTGCGATCGCGCAGCAGCGCGGCGGCACCGGGATCGGTCAGCGTGCCGATCACGCGCAAGCCGCGTTCGTCTTCCGCAATCGTGTCGATCGTGCCGATCCGCCGGTCGGGCCGGTGCTGCCAGAACACCGGCAGCGGACCATCGGCGGCGCGCGCGGCCAGACTGCGCGCAAAGGCTCCGGGGTGGATCACGTCGCCGCCCAGGTCGCGCTTGCCGAAGATCGCGGCATAGCCCGCGAAGCGCACCGGCACGGCGGGGGGATCGCCCGCGCCGCTCACTTGACCAGATCCCAAAAGCCGTGCCGCACTGCGATGCCGAACAGCAGCCCGGCCAGCGCCAGCCGCACGACCCATTCGATCGCGGCCTTCCACGCGCTCGCCTTGGCGTCGCGCCAGGCGCGCAGCAATTCGCGCAATTCGGTCAGGTCCTGATGCGCCGAGGGATCGGACAACCCCATCCGATCGAGCACCCTCGCGGCGCCGAGGTCGCACGCTTCCTCTACGATGGCGCGCAAGGTCACCATTTCGCAGCCCGATCCTTCGGCCTGCGCGATCAGCCGGGCGAGCATGTCCTCGTTGCTCATCGGGCGGTTGGCGGCGGATGGTTGCGGCGCGCTCATGTTCCTGGCTCCTGGTTGTCAGGCGGGATTCCCAGCATTGCGCGCTTTTCGTCGCGGGTCAGGAAATCGGCCTTGGTAAGCTGAGCCCACAGCATCTCGCGGTCCTCGGCCAGCGCGGGCACACGATCGAGATCGACCGTGACGCTCGCTTCTGGAAATGCATCGACCAGCCCCTCGGTCAGCGCGGAGAGCAGTTTCGAAGCCAGCGGCAGGATCGTCAGCCGCCACAGCGCGCGGTTGGCCTCGCGGTAATTGTTGTAAGTTGAGTCGCCCGGCAGGCCGAGCATCATCGGCGGCACCCCGAAGGCCAGCGAAATGTCGCGCGCGGCGGCGGCCTTCAGCGTGGCAAAATCCATGTCGGCGGGCGACATCGACATCGACTGCCACTTGAGCCCGCCATCCAAGAGCATCGGCCGCCCGGCGTTGCCTTGCCCTGCAAACGCGGTGGCGAGTTCTTCCTTGACCCGATCGAACTGGTCGGCGGTCAACGCCGCGCCGGGCTCGCCCGGATCGTAAACCAGCGCCCCCGAAGGCCGCGCCGCATTTTCCAGCAGCGCCAGGTTCCACGCAGCGGCAGCGTTATGGATCGCCACCGCCTCGTCCGCCGCAGCCAGGCACCCGACGCCGTAGTGATCGTCGATCGGATGGAAGTCCTTGATATGGATGATGTTGACCCGGCCGAAATCATCGGTCGCCGGGATCACCAGCCGCTGGTCCGAAACCTGATAGGCATAAGCCGCCGGCCAGCCATTGGCGTCGGGCTGGATCGTGATCCGTTCGGGCCGCAATGCGAACAATTCGGCTGGCCGGCCGAAGTCATCGCGCAACACCTGCACATAACCATTGCCATGCAGCAGCACCTGGCTCGCCAGCGTTTCGAGCAATGTCTGCCCTGCGCTGGTTTCCGCCACCAGCGCCATCAGCGCAGGATCGGACGCGCTCAGCGGCGCTCCGGCAATCCCCTCGGCCACCAGCCGCACCGCGCGCTGCGCCACCGGATTGCGCAAGTAGGCCGCGCGCACCGCCGTGTTGTAATGGAACGGCGCGCGCGCATCGCCACCCCGCCAATCGGCGGTCTGCCACGGCGAAACGAAGCTGCGCGCCAGTGGCGGCCTCTCGGCTGCGGGCACGCCCTTGAAGGCGGCCGCAAGCGACTGCAAAAACGACATGGAAACCCTTTCGGTTAAAAGTCAGGCGTTCGTGGTGCTTAAGCGAGCCGCACGCGCGGTTCGCTGGCACCGCCGAGCATCAGTTCTGTCAGCGCCCACACGCAGGCGTCGGCACGGTCGGGCGAACGGCCGGGGCCGCGATATTCGCCCCCCACCATCAGCCCGCACAATTCATCCTCGAGCTGCGGAAACATGTCTGCGTGCCGCACGCGTCCGCACTCGTACAACGCCGCCACCGGTTCAGCCCGCGCGCCCTTGCCGTGGCGGGCGTGAACCAGCTTGATCGGCAGCGCCGAATTGGCCGCGCGCAGCACGCTGCCGACCATCGCACCGCCCTGGTTGGCTTCGGCCACCACGCGATCGGCCTGCCAGATTGCCGAAGCATTGGACACGGCGCGCGCCCAGCGTTCGGGGCTGGCCTTTTCGACGGTTAGGTCAGCCTGGACATAAGCCAGCCCATCATCACCCAGCCCGCAAACCACGATTCCGCAAGCATCGCCGTGCGCGCTGGCGGGCGGGTCCACCCCGATCACCACGCGCTTCATCGGCGGAACACGCGCTACGCGGGCCTGCTCGAACATGGCGCGCGTCCACAGCGCGCCGGGCAGGTCATCGAGCATCTCGCCCTCCAGTTCCTGCCGGCCGAGCGCGCTCTGGCCGTAGGTGTTCTCCATGTCTTTCAAGAATTTGCGCGGCAAATTGGCAATGTTGGCGCGGCTCGCACCGCGCGTCACGATCACGTCGCCGCTCGCCTCTTCGGCTAGCAAGCGACGCAGCAACGGCACCGCGCGCGGCGTGGTCGTGGCCAGGATGCGTGGGTCTTCACCCAGCCGAAGCCCCAGCAACAGGTTGTCCCAGCATCGCTCTGCGCGATTGCCCGACACGTCCCACTTGCCCAGTTCATCGCACCAGGCGTGGCTGTGCTGCGGTCCGCGCAGCGCTTCGGGCTCAGCCGCTCCGTAGATCGTCGCCTGTGCCCCGTTGTCCCACGTCAGCCGCCGCAGCGACGGTTCGAATTTCGGCGCGCGATCGGGTGCGCCCACCGAGAGCAGCCCGCTTTCACCCTCGACCATCACCGCGCGCGCATCGCCCAGCGAGGCGCCGATCAACGCGATCCGCGCATCGGGATTGGTCCGGGCAATCATGCGAACCCATTCGGCACCCGCGCGGGTCTTGCCGAAGGCGCGCCCGGCGAGGATCAGCCAGACCCGCCAGTCGCCCGGCGGGGGCAATTGTTCCTTGCGTGCCCAAAGCGACCAGTGCCAGCGCGATCGGTCGAGTTCATCGCGCGACAAGAGTGACAGAAAGGCAGCGCGTGTTGCATCACCCATGCGGGGCAGCGGATCATCCGCCATCGGCAACGGTGCCATCAATGTCATCCGGTCCGGTCACGATTGGCGTGAGCAAGGCGGTCGCTTGTTTCTCCCGAGCGCGCATCGCCGCGAGCTTGGCGTCGATCGAGGCCAGGATTTCTTCCTCGCTCTCGTTCTCGCGTTGCGCCCGTTCTCGTGATGCGCTGTCCTTGTGTACCGTCAGCAAGCGGAAGGCGGTGGCGTTGTCGTACTTCTTGCCATCTCCATCCTTGGATTCGCCGGCCAGCAAGCGATTTAGCAGCGCCATTTCGAGGTTATCGTAGCCCTCGCACAGCGCCGCCTGCCAGGCGCGGGCAAAGCCGCGGTCCTCGCGACGGATCTTGTAGACGTGGCTGAGGCTGATCTTTGCTTGCGCCGCGGCGTGGCTGACGTTCGCCGTCTCGGCCAGCAGCGCGAGGAACTGGTCGCGCCAGTTGCGCGGCGCGATAACGCGCCGCTGGGGCGCGGGCGCCCCGGCTTCGGGTGTGGTCATGAAGGAATATCCGAAAGGGTGCGGTGCCGGCCAGCCCGTGGGGCGACTCGGCATTTCGTGATGTTCGTCTTCTCTAACCAATGAGCGTGACGATGTCAATCAAAAAGTGCCATATAGGTTCATCAAGAATGCTGGCACATCCCTGGCCGGTCGCTTAAGGCGCGCACAATTGCCATTTGCCCGAGGATTTCCTTGCCCATGCTTCGCCGCTTGTATGACTGGACGCTGGCCAAGGCCTCCCATCCGCACGCCGAATGGTGGCTGGCGCTGTTCGCGTTCCTCGAAGCGAGCGTGTTTCCAGTGCCGCCGCACCCACTGCTCGGGCTGATGTGCCTGGCCGAACCGAAAAAGGCGCTGCGGTTTGCCGCAATTGCCACGATCGCTTCGGTGGCCGGCGGATTGCTGGGCTACGAAGTCGGGCACTTGCTGTTCAACAGCGTCGGCCAGAAGCTGATCGACCTACTCGGGTTGTCGAAGTCGTTTCCCGAAGCGGTGTGCCTGCTGCGCGGGCAGGCGGGGTTCCTGATCATCGTCGCCAAGGGCGCAACGCCGATCCCCTACAAGCTGATAACGATCACCGCCGGCTTCATCGGCATGCCGCTGGGCATGTTCCTGGCGGCCAGCCTGATTTCGCGCTCGATCAGCTTCATGATCGTGGGCGTGCTGTTCCGCCTGTTCGGCGCGCCGATCAAGGCGTTCATCGACAAGTATTTGCTGTGGGTGGTCGTGGGCTTCGTGGTGGCGGTAGTGGGCGGCGTGCTGGCGGTGACGATGCTCGGCCACGGTGGCAAGAAGGCGTCGAATTGCGCCCCGGCAACCGCAACCGCGCAAGCCTGACGATCAATGCACCGGGGGTAGGGCGCCCTCGGCCCGGGCCAGCACGGCCATCGCCACCGGATCGCGCGGCCGCAATCGAAGCGAGGCTTGCGCGGCGCGTCGCGCAGCCAGCGCATCGCCGCTGGCGAGCAATGCCGCAGCCTCATCGCGCCGCACCGGATACCAGAACGCGGGCGGGTCGGAGAAGCGTCGGAAATCGGGGGTTTCTTCAAGATCAGCCGCCGCGCCGAACAGTTTGGCGGCCTCCGCCGGCCGGCCCTCGATCATCGCGATCCGGCCTTCGAGCACTTTGCGGGTGATCGCCAGCATCGCTTCGGGCGCGCGGTTATCGTGCTCCCAATCGCCCTTGACCGGCTTGTCGCCGATTTTCTCGGGGATCGCCTTCATTTCGGCCTTTGCGCCAGCCAGATCACGCAACCACAAATAGGCCTCACCGCGCGCATAGTGACGCGCCGCCTTGAGATAGGGTGTTTTCGGTTCGGGCAACGCCAGCACCGAAGCCGGATCGTCGAACCGGGCCAACGCGAAATAGCCCGAGGCCGACAGCAATTGCGCTGCCGGAGGCGCCTCGGCCTCGCTAGCCGAACGTTCGACAAGCGGCCGCGCGAGGTTGAGCGCCATGCGCGAGTCGCCCGCCATCAGCGCGCCGCAGAGCCCGAAGATCACGTTGTGCGCGTGGTATGGCAGCCCCCACACACCCATCGGTGGCGCCAGCCCCAGCCGCGCAGCATTGGCCTTGCCGATCTCGACCGCGCGCCAGTTGGTGTCCGCCGCTTCCTGGTAGCGGCCCAGCCAATAGAAGGTGTGGCTGGGCATGTGCACCAGGTGGCTGGCATTCGGCGCCAGCGCGGCGAGTTTGTCGGCGTAAGGCTCGGCCTTTTCGGGCTGATCGAGCACTTCCTCGGCGTGGATGTAGAAGTGGATCGCGGGGGTGAAATCGGGGCTGCGCCGCAGCACGGTTTCGATCAGCGCGATGGCCTGATCGAGCGGCTTATGGTCGAATTCCAGCACGTCGCCGGGATGCTCGGGCGCAAAAACCGTGACCAGCAATGCATCGGCAGCAAGCACCGCAATCGCGTCGTCGCCAGGGTATTTGGCCCCCATGGTGCGCATTGCCGCGGCATAGGCCTGGTCGTGGTCGAAGGTTTTTGCGCCGGGCCGGTAACGCAGCGAAAGCGCCGCGATCAAATCGCGTTCGCGCGCGGTGCCGCTTGTTTTCGCCAAGCGTGCGGCCTCATCGACCAGCTTCGCCAGTGCCTTGCGCTCATCAGCGTCCTTGCCGAAGTTGATCGTGGGCCCGGCTACCAGAGCCTCACCCCATCGGCACATCGCGCAAGCCGGGTCGAGCCGCGACGCTTCGTGCATCGCCTTGGTTGCCGCAGTGTGCGCGAACGCCGCGCCGAGTTCCATGCCGTTGGAGAAGAACGCCTGCGCGGCCGGCACCTTGGTGCTGATGGTGAAACCGCCGCCGCCGTAGCCAGGGAGCAGCGTGGCGGTTTTCGGCGCAATATCATCGTCATGCGAATGCGTTGCGCTCGTCGCGGCGTGATCGTGGTGCTCGTCGCCATGCAGGTCCTGCGCGACGACGGGCAACGACCCAGCCAACAGGACGACCGATGTGATCCAGACGATCGTCCTCATTCGCATCACAAACCCCCCGTCAGATCGCCCCGACTTTCGCCCCGGCGCACTGGAACATGCCGAGGATCGTCTGGACTTGTTCGGCCGTATGCTCGGCACAGAGTGAACAGCGCAGCAAGGTCATGCCTGCGGGCGTCGCCGGCGGGCGCGCCAGGTTGACGTAGAGCCCTTCGTGCAGCAGCGCTTCCCACATCGCCGCACCGCGCTCCAGATCGGGCATGATCACCGAGATGATCGCGCTTTGCGGGGTTTCAGTGCCGAGCTTGAAGCCCATTTCGCGCAACCCTTTGTGCAGCGTGCGCGAATTTTCCCACAAGTGCGCGCGCTTGTTCGATCCGTGCATCAGCTTGCGGATCGAGGTGGCGGCGGTGGCGACCACGCTCGGCGGCAGGCTGGCGGTGAACACGTAAGGCCGGCACACCAGCCGCATGATCTCGAACTTGGGGTGGTTGGAAACGCAGAAGCCGCCGACCGTGCCGACCGACTTCGAAAACGTGCCGATCACGAAATCGACCTGGTCCAACACGCCTTGGTCCTCGGCCACGCCGCGGCCGTTGGGGCCGATGAAGCCCATAGAATGCGCTTCATCCACCAGCACCATCGCGCCATTGGCCTTGGCGATTGCGATCATTTCCGTCAGCGGCGCGATGTCGCCCAGCATCGAATAGACGCCTTCCAGGATCACCAGCTTGCCCGCCCCTTCGGGGATGCGCTTGAGGCGCTTTTCCATCGCCTCGATGTCGTTGTGACGGAACGGCACGACTTCGGCATCGCCCAGCTTGCACCCGTCCCAGATCGAGGCGTGGCTATCGATGTCGAGCACGATGTAATCGCCCTTGCCGGCGATCGTGCTGATTATGCCCAGGTTGGCCTGGTAGCCGGTGGCAAACACCATGGCATGGTCCATGGCGTAGAAGTCCTTGAGCGCCTGTTCGACCGCCTTGTGACCGGCATAAGTGCCGTTCAACACCCGGCTTCCGGTGGTGCCAGCGCCGAAATCGTCGAGCGCCTCCTTGCCCGCCGCGATGACGTCGGGGTCGAAGGTCATGCCCATATAGTTGTAGGTGCCGAGCAGGATGGTTTCGCGCCCGTTGCATACCGCCACGGTGGGCGACAGCACGCGCTGCATGACCAGCCCGAACGGGTCTTCCATGCCGGCCGAGAGCAGTGCACGGCGCTGTTCGATCAGCCCATCGAACTTGCTGAAAAGATCGCCTTTTTCGCCTGTCGGCATGACCGGACGGTCTACTTCGTCGATACCTTCGCTCATCGGTTTTCCTTCAGCCCTGCAGGTTGACGACAGAGTCGATCAACTGGCCGTAAGTCTCGATTTCGGCCTGCTGGTTCATTGTGATGATGATGTCGAATTCGTCCTCGATCGCGGCGACAAAGTCCATCACCGTCAGGCTGTCCCATTCGAGATCGCCGGCGAAAGACGTGGAATCGTCGATTGTTACGGCCTTCTTATTGAAGGGTTCGATCACTTCGGCGATGCGAGCGGCGGTTGCGGCGCGATCCATTGGTCAAATTCTCCTGAGCGCAGCCTGCTGCTTTATTCGCACGGTGCCGTGTTGCAAGGGCAGGGGCTGCTGATCGATCGCCACTGCCGAACAAATGCGGCCGAAAAGCGGCTGTGCGAGCGGCTTGTCAAGTGTTACGGTTTCGTGTCATTCGGGCGACAACAACGATCGGGCGCTGCAACCAATTCATCCCTGGGGGAAAACGTGGCAGACCAGCCCGATCCGATCGCCGTTGTTGAACCATCCGCGCGTCCATTGGCAACGCCATCGATGCCATCGCCGACCGGGTTTTCCAACCACGCGATCCATCTTGTCCGCACTTCACAGCAGATCAACCTGACGCTGAGCCAGATGGCCGATGCCAAGGCGTCGATCCTGATGGGTGCCACTTTCCTGGTGTTCACGATCTCGGTCGGCCAGGCGAAGAACGGTTCGTTGCCGCTACCGCTTGGTGTGCTGGCATTTTTCGCTTTCTTGTCAGCGCTTTGCGCGGTGTTTGCGGTGCTGCCCTCGATCAGCGGGCCGGGCAAGAGCAACCCCGCGGGCGCCAATCCCAACAAGCTGTTCTTCGGATATTTCGCTTATATGGACGAAGCCGAATGGACCGATTCCATCCTGTCCGAACTGCACTCTGACGAGACCGTGTTCCGCACGATGCTGCACGATATCTACCAGAACGGGCAGGTCATGCAGCGCAAGAAGTACCGCTACCTGGGCTTTGCCTATCGCATCTTCATGATCGGCCTTTGCGCCACGGTGCTGACCTTCATGGCAGAACGCGTCTACTATCTGAGCATCGCGCACTGATCCTGCAATGCAGGTGCAACGCCATCGCTCGCCTCAAATCAGCTTGCGCACCGCCACCATGAACGGCGCGATCGATACCGGCTTGGCCAGGTAACCTTCCGCTCCGGCATCGCGGATGCGCTCCTCGTCGCCTTTTCCGGCATAGGCCGTCACTGCCAGCACGGGAATGGCACGCAGGTCCTTGTCGGCCTTCATCGCCTCGATCAGTTCCAGCCCCGAGATGTTGGGCATCTGGATGTCCATGATGACCAGGTTGGGCACGAAATTGCGCGCGCGTTCGATCGCTTCACGCCCATCGGCCACCGGTTCGACCGCGAAGCCGTTGGCGCTGAGCAAATCGCAGAACAATTTGCGGTTGAGGTCGTTGTCCTCGACAACCAGAATTCTTTTTGCCATCGCGTTTCCAGCAGGGCGTGTTGCTCTGCATGCCGTGCTCTATTGGCCCGGAACGGCGCTGACAATCAAGGAACCGGCAATCTCTGCCTCCCAATCTCTGCCTCAGGTGCAAATGTGATGAAGCCGGCTTCCCCAGATCCGCAGGCGCTGGCGCTCTCCGCGCTCGGCTGGATACTCGGCGATTCCTCGCGGGCTGATCGTTTGCTGGCCTTGACCGGGATCACGCCCGACGATCTGCGCTCGGGCCTTGGCAATCCTGCGATCCTTGGGGCGGTGCTCGATTTCCTGTTGGGCAACGAGCATGACCTCGTCGACGCGGCCGACGCGCTCGACGTCGCGCCGCAATCGTTCGCCACCGCGCGGGAGCATTTGTCGTGAGCCGCCCGCTGGTCATCACCGATTGCGATGAGGTGCTGCTGCACATGGTTGCACCGTTCCGCGATTGGTTGGGCGAAGTCCACGGTATCGATTTCTCGATGAAGAACAGCGATTGGGGCAATGCACTGACCTATCGGGATGCGCGCGGGCAAGTCGAACCCAAGGAAATCTGGCAGCTTCTCAACGGCTTCTTCGATAGCGAGATGTATCGGCAGAAGCCGATCGTGGGAGCGGTCGAGAGCATGACGCGGCTGGGCGAGCACGCCGACGTGGTGGTCCTGACCAATCTGAACGACCATCGCCAGGAAGCGCGGGCGCAGCAATTGCGCGATGTCGGGCTGCCGTTGCGCGTGTTCACCAACCAGGGGCCCAAGGGTCCAGCGCTGAAAGCCATTCTCGACGAATATCAGCCGTCGCGCGCGGTGTTCATCGACGATCTGCCGCAGCACCACGATTCGGTCGGGCAACTGACCCCCGAGGTCATGCGGCTGCATTTGTGCGGCGAACCGCTGCTGGCGCCGCACATTTCCTGCGCGCATCTGGCCGGCCACGCCCATGCGCGGATCGATACCTGGGAACACGCGCTGCCGTGGCTGCTCGACACCATCGGCGCCCCGATTGACGCAAGCGAGGAGACCAAGCGATGACCCCCGAAATCACCGACGCCGTAACCGCGAAACTGGCCGAACTCGGCCTGACTCTGCCGCAGGCGGCCGCACCCGTCGCGGCTTATGTCCCGACGGTCGAGGTGGGTGGCTTGCTTCATGTGTCGGGCCAATTGCCGTTTGTCGACGGGCACCTGGTGCGCGGCACCCTGGGCAAGGACGTCTCGCTGGAGCAAGGCCAGGCGGCGGCGCAGGCTTGCGCGCTGATGCTGCTGGCGCAAGTCAAGGCGGCGCTCGGCGGATCGCTCGATCGGGTTGAACGCGTGGTCAAGCTGGGCGCCTTCATCGCCTCGACCGCCGATTTCACCGACCAGCCGAAAGTCGCCAACGGCGCCTCGGAACTGATGGTGGCGGCGTTCGGCGAAGCGGGCAAGCACGCGCGCAGCGCGGTGGGCGTGCCGGTGCTCCCGCTCGGCGCGGCGGTGGAAGTCGATGCTATATTTGCTCTACGCGCTACTTGATGCCTGGCTGATCCGGCCGCCCGAGGCCGGACGCGTGGCGTGGCTGCGCGAGGCGGATTATGCGCATCGCGGGCTGCATGGTGCAGACGGCGTTCCTGAAAACTCGCCCGCTGCGTTTGCGCGCGCGATCGCGGAAGGCCTTGGCATCGAATGCGATGTCCAGCGCACCAGCGACGGGCAGGCGGTGGTGTTCCACGATTTCGAACTCGATCGATTGACCGGCGAAAGCGGCGATGTGATCGATCACAGCGCTGCGCAATTGGGCCGGATCGTGTTGAGCGGCACCAGCGACGGCATCCCGACCCTGCAGCGCCTGCTCCAGCAAGTCGGCGGGCGCGTGCCGCTGCTGATCGAGGTCAAGTCGCGCAAGGGCTTGCGCGTGGCGCCGCTATGCCTTGCGGTGCGGCGCGTGCTCGAAGGCTATCGCGGGCCAGTGGCGGTGATGAGCTTCGATCCGCGTGTGTCGCGCTGGTTCGCCACGCATTCGCACCACGTCGTGCATGGGCTGGTGGTGAGCGAGCGGGACAAGTCTCGGTTCTTGCGCGCCTTGCGCACGCGGATGACGTTGTGGGTGGCGCGGCCCGAATTTGTCGCGTGGGACGTGCGCGATCTGCCGAGCAAGCTGGCGGCCAAGCAGCGCAAGCGCGGGCTGCCGCTGCTGACGTGGACGGTGCGCGATGATCGCCTGCGCCAGCGCGCGGAAAGATACGCCGATGCCCCGATTGCCGAAGGTGAGGGGATCGCGTGAGCTTTAGCGCGCGGATTCACGATAGCGTTGGTGCGATTGCCGCAGCCGATTGGGATGCCCTGGCCGGGACCAGCAACCCGTTCATGAGCCACACCTTTCTGACATTGCTCGAAGAATCGGGCAGCGTCGGCGGCAGGAGCGGCTGGACCCCGGTTCCGATCACGATCGACAGTTCAGGTGGCGACGGCCCCGATGGTCGCCCGATCGCCGCGCTGCCGGCTTATCTCAAGGCGCACAGCCAGGGCGAATATGTGTTCGATCACGCCTGGGCCGATGCCTGGCATCGCGCGGGCGGGCAGTATTACCCCAAGCTCCAGATCGCGGCGCCGTTCACGCCGGCCACCGGACCGCGGTTGCTGCTGGGCGGGCGCGATGACCTTGCCGCGCCATTGATCGCTGCGGCCGAGGCGATGTGTCAGCAGAACGAACTGTCGTCGGCGCACGCGACCTTTATCGAACCGGCGCAATTGCCGCTGTTCGAAAAGGCCGGCTGGTTGCCGCGCAGTGATTTGCAATTCCACTGGGTCAACCGCGGCTATGATAGCTTCGAGGCGTTTCTGGCAGCACTTTCATCGCGCAAACGCAAGGACTTGCGCAAGGAGCGCGCCGCCGCGCAGGAAGGGGTGGAGATCCGTGCGCTGACCGGCGATGCGATCCTGCCCGAACACTGGGACGCGTTCTGGCAGTTCTACCAGGACACCGGCGCGCGCAAATGGGGAACGCCATACCTGACCCGCAGCGCGTTCACGCTGCTGGGCGAGCGGATGGCAGGCAAGATCCTGCTGGTGCTGGCGTTCGCGGCCGGATCAAATGGGCGCCAGGCGATTGCCGGCGCGCTCAACTTCATCGGCGGCGATGCGCTGTACGGGCGCTATTGGGGCTCGATCGTCGACAAGCCGTTCCTGCACTTCGAGCTGTGCTATTACCAGGCGATCGACGCCGCGATTGCATTGGGGCTGCAACGCGTCGAAGCGGGGGCGCAAGGCCAGCACAAGCTGGCGCGCGGCTATGAACCCGTTCAAACGTGGTCAGCGCACTACATCGCCAACCCCGGTTTCCGCAGCGCGGTGTCCGATTTCCTCGAACGCGAACGCGCGGGCGTGGCTCAGGACCAGATGTGGCTGGGTGAACGCACGCCGTTCAAAAAGATTTAGAGAGTTTTCAAGCAGCCCGGCGCGAGGCGGCGATCCATTCGCGCGCTCGGCGTTGGGCTTCGGCGATTTCGCGCGCGGTCATTTCATCCGAGATGTCGGCGCGGCAGAATCCGGCTTCCTCGTGTCCGCCGACTGCGGCCAGGTTGAACCACTTGTGCGCTTCGACCAGGTCGCTCGGCACGCCGTGGCTGCCGGTCGAATAGACCACGCCCAGGTCGAACAGCGCGCTGGTATCGCCTTGCGCGGCAGCGCCAAGGCAGGCCGCGACGACGAGATCGTCACCGGTCATGCCGGCCGCATCGACGTCCGCAAAGGTGGCATTGGCGCGAACGCCCGTTTCGCCAACCAGTCTGATCCACGCATCACCCATGTTACTCAACCCCCAGTTGTCCACCGCTTGCGGTGGCGATTTTGACAGTGCCCACCACTGCCGGTGGGGTCCCCCGCAAGGTGCCGATGCGCCTTGCCGTTGCTGCAACCTCTCCAATCAAGGTCAACAAATGGTTAACGCCTCACGGGCGCGATGCGTGTCTTCAAACCGCAACGTTCGGCTGCGCTTGAGTCTGGGGTGGTAAATCGAGCGAAAGCGAAGAAAATTTTGGCCGAACCGCGGACCGAGGAATGGCTTGTGCCGATCCGTGGGTCCACTTATAGGCCGCGCCAATGCCGTGACCCGACGGGATAACCGGCAGGGCGGGGCGAGCGATCGACAGGATCGGTCGCCAGCACGAGTTTTGTATCGCTAAGGTTGGATTAGGGAGGAGCCGTGTGGCTTCGGTACTGGGCGATGAGATCGATATCCTGGCAAAAGCGCGACGGTCGCTGCCGGGCGAATACGTGCCGGCTGACGACGAGCCCTACATGGGCGAGGCTCAACTCGATTATTTCCGGCGGCTGCTGCTCGAATGGAAAAAGTCGATCCTGTCGGCTTCGGCTGGCACATTGCAATCGTTGCAGGACGGCCCCTTGCGCGAACCCGATCTCAACGATCGTGCGTCGAGCGAGACCGACTGGAGCATTGAATTGCGCACCCGCGATCGGCAGCGCAAGCTGATCGCCAAGATCGATTCGGCAATGCGCCGGATCGATGAAGGTGACTATGGCTTCTGCGAAGTAACCGGTGAACCGATCGGGCTCGGCCGGCTGATTGCGCGGCCGATCGCGACGATGACGGTCGAAGCGCAAGAAGCGCATGAACGCCGCGAAAAGATTTCCCGCGACATCTGAGCGTCTTTTTGGACATTCGCCGAAAGAGGCGAATTTCGTTTTGCACCCGCCGCGTCCAGCTTTTCCGGTTTAAGCATTTGTTTGCCGTTCCGCTTTAGGAAACGGGCAGAGAACACGTGCGAATCAGCGGGTCTGCAATTGGTCGCAATGGTGCGGGCAAATGCCGAATCGCTGGCACGGCGCATGTTGCGCCGCTCGGCAGTACGACCGCTCGACCGGCGTTCGCGACAAGTAGGACGAACCACGAAGGTGACTGACGCAGACCATCGCCACGACGGACGCGACAGCTTTTTCCTCCTCGCCGATGTGCGCCGGGTGGGTGAGGCGGATGAATATCGCGCCAAGATCCGCAACCTTTCGGCCGGGGGCTTGATGGCTGAAGGTGATATGCGCGTAACGCGCGGCCAAGCGATCGAAGTGGCCTTGCGCAATCTCGGCTGGGTCGAAGGCGTGGTGGCGTGGGTGCAGGACAACCGTTTCGGCGTGGCATTTCTAAGCGAAATCGATCCCAAACTGGCGCGCAGCCCGTTGGTTGCCGGCGAAGGCACGCCGCGCTTCGTCAAGCCCGCTGTGGCCACATATACCGCGGGACCGATGCGCAAGGTCTGACCGCGCCAACGGCGACCGCCGCCTGATTGTTCGTATTTGTTGCCGCCGGCATCCCATCGTGATCTTTTCCGCAGGGCGATGCGGTTGCGGGCGTGACCCGCGCCGCAAGCCGCACTAGTCTGCCTGTCGATGCCCCGGCTTTTCCAGCTTGCGCCCACGGCGGTTCTTGCATGCATCGGCACGCTTGCGCTTGCCGGATGCGGCCGTGCCGATGGTGGTGCGCTGCCGATTGCGCTGATCGGCGACGGGTTGGCCGCGCAACTGGCGTCATCGCGGCCTTACGCAGGCCAGCCGTCGCTTGCTCAGGCCGGCCCGATGCTTCGCGCTGCCACCACCGAAGGGCTGGTCGGGTTCGATGCCGAAGGCCGGGTCGTGGCCGCGCTGGCCGATCGCTGGGTCGTCACCGATGATGGCGAAAACTATATCTTCCGGCTGCGTGACGGCAACTGGCCCGATGGCCGGCCGATCACCGCCGACACAGCAGCGGTGCTGCTGCGACGGACGCTGGCGGGTTTGCGTGGCTCGGCACTGGGTGCGGACCTGGCGGCCATCACCGAAGTTCGCGTGATGGCTGGTCGGGTGATCGAAATCGACCTGGCGGCGCCGATGCCCGATCTGCTGGCGCTGCTCGCGCAGCCCGAACTGGGGCTGGTCTATAACGGGCGGGGTAGCGGACCGATGACCGCGAAAGGCGCCGCGCGGCAAGTGACGCTCGACCTGCTGCCGCCCGAACGGCGCGGGTTGCCGATCGATCCCGATTTCGCCAGCCGGACGCGCAAGCTGTCGATCACGCTGGCCGATGCCAGTCACGCCGTTGCGCGGTTCAACGATGGCTTTGTCGATGCGGTGCTGGGCGGAACCGTCGACAGCCTGCCGCTGGCCGGCGCGGGCGGGCTGACGCGCGGCAATGTGCAACTCGATCCGGTGATGGGGCTTTATGGCCTGCGATTCGAAACCGACGAAGGGTTTCTGGGTGATCCGGCCAATCGCGAGGCATTGGCGATGGCGATCGATCGCGAGACCTTGCTTGGTGCATTCAACATCGGCGGGTGGGCGGCGACCTCGCGGCTGGTCTCGCCTCAGGTTCAGGGTGATCTCGGCACGATCGGTGAACGCTGGCAGTCGCTCAACTTTGCGCAGCGGCGCGCCGCAGCGGCCGCGCGGGTTGCCATCTGGAAGAACGGCGGCCACGCGCTGGCAGTGCTGCGCGTGGCGACGCCGGGAGGCACCGGCTCGCAACGCGTGCTTGATCGGTTGCGCTCGGATTGGGGCGCCATCGGCATCGGCATTCACCCGGTGAGCGCCAACGCACCCGCCGAAATCCGGCTGGTCGATCGGGTGGCGACTTATGCCAGCGCAAGCTGGTTCCTCAACCAGTTGGGTTGCGAAGTGGTGAAAATCGTCTGCAGCCCGGCCGGCGATGCGCGCGTGGCAGAAGCGCGGCGCACCCGCGATCCGCAGCAACGTGCAGCGTTGCTGGCCGAAGCCGAAGCCGAAATCACCGCAACCAACAGCTTCATCCCGATCGCGCGGCCGCTGCGCTGGTCGCTGGTGCGCAATTCGGTGACGGGGTTCGCGCCCAACCCGCTCGGCTGGCACCCCTTGCCGCCGCTGGCGACGCTCCCCAAGTAAGGGGCATGACACCCACTCCCACGCGGCCCGTTCCGATCCGACCGCTTCCCGTTCGACCTGGGCGCATGCCGCTGGATGTGCCAGGCCTGGGCACCGGCCCGGCCGACATCCTGCAGCGCATCGAATGGATGGAGCGCCTGCTTGAAGGCGCGTTCGTTATTCCGGGTACCAACCGCAGGGTCGGGCTCGATGCGATCATCGGCCTGTTGCCGGTTGCGGGCGATGCGATCACTGCGGCTATGGGCGCCTGGATCGTTTTCGAAGCGCGGCTGCTGGGCGTGCCGAAGTGGAAGCTGATGCGGATGAGCGCCAATGTCGCATTCGACTTCGCGCTGGGTGCGGTGCCGCTGCTGGGCGATGCGCTCGACTTCCTGTTCCGGTCGAACAGTATCAACCTGAAGATCATCCGCCGCCATATCGAGCGGCATCATCCCGAATTGCGCACGATCAATCAGCGTTAAAGCCATGTAACACCATCAGAAATCGATGGCGATCCCGTTGCGTTCCCAGTCTCCGAAGCGCGTGGGACTGAGCCCATCCGGGTCTTCGCTCGGTTCGATTGCGCGCGGTTCAGGGGCGGGGGTGGTGGTCCAGTGCGAAGGGCGCTGGAACTCTGCCGGGCGCTGCGTGGCGCGGGTCGTTGGGTCGGTCTTGCTCATCGGCACAAGATGGGGCGGCTTCCTGCGTTGCGCAATTGCCATTTAGGGCATGACCGCCGATAGGCCGCCGATGGACCAGCCCTCAAGATACAGCGCATCGCCAGCCAAACTCACGCCGGAAGACGTCCCGGGAATGCCCGCGCGCCGCGCGGCATTGCGGTTGATGGATGCGGTGTTGCGCCGCGGCGAGGCGCTCGACCAGGCTGCACCCACCGCCTGCCAGGGGCTGACGCGCGGCGATGATCGCGCGCTGGCCTTGGCGATTGCTGCCGAAGCGCTGCGCTGGATGGCCGATCTCGACATGCTGATCGATGCGCAGACCAAGCTGCCGCTGGGTGATGACGCCAAGGCGCGCGGCGTGCTGCGGCTGATGCTGGTGCAGGCGCTGCGGCTCGACATGCCCGGCCACGTGGTGGTGGCAACCTGCCTGCCGCTGCTGACCGGCGGTCCGCGCCGGCTGGCACACGGCGTGTTCTCGGCAGTGTTGAAGGATGCAGCGCGCCTGCCCGAATGTCCGACTTTGCCCGAATCGGTGGCGCTGCGCTGGGGCGAGGCCTGGCCCGATCGGGTCGATGCGATTGCCCGGGCCTTGGCCGCACCGCCGCCGCTCGATCTGGTCTTGCGCGATTCCGCGGAAACCGCTGCCTGGGCCGAAAAGCTGGGTGGTGTGTCGCTGGCGCCGGGCCATGTTCGCGTGGCTCGCGCCGGCCGGATCGAAGGATTGCCGGGCTTTGCCGAAGGTGCGTGGTGGGTGCAGGACCTGGCCGCTACGATGCCGGCGAAGCTGCTGGGCGCGGGTGAGGGGCGGACGGCGCTAGACTTGTGTGCCGCGCCCGGTGGCAAGACGATGCAGCTTGCGGCGGCGGGCTGGAAGGTCACCGCTCTCGACAAATCTATCAAGCGGCTGGAGCGCTTGCGCGCCAATCTCCAGCGCACCGGGCTGGAAGCAGACGTTGTGCTGGCCGATGCGCTGACGTGGGAGCCGGACATGCGCTTCGACGCGATCCTGCTCGACGCGCCGTGCAGCGCAACGGGCACCTGCCGCCGCCACCCCGATGTGCTGCACCGGTTGGTGCGGCTGGACGAGACCGGTGCGCTGCAAAAGGCGTTGCTGGACCGGGCGGCGCAATGGCTTTCACCGGGCGGGCGGCTGGTTTACGCGGTGTGCTCGCTCGAACCCGAAGAGGGCGAGGCGCAGGCGGCGGAAATGGCATCGCTGCAACCCGACCCGATCGGCGCGGACGAACTTCCGGCCGGATTGCAGCCCACTGCCGAAGGCTGGCTGCGCACCGATCCGGGCATGCTGGCCGAGGCGGGCGGGCTCGACGGCTTTTTCGTGGCGCGCTGGCGGGCCGTTCCATAGCGCGATCAGGGCCAGTAGGCGGGCACCAGCACCACCGCGATGCCCGCGACGATCCACAAGGTCATCCAACTTGCGATCAGGCTCGATCGGGCGAATAGCGGCCCGAACAAGGCGAGGCCGAAGCACGCGGTCAATGCCGCCCAGGGCAGCGCTTCGGGCCCGGTGTAAGTATGCGGCGGACCATGCTTCGATGACACGGTGATGCGGCCGGTCCACGCGATCAGCGCAGCGTAGGCAATCAGCGCCGCACCCATGGCAGCGAACAACCGGCGGGCGGGGCGATTTCGATCGGGCAAGTCGTCCAAGCTGTCCTCCCGGCGGTGATTCCGGCGGTGTTTCCGGGACGTTAGCGCGCAGGTCTTGCCGAAGCCTTGCCTGGCGTCAGGCCTTGACCCGCGCCGCATAGCCCTTGCGTAATTTGGCCAGCTTGGGCGGGATCACTGCCATGCAGTAGGAATTGCGCTGGCCTTCGCCATCCCAGTATTCCTTGTGGTAATCCTCGGCCGGATACCACGTTGCCGGGCCTTCGATGGTGGTGACGATCGGCTTGGTCGAATCGGCCTGCGCGCGCGCGATCGCGGCTTCGGCTTCGGCGCGTTGAGTGTCATCCAGCGGGAAGATCGCCGAGCGGTACTGCGTGCCCACATCGTTGCCCTGGCGGTTGAGCTGCGTCGCATCATGCGTTGCGAAGTGCATGTCGAGCAGATCGTGCAAGCTGACCACAGCGGGGTCGAAAGTGACCCGGATTGCCTCTGCATGGCCTGTGCTGCCCGAACACACCGCCTTGTACGTCGGGTTGGGCACGCTGCCGCCGATATAACCGCTTTCGACCTGGCTCACGCCGTCGACCATGCGGAACACCGCCTCGGTGCACCAGAAGCACCCGCCTGCGAAAATTGCTTCAGCCATCTTGTCGCCTTTTCCAACTGTCTGGCGAGGGAGATAGGAATTGCGACGTGATTTCGCTAGATGGCCGAAATGACCACCTTGACCGTCGCTGCACTGCAACTCCCGCTCGGATCACCGCACGAATCCGAGAATATCGCGGCGGTGGCCGCATTGGTCGAACAGGCCGCGAAAGCCGGCGCGCAAGTGATCCTGCCACCCGAACTGTTTGCCGGGCCGTACTTTTGCGTGACCGAGGACGAAGCCCGCTTTGCGCTGGCGCAAACGCTGGATGAAAGCGCCTCGGTCCGCGAGATGCAGAAGCTGGCGAAGGCGCACAGCGTGGCCATCCCGACCAGCTTCTTCGAGCGCGACGGGCAGCATTACTACAACACGCTGGCGATGATCGGGCCCGACGGCGAAGTGATGGGCACCTACCGCAAGAGCCACATCCCCGACGGGCCCGGCTACGAGGAAAAGTACTATTTCCGCCCGGGCAACACCGGTTTCCGCGTGTGGAACGTCTTCGGCACCACCATCGGCGTGGGCGTGTGCTGGGACCAGTGGTACCCGGAATGCGCGCGCGCGATGGCGCTGATGGGCGCCGAAGCGTTGTTCTATCCGACCGCGATCGGCTCTGAACCGTATGATTCAGGGTTCGACACCAGCCGCATCTGGCGTCGCGCGATGCTGGGCCATGCCGCCTCGAACTGCCTTCCGGTGATCGCCGCCAACCGCATCGGATCGGAGGAAAATGGCCAGGCCTTCTACGGCCACAGCTTCATCACCGACCAGTGGGGCGATTTCCTGGCCGAATACGGCGCGGCCGAAACCGGCGTGCTGCTGGCCACACTCGATCTTGGCGCGGCGCGTGCGCATCGTGCCGGCATGGGCTTTTTCCGCGACCGCCGGCCCGAGCTTTACGCGCGGCTGGCGCAAGACCTCTAACGCATGCCCGCCGCCGGAGGTGAGCGCCCGCCGCAGAACTACCTGGTCGCGCTGGGCTCAAACCGCAGGCACGCCAGGTTTGGAAAGCCGCGCAATGTCATCGGAGCAGCCTTATGCGCGCTGGGAAGCCATGGCCTGCATGTGGTCAGCGCGGCGCCGGTCATGATCAGCGCGCCGATCGGCCCTTCGCTGCGCCGCTATGCCAATACCGTCGCGATCGTTGAAGCCCGATTGGACCCGCCGGCCTGCCTCGCCGCGCTCAAGGCGATCGAACAGGATTTCGGTCGTCGCGCGCGGGGCCAGCGCTGGTCGGCGCGCGTGCTCGATCTCGACATCGTGCTGTGGAGCGGCGGCACGTGGCACTCGCGCACCTTGGCTATCCCCCACCCGGCGTTTCGCCAACGCGATTTCGTGGTCATGCCCGCGCGACAAGTGGCGCGAACCTGGCGCGACCCACTCACCGGCCTCACGATCGGGCATCTCGCCGCACGCTTGACCCGCCGCCGCCCCGCCACTAGGTGATCGCACGCGCCGCTCCCGAGGCGCCGATCAAGGACGCAGGGGCCCTTAGCTCAGTCGGTAGAGCAACTGACTTTTAATCAGTAGGTCGCTGGTTCGAACCCAGCAGGGCTCACCATTGTTTTATATGGATAAATTGGCGCTTTTTCCACACAAGCTTCGGTCGAATTTTCTCAAAAGGTTACTCCTCGGTTACATAAAATTTGTGGCGGCCCTGTGGGAATTCGGCGAAATCAGTTGGTCACTTCCGGTTGGCGACAGCGGCTTGCGCATGGCGAGAATGGCTACTGGGTGCTGTCGGCGAGCGTCGCTTGAGTCTAATTGCTCCGCATCGCGAATCACACTCGGCCGTGGTTAAATTCGCAATGTTGGTCGGCGCTGTCTTGCGCTTTCGCCGCAAATTGCTCCTGTTTGTTGCCGAGATTGCGCCCGATCCGCGCGACTATCCCGGCCTTCTGCCCGAACTGGCGCAACCCGGATCGCTGGTGTTCGAACCGACCGACGGGCCCGTCGACCCTGCTTCGGTCTACTGGTGGGACTTTCGCATCGGCGCCAACTGGCACGCGCCGCTGGGGCCGGGCAGCTCGATCGCGGAACTCGGGGATCATCCGGTGGTCCACGTCGCCCATGCCGATGCGCTGGCCTATGCGGAGTGGGCGGGCAAGCGCTTGCCGACCGAGGCCGAATTCGAATTCGCCGCGAGGGGTGGGCTAGACGGCGCGGACTATGCCTGGGGTGACGAACTGGCCCCGCACGGCGCAATGCTGGCAAACTACTGGCATGGCGCGTTTCCCCACGCCAACAGCCTCGCCGACGGCTGGCTGCGCACGTCGCCGGTCGGCAGCTTTCCGGCCAACGGCTTCGGCCTGTTCGACATGATCGGCAACGTGTGGGAATGGACCGACGACTGGTTCGCCCAGCCCAGGGCGGAGAAAAAGCACGGCGGATCGTGCTGCATTCCCGCCAACCCGCGTGGTGGAACGCGCGGAGGCAGCATCGTCAGGAAAGACCCGATCCGCGTGCCGCGCAAAGTGCTCAAGGGCGGTTCGCACTTGTGCGCAGCAGACTATTGCCAGCGTTATCGACCGTCGGCGCGCTATGCGCAGCCGGTCGATACATCGACCTGCCACATCGGGTTCCGCTGTGTGATCAGGCGTGATTGACTGGCAGCGCACTGCACGGCTTTCACCGAGACACCGCGATCAGCCATTTTTCACGGCGATCGTCGTCAAGCTCGATGACTTGCTGTACCAGCGGCGCATGACCCTGACCGAACTGGCCGAGCGGGTCGATACCACGCTTGCCAACTTGTCGATCCTCAAGACCGGCAAGGCCAAGGCGATCCGCTTTTCGACGCTGGAAGCAATCTGCCGCGTCCTCGAATGCCAGCCCGGCGACTTGCTCGCACACGATCCCGGTGCGATCAGCGAAGCGGGTGCGCCCGAATCTGGGCCGGAAACTGGGGCCGAATCTGCGGCCGATTGAAAGCCGAACCAACGCGAAGCCAGAACAACCGATGAACCAAGCCCGATCGATCTTGCTGGCCGCCATAGCGGCGCTGCTGGCGACGACTGCGCAAGCCGCGCCGCCCGCTTGCGCCGGCTGCGAAGCGACGGCCGACGCGTGGGCTGCGGCCATGCTTAAGCGCATGACGCTGGACGAGAAGCTGACGCTGCTGCTCGGGCGGATGCCGTTCCTGTTGTCCGCCCGAGCAGCGCCCGGCCACGCTCACGCTCGGGGCCGGCTACGTGCCGGGCATCCCCAGGCTGGGCATACCCTACCTCGCCGAAAGCGACGCCAGCCTGGGCGTTGCCAACCTGGGCGCGGTGATGCGCGCCGGCGATGTTGCGACCGCGTTTCCCTCGGGCGCGGCAATGGCCTCGACCTGGGACGCGGGCCTGATCGAGCGTGCGGGTGCGGCAATGGGCGCCGAAGCCAAAGCCAAGGGCTTCAACGTGCTGCTCGCCGGCGGCATGAACCTGGTGCGCGAACCGCGCAACGGTCGCAACTTCGAATACCTTGGCGAAGATCCGCTGCTCGCCGGCACGCTGGGCGGCCACGCCATCCGTGGCGTGCAATCGAACGGCATCGTCTCGACGATCAAGCACTATGCACTCAACGCGCAGGAAACCGGGCGGACCGTGGTGTCGAGCAATCTTGGCGAAGCGGCGATGCGCGAAAGCGATCTGCTGGCGTTCGAGATCGGCATCGAGATCGGCAGACCGGGCTCGGTGATGTGCGCCTACAACCGCGTGAACGGCGTTTACGCGTGCGAGAACCAGTTCCTGCTCAACCGCGTGCTGCGCGGTGATTGGGGCTGGCGCGGCTGGGTCATGTCCGACTGGGGCGCGGTCCACAGCACGGCTTCGCTGCGCGCCGGGCTCGACCAGGAATCGGGCACCTCTGCCATGGACCCGCAATACTTCGGCCAGAAACTGCGCGACGCGCTGGCCGATGGGCGCTTGTCGGTGACCGATGTCGACCGTGCGGTGCTGCGCATCCTGCGCACGATGAACGCGCTCGGCGTGACCACCGATCCGGTGAAAGCGAAGGCCGAAATCGACTACAGCAAGGGCGGCGACGTGGCGCAGGCGATCGCCGAGCAAGGCATCGTCCTGCTCAGGAATCGCGAGAACCTGCTGCCCGTCGCCGCGAGCTCGCAGCGCATCCTCGTCGTCGGCGGCCATGCCGACAAGGGCGTGCTGCAGGGCGGGGGATCGTCGCAGGTCAACCCGGTCGGCGGCGCGGCGCTGGCGTTGGCGATGCCGGGCGAGCCGATCTACCATCGCCGTCTTTACTCGCCCTCGGCCCCGCTTGCGGCGCTGCGCCAGCTTCTGCCCGCTGCCACCGTGACGTACGACGACGGCACCGATCCCGCACGCGCCGCCGCCGCCGCCCACTCCGCCGACATCGCGATCGTCTTCGCCGAACAATCCACCGCCGAAGGCGCGGACGTATCCGATTTGGCGCTGCCCGATCGGCAGGACGCGCTGATCGAGGCGGTTGCCTCGGCCAATCCGCGCAACGTGGTGGTGCTCGAAACCGGCGGGCCGGTCACGATGCCCTGGCTCGACAAGGCGGGCGCGGTGCTGGCGGCGTGGTATCCGGGCCAGCGCGGCGGGCTGGCGATCGCGCGGCTGCTGACCGGGGCGGTCAACCCCTCGGGCCGCCTGCCGATCACCTTCCCGCGCAATCTGGCGCAGACCCCGAACCCGAGGCTGCCCGGAAGCACACTGGTCAAAGGGCAGGACGGGCAGGATATTTACGACTTGTTCAAGGATCAGCCGCCATTCGACGCGGCTTACCCCGAAGGCGCCGACATGGGCTATCGGTGGTACGATCGCACTCGGGCACACCCGCTGTTCGCGTTCGGGCACGGGCTCAACTACACCCGCTTCACGTTCGGTACACTGACGTTGCAAGGCGGTCGCAATGTCGTTGCAAGCTTCGTGGTGACAAATTCGGGACAGCGGGCCGGCATCGCGACACCGCAAGTCTATGCGGTAATCGGCGGGGTCAGGCGGTTGATCGGGTGGGCACGAGTCGATCTCGCTCCCGGTGCCAGCCAGCGGGTTCGGATCACTGCCGAGCCAAGGATTTTGGCCGGTTACGACGTGCACGCAGGGGGCTGGACAATCAAGTCGGGACGCTACCGGATCGAAGTAAGCGAAGCAGCGGACGCGCCACTTCTGTCCGGCCCGATCCGGCTGAACGACCGCCACATCGCCCCTTGATCGCGCCGCCCGTCATCAAGGACGGCCAGGTCCCGAAGGGCGACAAGCTGATCGTCAACCGTCAGATCGGGTTTGGACCCCCAGGCTTGCCTCGACAAGAACACTGCGCCCGGAAAACCCGGTTTCAGTTTTCCACCGCGAACCTGCCGTAGTCGGCCGGTTATCCGATTTCGAAGATTTTGTAGATGGGCCCGGACGGGGTCTGTTCGCCGGTGCCGACCGCGATAACGTTGTTCAGCCATGCGTAGCGATCATCGCCGCATTCGAACCTGGCTGCGATGGCCAGCGAATAATCGTGTCGTTCGAGCAAAGCGCCCTTGGCGAACCGTGCCATTGCGTCGGGGCCAGCCAGGAAACGGCCCTGGTACGATGCATAGATCAAGGCACCGTCGTGCGTTTTCAGGGCCAGTCGCACATCGATGACCATCACTCCATCGGGGCGGTTGATCACCCAATCGGCGCCCGGCAGCACCGTGCCCGCAAGCCGCTCGCCCGAAAAGTGGCCGCCCGTGACCGGCGCGATGCGGCGCAGCCCGGCCGGGGTTCTGCCGATGACCAGCATCGACGCGAAGTCCACGTCGAGTGCCAGCGTCATAAGGTGCTTGTGCGCAAGTTGATCCATCGGCATCTCCGCTAGCAGCACGCCATCAGAGCCGCAAATGGAGAGACGCATGGACATTACGGCCCGCCGCCCCGGACCTTCGGTTCAAGAGGTGTTCGCCGGTGACATCAATCCGGCACCGGATGTCCTGCGTGCAGAATCCCCGGCGCAGGGCCAAAGCTCGGCCGATGTCTCGGCCGAACGCTACTTTTCAAAGGACTGGCACGATCGGGAGGTCGAAAAGGTCTGGCGCAAATGCTGGCAACTCGCCGCACGCGTCGAGCACATCCCCAACGTCGGCGATCACGTCGTGTATGACATCGTTCACGATTCGCTCATCGTCATCCGCACCGCGCCCGACGAAGTGCGCGCTTACGTCAATTCGTGCCTGCACCGCGGCACGATGCTGCGCACGGAAGGAGGCTGCGTCAACCAGTTGCGCTGCCCGTTCCACGGCTGGACCTGGAAGCTCGATGGTACGCTGTCGATCATCCCCGGACAATGGGATTTCCCGCATGTAAACAAGGACGCGATGCGCCTGCCCGAAGCCAAAGTGGGGATCTGGGGCGGCTTCGTGTTCGTCAATTTCGATCCCGATTGCGAACCGCTCGAAAGCTATCTCGAAAACCTGCCCGAACACTTCGCGTCGTTCAACCTGGAGGACCGCTATGTTGCGGCGCATGTCGCCAAGATCATGCCGTGCAACTGGAAGCTGGCGATGGAAGCCTTCGTCGAGGCGTACCATGTCAGCATCGCGCACCCGCAAGTGATGGGCTATTACGGCGATACCAACACGCAGTACGATGTGTGGCCCGAGGTGCGCCACGTCAGCCGCATGATAAGCGTTCAGGGCGTACCGTCACCGTCGCTGAAGGGCATTCCTGCCGAACGCACGATCGAGGAAATGCGCCGCGACGTGCCGTTCTTCGCGGGCAGGCCGATTGTGGTGGGTGAGGGCGAAACCGCGCGCGGCAAGCTGGCTGAGCGCGCGCGAGAGAAGATTTCGCGCAGCATCGGGCGCGATATGTCCGCGCTTTCAGACAGTGAATCGCTCGACCTGATCGAATATACGCTATTCCCCAACATGGTGCCGTGGGGCGGCCAGGCCCTGCCGATCACTTATCGCTTCCGCCCCAATGGCGACGATCCCGAAAGCTCGATCATGGAGATCATGTTCCTGTTTTCCAAAGCGCCCGACGGATCGCACCCGGCGCCGGCAAAAATGACGATGCTCGGCCCCGACCAGAACTGGTCGGATGCGCCCGAGCTTGGTTCGGCCGCGATGGTGGCCGATCAGGACACCGACAACCTCATGCGCATCCAAAAGGGCTTGCGTGCCTCACGCAAGCCGGGCGTAACGCTGGCGCGCTATCAGGAAAGCCGCATTCGCCATTTTCACGAGACGCTCGATGCCTACTTGTCGGCGTGATTCCGTGACTGCACATCGCCGGTCGCGCCCCACTTGCGTTCGAAGTCCCACACGTCTTCAAAGCCGATCAGCGAGCAGAACTCCTTGAAATTGAACATCGGCATGTCGGCGGGTTCGCCATCGCCGTCGCGTTTGAGCCGGACCAACGCCTGTTCGATCGACGCGGCGGAGATCAGGCTGGTGAGCGAAGGATAGATCGCGAACGCGTAGCCGATCCGGGCCAGCTCGCTCGCGCTGCACATCGGAGTCAGCCCGCCGTTGGCCATGTTGGCCATCATCGGCTGGTCGAGCGCGGCGCAGGCCTGGCGCATCTCGTCGGTGCTGGTCAGCGCCTCGACGAACAGCACGTCGGCGCCGGCCTCGCCATACAGCCGTGCCCGTTCCAGCGCGCCGTCGAGCCCTTCGCTCTGCCGGGCATCGGTGCGCGCGATGATTACCGTATCCGGATTGCGCCGCGCATCGCAGGCGACGCGGATCTTCTCGGCCATGTCGCTGGCCGGGATCAGCCGCTTGTACGGTGTGTGGCCGCACTTTTTGGGGAATTCCTGGTCTTCGAGCTGGATCGCGGCAACGCCCGCGTCCTCGTAGCCGCGCACGGTGTGGTGCACGTTGAGCAGCCCGCCATAGCCGGTGTCGGCATCGGCGATGACAGTGGCGTTCGACGTCCGCACCAGCGTCGCCATGCGGTCGACCATCTGCGTGTAAGTCGCGATTCCGGCGTCGGGCAAGCCATAGGCCGATGCGGTCAGCCAATAGCCGGTGCCATAGACCACGTCGAAGCCGACCTTGTTGGCGATCACCGCCGAAATCATGTCGTGAATGCCGGGCACGACGAAGAATTTCCCGTCGGCAAGTTTGCTGCGCAGCATCTGGTCAGCCATTCGTTTTGCTCCACAGCCAGGGTTGATCGGCGCGGCTTCTCGCCTCGAACGCGGCGATCGCATCACCTTGCGTCGCCAGGATCATCGTCGGTTCGTCCCACCCGTTGAGCAGCGCGGCGCGGCTGTGCGGGGGAAACGCGAAGGCCAGTTCGCGCCCGCGCCCGTCGGTCACGATCTGGCTGTCGAGATCGACGGCGAGCACCCGGCCTGCCTCGGCGTCGGCCAGCAGCGATGCCACTTCGGCCTTGGGCAAAGTTACTGCCAGCACGCCGTTGCGCGCGCAGTTGGCCGCAAAGATCTCGCCGAAGCCGGGCGCGATCACGCAAGCCAGACCCAGGTCGATCAGCGCCCAGACGGCCTGTTCGCGGCTCGATCCGCACCCGAAATTGTCGCCCGCCACCAGGATCGCGGCGCCGGCAAAGCGCGGATCGTTGAACGGAAACCCGCCGATGGCCTTGCCGGCCGGATCGAAGCGGCGCTCGTAGAACGCATGTCGGCCCAGCCCCACCTTCTCGGTCTGGAGCAGGAAGCGCGCGGGCAGGATGATGTCGGTGTCGATGTTGGCATCGGGCATCGGCACCGCGACCGAGCGGACGGAGCGGAACGGGGTCACAACAGGCCTCGCACGTCGGTGATCCGGCCGGTCAGCGCGGCAGCGGCGGCCATCACCGGGCTCATAAGGTGGGTGCGCGCGCCGATCCCCTGCCGGCCTTCGAAGTTGCGGTTCGAGGTCGATGCGCAGCGCGCACCGGCTGGCAGCCGATCGTCGTTCATCGCCACGCACAGCGAGCATCCGGCATCGCGCCATTCGAAGCCGGCGCGCAGGAAGATTTTGTGCAAACCCTCCGCTTCGGCCTGACGCTTGACCAGTCCCGAGCCGGGAACCACCAGCGCCCGAACCCCGGCAGCGACCGAGCCGCCTCCGATCAGCCCGGCCGCCGCTCGCAAGTCCTCGATCCGGCCGTTGGTGCACGATCCGATGAACACGTGGTCGATCGGCAGGCCCGCCAGCGCGCTTCCGGGTTCCAGCCCCATGTAGGCGATCGCCTTTGCCTCGCTTTCGCTCGCGGGTTGCGGGATGGTGCCGGTGACCGGCATGACCTGATCGGGGCTGGTTCCCCAACTGACTTGCGGTGCGATTTCGGCGGTGTCGACGGTGATCTCGCGGTCGAATACCGCATCCTCGTCGCTCGGCAGCCTGCGCCACCATGTTTTGGCCGCATCCCACGCGGCTCCCGCCGGCGCCAGCGGCCGCCCTTTGAGATAAGCAAATGTGGTGTCGTCGGGTGCGATCAGGCCGATCCGCGCGCCAGCCTCGATCGTCATGTTGGATAGCGTCATCCGCGCTTCCATCGACATCGCGCGCACCGCCGGCCCGGCAAATTCGATCGCGTAACCGGCCGCGCCCGCCGCGCCGATCGATCCGATGATCGACAGGATCATGTCCTTCGATGTGATCCCCGCGCCCGGCGTGCCGTCCAGCGTGATCCGCAGCGTTTTCGCCCTCGTCTGGCGCAGCGTCTGGGTGGCCAGCACGCAGGCGATCTCGCTGGTGCCGATCCCGAAAGCGAGCGCCCCGAACGCGCCATGGGTGGCGGTGTGGCTATCGCCGCAGACCAGCGTGATGCCGGGCAGCGTGAACCCCTGTTCGGGCCCGATGACGTGGACGATCCCCTGCCGCTGATCGTCGAGCGTGATGTTGCGAATGCCGAATTCGGCGCAATTGGCCGCCAGCAGCGCCACTTGCGCCCGCGCTTGCGGATCGGCGATGTCGGTCGCGCGGCCCAAGGTCGGCACCGCGTGGTCGGCCACCGCCAGGTGCGCGTCGACGCGGCGCAAGGCATGGCCGTTTTCGCGCAGCGCGGCGAAGGCTTGCGGGCTGCTGACTTCGTGCAGCAACTGCCGATCGATGTAGATCAGCGCGCCGCCATCATCGAATTGGGAAACGACATGTGCGTCCCACAGCTTGTCATAGAGGGTCCGGGCCATCGGCCAGCCCTCGGATTGCGGCCGCGCTGAGGCAACCAGTAACCCGCGAATGTCCGAAGTCCGGGTATTCGCCAGTCGCTTCGGGTCGTTCAGCGCCCGAATTCCGCACGGATAGCATCGCCGTGCTGGTCGATGGACGGCACCGCGCCTTCCTCCAGAACGAGCCCGTGGCGTTCAACCGGCGCGGCAGGCATGCTCACCACGCCGCTTGGGGTCTCGACCAAGACGCGGCGCAATTGCGGATGGGCGGACAAGTCGGCGACGTGGTTGAAATGCGCCCAGGCAATTCCGGCCTTGGTCAAAAGTGTGCTGGCCTGCGCCTCATCGAGCGAGCCCAGCGCGGCATGGATCGCGGCATCAAGTGCGCCGCGATTGCGTACCCGCGCGCTGTTATCGGAAAAGCGAGGATCGGCGGCCAGGCCCGGCTCGCCCAGCACATCGGCGCAGAACCGCTGCCACTCGCGCTCGTTCTGGATGGCCAAGACGATTTGGCGGCCTCCCGCGACGGGATAGGCGCCGTAAGGTGCGATCGTGGCGTGGTGCAGGCCCGCGCGTTGCGGCGCGCGTCCAGCGTAATCGTGGTGCAGCAGCGGCACTGCCATCCAGTCGGCGATCCCGTCGAACAGCGACACCGCCAGCCCCGCGCCTTCGCCAGTTCGCGCGCGCGCCAGCAGCGCCTCGAGGATCGCCGCGTGCGCATTCATGCCGCAGGCGATATCGGCCACCGACACCCCGACCCGGCCCGGTGCATCGATCCCGCCGGTGATCGAGGCGAGCCCGGTCTCGCACTGGATCAGGAAATCGTAGACCTTCATGTCGCGGCCCGGCCCGCGTTCGCCATAGCCCGAGATATCGCACGTGATCAGGCGAGGGTGCCGCGCGCGCAATTCGGCCGATCCGAACCCCGCGCGCCTGGCCGCATCGGGCGCGAGATTCTGGATGAACACGTCGGCGCGCGCGATCATCGCGGCCAGCAGCGCGGCATCGGCAGGTTGCTTGATGTCGAGCGCCACCGATTGCTTGCCGCGATTGAGCCAGACGAAATAGGCGCTTTCGCCATGCACCACGGCGTCATAGCCGCGCGCGAAATCGCCTTCGGCGCGCTCGATCTTGATCACTCGCGCACCCGCCTGCGCCAGCTTGAGCGATGCCAGCGGCGCGGCCACCGCCTGTTCGAGCGATACCACCAGCAATCCTTCAAGAGCTTTGGCTAACGCGCCCATCAGAAGCTCTTGGGCAAGCCGAGCGCGTGTGTCGCGACGTGGCTCAGGATCAGGTTGGTCGAGATCGGGGCGACCTGGTAAAGCCGCGTCTCGCGGAACTTGCGCTCGATGTCGTATTCCTCCGCGAAGCCGAACCCGCCATGCGTTTGCACGCACATGTCGGCGGCTTGCCAACTGGCTTCGGATGCAAGCATCTTGGCCATGTTGGCTTCGGTCCCGCAAGCCTGCCCGCGATCGAACAACCGCGCCGCCTTGTCGACCATGCCCGCCGCCGCGGTCAACTGCACGTGCGCCCGCGCGATCGGAAACTGCACGCCCTGGTTTGCCCCGATCGGGCGGCCGAACACCGATCGATCGCGCGCATAGGCGCTGGCGCGATCGATGAAGAAGCGCCCGTCGCCGATACATTCGCTGGCGATCAGGATGCGTTCGGCGTTCATGCCATCCAGGATATAGCGAAAGCCCTTGCCCTCTTCGCCGATCAGATTTTCCGCCGGGACCACCAGATCGTCGAAGAACAGCTCGGTCGTCGCGTGGTTCAGCATTGTGCGGATCGGGCGAATGGTCAGGCCGTTGCCGACCGCGTCGCGCATGTCGACCAGCAGCACGCTCATGCCCTCGGACGGTTTCGCGCAGTCCTCGCGCGGGGTGGTGCGCACCAGCAGCACCAGCAGGTCCGAATGTTCGGCGCGGCTGATCCAGATTTTCTGGCCCGAAACCACGTAGCTGTCGCCATCACGCCGCGCGAAAGTGCGGACGCGGGTGGTGTCGGTGCCGCTGGTCGGTTCGGTCACGCCGAACGCCTGAAGCCGCAACGCGCCGCTGGCAACGGCGGGCAGGTAGCGGGCTTTCTGGTCTTCGCTGCCATGCTTGAGCAGCGTGCCCATCACGTACATCTGCGCATGGCAGGCGCCGCCGTTGCAACCCGAACGGTGGATTTCCTCGAGGATCGCGGTTGCTGCGCCCAACCCGAGGCCTGACCCGCCGTACTGTTCGGGCACCAGCACCGACAGCCAGCCGGCGCGGGTCAGGGCATCGACAAATTCGGTCGGGTAGGCGCGTGCCCGGTCCTTCTCCTGCCAGTACGATCCGGGGAAATCGGTGCAAAGCCGCGCGACGGCCTCGCGGATCTCGGCGAAATCGGTTTCGTCATCGAGCATGGGCGTCCCTTTCGCACTGTGCGCTACGCGGGGCGCGCGGCAATCGCCATTGCCGACATGGCAACGCGCCATGAGCAACCAGCAAGCCTGCGACGCTTGAACCGTGGGGCGCTGTGGCCGATGACACGGCGATGGACGACGATCGATTTTACGAGCCCGCGCTGGCGCAAGGCCTTGCCGTTGCGCTCGAACACTGCCCCGATGCGGTAGCCGCAGCGTTTGCGCTGGTCATCCGGCAACGCGCGATCCTTGGCGTCTGCACCGATCCCGCGATCGAGCCGTTCGTGCTGGACCCGGCGCGATGAGCGAGGATCATGCCTGGCTGGGGATCGGCCAACTTGCCAGCGCATTCCGCGAGGGGCGGTTTACGCCGACAGAGCACCTCGAACACCGGCTGGCGCGGATTGACTCGATCGACCCGCAGCTTTGCGCGTTTATCCGGCTGGACCGTGAGGGTGCGCGCCGCGCTGCCAGGGAGGCAGGCGCAAGGTTCGCGGCAGGCAAGCCGCGCGGCCCGCTCGACGGCGTGCCGATCGGCATCAAGGACGTGATCGATGTCGCCGGACTGCCGACCAACTGCCATTCGCGCCTGATGCCGGGCGGCCCGGCCACAAAGGATGCCGCAGTCGTCGCCGCCTTGCGCGCGGGCGGCGCGGTGATCGTCGGCAAGCTGGCGACGCACGAATTCGCGATCGGCGGGCCATCATTCGATCTGCCCTATCCGCCCGCGCGCAATCCGTGGAACTTCGATCACCACCCCGGCGGATCATCGTCGGGCGCGGGTGCAGCAGTCGCGGCCGGGCTGGTCTCGGGCGCAGTCGGCACCGACACCGCAGGATCGGTTCGCAATCCGGCGGGGGCGTGCGGCGTGGTCGGGCTCAAACCGACGCTGGGGGCGCTGTCCAGGGCGGGCGTGTTCCCGCTGGCGTGGAGCCTCGATCATGTCGGCGTACTGACGCGCAGCGTAGCCGATGCAAGGCTTTTGCATTGCGCGATGGGGGGCCATGCAACCGCGTTGCACCGTGCGATCAAAGGGCTGCGGATCGGCTTTGTGCGCCATTTCCATAATCGCGACATGATCGCGGAGCCCGAAACCGCCGCGGCGCTCGATCGGGTTGCCAGCGCGCTCGAAGCGGCTGGTGCGCAAGTCGTACCGGTCGAACTGCCCCCGCTCGACCTGTTCGCGACGATCAATCGCGTCATCCTTCAGGCCGAGGGCTTCGCGCTCCATGCCGCGAACTTGCGCGCTCGGCCGATGGATTTTGCGGCAACGACCCGCGCTGCGCTGCTGCCCGGCGCGTTCACAACGGCCGAAGATTACCTGACCGCGCAGCGGCGCCGGTCAGAGGTTTTTGCCGCGGTCGAGGCGGTGTTCGCGGCTGTCGACGTGCTGCTCTGCGCCAACAGCATGGAGCCGTCGTGCCGGATCGACGATCCCGCCGAGATCGCGCGCAGCTACATGCTCAACGCGCGCGCGCCGTTCAGCGTGACCGGGCATCCGGCATTGGCGATGATGGCGGGGTTGTCAGCCATGGGCCTGCCGCTGTCGGTCCAGTTCGCAGGCCGATTACGTGATGAGGGAACGCTGTTGAGCGTCGCGGCTGCATGGGAAAGCGCGATGGGGCCGCTACCTCGTCCCCCAATTACCCGTTGATAAATGGCACGATTCTCTCTGTCGCAAGCTCGGGCTGTTCAAGCACCAGATAGTGCCCGCAGCCGGGCAGGACTTCCATCCGGCAATCGGGCAGGACCTTGGCGATGGTCGAAAATCCGCAACCGCTGGGCGCCGGATTGAACGGCGTCATGTTGTCCTCGGCACCCGCCAGCAGCAGCGTCGGCCCGGTTACCAGCGGCAGCAGCGGTTCGAGGTCGGTGCGTTCGATCGTCTCGGTGCCCGCAACAAAGGCTTCGGGCGCGGTCGCGTCGAACGCGACGTACATGTCCTCGAACTGGGCATTTGCGTCGGCCCGTTCGTAAAATTCGCGCGCGAAGCCGGCCACCGAGGTGAGGTCGGTAACCGCGGTCATTCCGCTGTCCAATGCCGCGCGTTTCCAGGTCTTGCGCATCATCCGTGCGGCCAGATCGTAGCGCGCGAGGAAGCAGCTCAGCACCAGTCGGTCGATCACTTCGGGATGGCGCGCGGCCAGCGTCAAGCCGATCATCGCGCCGAACGAAGTGCCGTGGAGGTTGACCTTGTCGTACCCCGTGGCGCGGATGAATTCGTAAATGATCTCGGCAAAACCGTCCATCCCACCGGGGCGTGCGGTTCCGGTGCTTTCGCCATAGCCGGGCAAATCAAGATCGATCGTCTCGAAATGCTCGGCCATCAATGGTGTCATTCGGCCGAAATTGCGGTGCCCGAAGGCCGATCCGTGGAGGTGGAGCAGCGGTTTGCCCCCACTGCTGGCAGGGCCGGTCGTCTTGTACCAGAGCGTCTCGCCGCCGGGCAGTTTCACCAGGGTCATCTTGGGCTCCTAAGCGGTTTTCAGCAACGAAATCAGCGGATCGAGCGCCGGTGCGGTGTCGAGCGACCAGGCGGCGTCGAGCACGGCTTGCGCGCGGCCCGAGGGCAGCACGTCTTCGGCGTATTGGCGGAATAGCGCCGACAGCATGTCATCGGGCACCCGAGCGCCGGGAGTGCCGAGGAAATGATCGACGTTGTGCGCTTCGGTGGTGCCATCGGTGAACGTGGCCAGTAGCGAGCAGCCTTCGAACGTGGCGCGCGTCTTGTCGGCGATGAGGTCGACCCGCTCGCGCAGGCGCAAAATTTCGGGATCGGTGAAGCTGGCCGGCGCGGTTTCAGCGATGGTGAACCGGCCTTTGACCCAGGCGGCGGCGGCGCAGAAGCGTAAGTCGAAGGTTGCCTCGCTCTCGCTCGATGGCAGGCCGAAGCGATCGCGCCGCTCGTCGGCGATCGATTGGACCAGCGGGTTGACCTTGAACACCAGCCGGTCGAGTTCGCGTCCGCCAGCGCGCGATCGTACGGCCAGCACGCATTCGACCGGGCCATGCGTGATCGTCTCGGTCGGCACCACCTTGTAGGTCTGGCCGAACAGCCGCCAGTTTTCGCCGAGCGTGGCAAGTATCGGCTCGATCTTGGCGCGATCTTCATCGCACAGCGCCTGGAACATGCCGCGGTCGCCTTCGAAGGCGGTGGCGGGCGCCGTAAATCCGCGCTCGGCCAGCTCGAACGCGACCAGGCCCGAGCGCGCGGTGGCGCCGGTGATATACGACAGCGTCATGCTGCCGACCGAGGCATAAAGGCCGAACGCTGTGCACATGGCCACGCCCACCGCGTTGCGCATCGGTTCGGCGTCGAGCCGGGCGAGCAGCGAGCAGGCGATCGCTGCGCCGACCCCGCCGGTCAGCCCAGCAGGAACGCCGCCACGATAATAGCCGCTTGGCATCAGGATTGTCGCAACCGCGAGCTCGCACTCGATGCCGAGCGCCAGTGCGGTCAGGAAATCCCGTCCGGTCGCCTTGCGCGCCTCGGCAATGGCAAAGGCAGCCGGCAGCACCGCCGAAACCGCGTGCATGAAGCACGGGATGTAAGTGTCGTGAAAGTCGAGCACTTCATAAAGCGCACCGTTGACGATGGCGGCTTGCGCAGGAGTGGTGCGGGTGCCGAACCAATGGATATGCGTGCCGCGTTCGGTCGGCCCGTCGGCCAGCGCCCAGTCGTGCAGCAAGCGGATCGCCGGGTGCCCGGTCGCGCCGACCGAGGCCTTGAGCTGGTTGATCACCAGCCGCTTGGTTTCTTGCAAGATTTCGTCGGACAGCCCGGTTGCCGCCTGTTGTCGCGCAAAGTCGACCAAGCGTTCGGATACGGTCAAGGCAACGCTATCGGTCACGAGGCGACCGGCTCCAGCCGCACGCCGCGCGCCACTTCGCCGTACATCCATTCGAGCAAGTCGGGATCGGTCTGGTTGTACCCGGAAATCCCGACCAGCGCTTCGTAGGCCGGGTAGCCGCGCAAACCGACCAGCGTGGGCTTGCCGCCACGGTTCGAGGTATAGACCGCTCGGACCGGGAACGCATGGATCGCCGCGCAATGGTCGGCGAGATCCGGGATTTCGGCGAACAGACCGGCAAGGCTGGCGCCGCTGGCAAGCGTCAGGTCGATCCATGCCTGGTACTGGCGATCGACGGGATGGGTCTTGACCGGGTAGCCGGAAGCCTGCTCGGCCGCCATATCGGGGGTCTCGAACAGGCTCAGCCGGAGGCGCTGTACCTCGTGCCCGTCAGCCCAGCGCTCGCACAGCGCGTTCAGGAAGCTGCGGAACCCGGGCTCGTCGCTGCGGCGGCGGACAAAGATCGCGAACGTAGGCGCAGGCGGCGGGCCCTGTGGCGGGCTGGGTAGCGTGCGATCCGCAAACGTGTGGCCGTTGTCGCCGATCACGCGATAAGTCGTGCTCTGGTCGACGATCAGATCGATGTCGGCCAACATGCTGGCACGCACCGTGGGCGACGGGCTGGCGCTGAACGCGGCCAGGGCATCGTCGTCGTGGTAGCGAACGTCCGAAATCCACATCAGTTGCGCGTGTGCGGGACAGGCGGTGTCGATGCCGGCGAGCGCATCGAGCAGCGACGGACCGAGCGGCTCAAGCTGGAAATGGCGGTATTCCCAGATGCCCGGCCGGCGCGCGATCGAGGGGCTGTGGACATCGCGCCAATAGCGCAGAACCGCTTCGAGCGGCAGGTGCGGCAGTTTCCAGCCGCACGTGACGCGGCAGATTTGTGCACGATTCTCGATCGCGATCAACGTGTTCATGGCTTCATCTCGATCCCGCCCGCCGGTTTGCGGCCTTGCTTGCGGCTTACGATTGCTGGTGCGCGAATGTCTGCGCAATGATTTCCCGCGAGGTATGACGAAAAGGCGGGACCGCTTGCCGATCGAGCGCAGTCACTCAAGGAACCGCATTCCGGTTATCGCGCGACATGCCGTTTGCGCCACCATCGGGCGAAGCGGCTCAATCGCATGGTCGAGCGAGCGTTGAAGGTGGAAGGAACAAGATTATGGCGACGACCCTGTTGGCCGTGGCGTTCGCCATGGCCTCGATCCCGGGCGCGAACGCACTGCCGCCCGGCCCGAACGCCGCAGCCTTCGGCCCGGAGCACGCGCGCGCCGTTAGCGAGAGCCGCGCGCAATGCCGGGCCCGATCGTTCCAACTTGGCGCCAGCGATCCCGACATCGTCGAGGCCTGGCACGCGCTGCGCGGGCCCGATGGCGTGTCGCGGGTCGAGCGGGTGGCGCTGCCGGGCAAGCGCGGGAGCTATTTCGGCGGATCGGTGAAACTGACCCAGTTCGCGCTGGGCCAGCCCGATCGCGTGGTGCTGGTCAACGGGTCGCCCAATATGACCATTCCGCCGCACGCCGCGCCCTATCGCGAGATCTTCATCATCCTGGCCGGCTCGTCGCAAATGATCATGCCCGATGGCGGAACGATCGAACTCAAGCCGGGCAGCCTGTTCATCGCCGATGATGTGGGCGTGACCAAAGCGCGCGGCGGTCGATCGGGGCCGTGCGGCTACATCGCGCTCGACTTGCAGTTCAACGTGCAGCCGCTGCCCGAGTTTCGTTCCGGCCCCGAAGTTCGTTCCGGCCCCGAAGTTCGTTCCAGCCCCGAAGCTCGTTCCAGCTATGACAAAAAGTGAGACCGCTATGAGGGCGCAGGCAATTGGCACAGCGGGGTAACGTGCCAGTCTCCAACCGGGCCGAACAGCGGCCCGGACGGCGATCCGGCGCTGCCGACGCGACAACAATCACAACACGCCTCGCACCGCACCTAGCGGAAACGAAGCGGAAACCAACCCGAAGGGGGGAACTGGCCATGATGCGTTTCAGTCATTCAAATCGCGGAACCCGCACCGGCGCATGCGCCGTCATTGCGACCTTGCTGCTCGGGGCGTCGCACACTGCGATGGCGCAGGATACCGTGCCGGCACCTCAGGCTGCCGACGCCATCGATCCGTCGGTGATTGTCGTCACCGCGCGCAACCGTGAGGAAAAGCTTCAGGACGTGCCGCTGGCGATCACATCGTTCAGTGCGCAGACTCTGGAAAATGCCAACGTCCGCAACTTGCGCGACGTCGCGTATCTCACGCCCGGCCTTTCGATCACCAGCGGCGGTTCGGAGTTCGGCGTCAACCCGGTGATCCGCGGCCAGACCAACCTCAACGGCGGAGCGGGCGATCCTAACGTCGCGGTGTTCATCGATGGCGTCTACATTTCGAACAACACCGCGATCAACGTGGGGCTGATCGATCTGGAGCGTGTCGAAGTGGTCAAGGGCCCGGTCAGTTCGCTCTATGGGCGCAACGCCTTTGCCGGCGCGATCAACTATGTCTCCAAGAAGCCTTCGCTGACCGATCCGCATGGCAACATCACTGCATTCGGCGGAAATGACGGACAATACAGCGTTTCAGGCGCGATCAGCTATCCGCTGATCAAGGACGTGCTCGCGGTCAGCGTGGCCGCCGGATACGAACATTTCAGCGGCAGCTACAAGGACCAGACCAACGGCACGCGTGCCGGCGGATTCAAGAAGCGCGACATCCAAGGAACGGTCTATTTCAAGCCGTCGCCGGCATTCACCCTGACCGGCAGCTACTACTACGGCAAGGATACCTTCGGCGGCTCGGCGATCGCATACAATGTCAACAACTGCGGTACGCGGACCAACCCGCCCAGCGTGCAGGACCCGAGCGGCCTTGGCTTTTCGCAATTCTGCGGCCATTTCGATCCCGATGCCCATCCCGTCGAAGTGCCGGTGATCAACCCGGCGGCAGGCCAGGCCGGCAACGATCGCAAGGTCAACCTGGCGCGCCTGAACATGAGCTATGACTTCGGCTTCGCCAAGCTGTCCTCGATCACCGGCTATGTCAAAGTCGACCAGCAGCGGCTGACCGACTTCATCGGCCGCAGCAACGGCATCCCGTTCATCCTTACCCCCGGACCGGGCGTGGCCTTGCTGCCCGAACTGTTCGGGTCGAACACCAACAACAAGGACTTCAGCGAAGAACTGCGGTTGCAGTCGGACGCCAGCAAGCCGTTCCGCGTCCAGGTCGGTGGCTTCTATTTCAGCGGCAAGACCTTCAGCACCACGCTGGTCACGGTCGACGGCACCAACCTGCCCGCAGGCCAGACGCTGCTGCCCGGCTTCGCGGCCAATTCGCTGACGTCGAACGGCCAGTTGAACGGGGCCAAGATCGTTGGCCAGACGCTGTCGCATGACAAGCAGTATTCGGGCTTTGTCGGCGCTGATTACGATCTGTTCCAGGGTCTGACCGCGTCGGGCGAATATCGCTATACGCACCAGGAAAAGGACCAGTTGGTCATCCGCAACACGGGCTGCCCCAACACGTTGACCGTACAGACGGCCAGCTGCAACGGGCCGCTGCCGACACCGTATCTCTACCCCAACTCGGTCAACAACGTCGTCGCGCCCGTTTCGGGCGCGTTCAACTTCAGCAACTATCGCGGTACGTTGAAATATCAGGCGACGCCGACCACCAATCTCTATGCCAGCATCGCCAGCGGCACCAAGGCGGGCGGTTTCAACCAGCGCGCGGTGGCAGCAGCCGACGGTTCGCAGCCCGATCTCAAGTTCGACCCCGAAAGGAACACCACGTACGAAATCGGCATGAAGAACAGCCTGTTCAACAATCGGCTGCAATTCAACGTCGCGGCGTACCACATCAACACCAAGGGCATTCAGATTTCCGGCCCTTCATCGGTGCCGACCAATCCGGGGCTGGTGACGAAAAACTTCGGCAGCGTGCACACCGATGGTTTCGAGGTTGAACTGGCCGCCAAGGTGGCAACCGGCGTGCGGGTCAATGCGGGCATCGGCTATTCCAACCCCCGCTTTGGCAAGGATGCCTTCGATTTCGGCGCGGCCGGTGCTTGCGCCAGTGCCAATGTGACGACCGGCGTGATCACCCCGAATATCCCGCAATGCGCCAGCCGGGTGGTGATTTTGCCCGCCAACTCGCAGTTCAACAACAGCAACTTCAACAAGGCAGCATTGTCGTTGTCGGGCCTTTCGCTGCCGCGTGAAACCAACTGGACGGTGTCGGGCGGGATCGACATGGACGGCCAGATTTCCGGCGACTGGAAGTGGAACGCCACGGCCAATGCGCGCTGGGAAGCCAAGCAGTTCGGGTTCAACAACAACATCAGTTACTACGGGCCACGAACGATCATGAACGTGCGCGCCGGCGTGTCCAATTCGACCTTTTCGATCTCCGCCTACGTCAACAACCTGACCAACGACCACACGCCCGAAATCGTCTCGGTCAACGCCCGGTTGAGCGATTTCGGTGGCGATCTTGATGGTTACCTGCCGGTGGGGCGCCAGTTCGGCGTAACCGTCGGGGCCAAGTTCTGACCAATCGGGCGATCACGCAGGAGGCCGGCGCGGGGGGCGCCGGCCTCACACATTTCGGGCCAGGGCGCACAGGCATATTGCCCCATTGTTCGTGCCCGGGCCCCGCCCGGCGGTCCTTGCCATTTGACCTTCCGACAGCAAGGTTTGCACAATGACCACAGCCAGCGACCCGATTTCGGCGACCAGCATTGCACCGAGCCTGCCGCTGTCGGTGCGGATGGGCTGGGGGATCGGCACGCTGGGCCCGGTCACGGTGCTGACCGCGACCAACGTGGTTCTGCTGAGGTACATGACCGATTTCGTAGGGATCAGCGCGGGGGTTGCCGCGTCGCTGATCGCCTTTTCCAAGATCTTCGACGCCTTTGCCGACCCGACGATGGGCGTGGTCAGCGATCGCACGCGCAGCCGTTGGGGTCGGCGGCGGCCATACCTCGTGCTGGGCGGGGCGATGCTGGCGATCGCGGTGGTCGGCCTGTTCGCGGTGCCCGATTTCGGCGCGGTTGCCACGCGCGTGTGGTACGTCGGGTTCCTGCTGCTGTTCTATGCGGTGGCCTACACGGTCTTCAACATCCCCTACATGGCGATGCCCGCCGAGATGACGTCGAATTATCTCGAACGATCCAACCTGATGAGCTTCCGCGTCTATGCGGTCGGCGCGTCGCAGATCGTGGCCTCGGTGTTCGGGCCGATGTTGCTCGGCGCGTTCGGCGGCGGGGCGGGCGCCTATCGCATCATGGCGCTGGTGTTCGTTCCGATCATCCTGGGATCGGCGTGGACCTGCTTCAGGCTGACCCGCAACGCCCCCGCCACCGAGCGCGCGCGCGACGTGGTGCAGGCGCCGTTGGGTGAGCGTATCAGTTCGGTGCTGTCTAACCGTCCGTTCATGGTGCTGATCCTGGTCAAGTTCCTGACCCTGATGGCGCTGGGCGTGCAGTCGGTTTACGCGTTCTTCTTCGCGCACGTGCTTGGTCTGTCGGACGGCTATCTCGGGCAGTTCTTCCTGGTATCCTCGCTGGCGCTGATCATCTCGCAGCCGGGCTGGCTGTGGCTGCTGCGCAAGCTGGGCGAAAAGCGCAATGTCTATATCATCGCGCTGCTGCTCTCGATCCCGGCGTACCTGAGCTGGCTGGCGGCCGGGCCAGCCGAACCGGCGATGCTGATCTATCTGCGCGCCGCGGTCATCGGCGTGGCTGGGGGCGGGGCGATCCTGATGGGCCAGTCGCTGCTGCCCGATACGATGGAATACGATTATCGCCGCACCGGGTTGCGCCGCGAGGGCATCTTCGCCGGGTTCTATACCACCGTCGAGAAGCTGTCGGGCGCGATCGGCGTGGCGGCGGTGGGCGCGATCCTCAGCGGCGCCGGATACGTTGCGGCGCACGGCAGCGTGGCCCACCAGCCCGCTTCGGCAATCCGCGCGATCTACCAGATCATGGGCTTCGTGCCCGCAATCATCAGCACGCTCGGGGTGATCGCGTTGCTGTTCTACAACCTCAGCGAAGCCAAGCTGAAAGCCACATTGCCATTGGTGCGCGACGGTGAATTGCCAGCAGGAGCGGTGACATGAACATTCTGCGCATTTTCTGGCTGCTGATCGCCATCTCGTTTGCAGGACCGGCGCTGGCCGCCGCTCCGGCTCCGGCGTTCGATTATCAGTCCGCCTGCGCCGGCTTGCGTACGACCGATTTCGGCAAGCTGCTCGATGCGCCGACCGGGATCATCGCCACCGCGGTGATCAAGTACGGCGCCGACAGCCGCGAAGTCTGCCAGGTCGACGGGTTCGTCACGCCCACCATCGGCTTCAAGATCGTGATGCCCACGCACGGCTGGAACGGAAAATACCTGCAAGGCGGCTGCGGCGGCGGTTGCGGCACGACCAAGCTGTTCTGGTGCGACGATCCGCTGCGGCGCGGCTATGCCTGCCTGGGATCGGACATGGGCCACACCGGCTCGGTCGGCGACTGGCGCTGGGCGTGGAACAACCTGCAATTGCAAGGCGATTTCGGCTTTCGCAGCACGCATGTCGCATCGATCGCGGGCAAGGCGGTGGTCGCGGCGTTCTATGGCAAGGCGGCAAAGCTCAGCTATTACTGGGGCTGCTCGACCGGCGGGCGGCAGGCGTACCACGAAGCCGAATTCTACCCGGGCGACTTTGCGGGGATCGTCGGCGGATCGCCCCCGCTCAACGAAACCGGATCGGCGGTGCAACTGGCCTGGACGGTGAAGGCGAACTTGCGCGCCGATGGCAGCGAGATCCTTGGTGTGCCCGAAGCCGGGCTGCTGCACCGCGCCGTGCTCGCTTTATGCGACAAGAACGACGGGTTGAAGGATGGGCTGATCGGTGATGCCCGCCAGTGCCGTTTCGATCCCGCCAAGCTGCAATGTCGGGTATCAGACGACGCGCGTGGCAGATGCCTTTCTGCCGAGCAAGTCGATGCCGCGCGCAAGTTCTACGCCGGGCCGCACGACAGCAAGGGCCGCGCGATCGGCTTCCAGGGCGGGGTCATGCCCGGATCCGAGATCAACTGGATCGGTGACTACATCGATGGTCCCGGGCGACCCGCGCAGTACCGCAAGTTCATCGCCAACGTGTTCCGCTATGTCGGCTTCAACCCCGGCCCCGGTCCCGACTGGACGCTGGCCGATCTCGACTTCGACCGCGATCCGGCGCGGTTGCAGATCAACGAGGCGCTGTACCGCGCCGACAATCCCGACTTGCGGCTGTTCCGTAACGCCGGCGGGAAGTTCATCGGTTTCCAGGGGTGGAGCGATACCTCGATCGTGCCGATGGGCACCGTCGATTACGTCGATACGATGACCCGCACGATGGGCGGGCAGCAAGCGACCGACCGCTTCTTCAAGTTCTATATGGTGCCCGGCATGCGGCACTGTTCGGCCGATGGCGACGGTGCCGACAACATCGATTTCCTCAGCGCGCTGGAAAACTGGGTCGAAAACGACACCGCGCCCGATGTGCTGATCGGGCACAACTTCGATTGGGGCAGCCCGCCGACCACGGCCCCGGTGTGGCCGCTCGATCCGACGAAAGTACGGTTCGACCGGCCGCATTTTCCTTACCCCGCCACCGCGCTTTACAGCGGCACGGGTGATCCCAATGCCTTGTCGAGCTGGGTGCGGGTCATGCCCGGTCGAACCGCTCGATAGCCCCCCGGATACCGGTTGGCCGGCGCGCGTCGATTGCGCCGCACGGTCCGCACAATAGGGTCATCGCATGGCAACAACCTCGACCACGGATGCTTCTTCAGTTCGCCAACCACGCCGCCGTGTCGCGCGCGGCCAGGCCCGTCCGCGCTATCTGGCACCGCAGGACATCGACCGGCTGGCGATCATGTTCGTGGCGCTGATGGCCGAAGTGTCCGCGCTGCGCGACCGGCTCGACACGCACGAGCTGCTGGCGGACGCGGGCATGGTTGCGACCGGCGAGGCGATCGAAGCGGCGGTGCTGTCACCCGAACGACTGGCGCGGCGCGAGGAGGGCCGCCACGCGATGCTCAAGCGCGTGTTGCGCGTGGTGACCGAGGAAACTGCGCCCGACGGAGAGTCGGCATGACCATTCCGCTCGCCACCGCGCTGCAATTGGCACAGGTCGCCTTTGCCGAGGGCGCAGCGCAAGGCGTCGTCAACATGACTGTCGTCGTCACCGATCCGGGCGGCGAAGTGCGGTTGGCCATGCGCGCCGACGGGCAGGGGCTGTTCGGTGTGGACACCGCCATCGGTAAGGCTCGCACCGCGCTCGGCTTCAACCGCAGTTCGCTGGCACTGAGCAAGATTTTCACCGACCCTTGCGCGGTCGCGGCGATCGCGGCGGCGACCGGCGGGCGGTTCGTGCCGCTCGGCGGCGGGGTGATCGTGCGCGATTCTGGCGGTGCGATCGTCGGTGCAGCAGCGGTTTCGGGAGGGCTTCCCGACGTCGACGAAGCGATCATCGTCAAGGCCATCGAATCCGTCGGCCTGTCGGCCCAGGTATAGGATATTCGCATGATCCAGGAACGGCACGCGCTTCTTCCCGAAGCCACGCATGATGAGAGCGCCCGGCAGGATTTCGTGTCCAGCTTGCGCAAGATGTTCACGACCGAACTGTTCCCCGGCACGCGGCGGGTTTACCAGGAAGAGCTGCTGCCGCGCCATGTGGCCAGGCACGGCCAGCCGCCCGCCGACCAGCGCGAAGTGTCGAAGCTGATGGAACGCAGCTTTTATTATCGTGGCTCCAACGTGATCGGCCGCGCCGCGCAGGAATTGCTATGGGACACCGTGGGCGAGAGCATCGAGCGGCAACTCGATACGCTCAATGCTGCTGCCAAGCCCAAGCTGGGCGAACTCGGGACGCTGACCATCGATCCCGCTTTCCAGGTGCCGCGTTACATCGATGCGGTCGACATTCACGTGATGCCGGGCAATTTCCACACCGAACTGGGCGAGGACGACGTGTTCGCTGGCGCGCTTTACGACCGCGGTGTCCATGTGTTCTCGTTTGGTGGTCTGGGTCCGCGCAACGACGGGCTGGGGGTGGCGCACGCCGCCTTCGTCAAGGAGCGCTTTCCCGATCTCAAGCCACGCCGCATCCTCGACATGGGCTGCGGCCCCGGCTTCACCACGCTGCCGTGGAAGGACGCCTATCCCGATGCCGAAGTCTACGGCATCGACGTCGGCGCGCCGCAAGTCCGCTATGCGCACGGCCGCGCCGAAGCGATGGGCTACCCGATCCACTTCAGCCAGCAGGACGCCAGCGCGACCGATTTCGAGGACGGCTTCTTCGACATCGTGGTCTCGATGCTGGTCACGCACGAATGCCCGCAACCGGTAATCCGCGGGCTGTTCGCCGAAGCGCACCGGTTGCTCGCACCCGGCGGTGTGACCGTCCACGACGGCGGCCTGGTCGCGTCGCACGATCCGTTCGAGAACCTGATGACGAGCTGGTTCGGGGTCAACGCCAACGAACCGTTTTCGGCCGGGTTCAAGGCGCTCGATTTCGAACAGGCGTTCGTCGACGGCGGCTTTGCGCGCGAGGCGGTGTTCCGCGGCACACGCGATCCGGTTTACCTCAAGGGCCAATTGCCCCCCATCAGCTTCATCGGCGCGGTCAAGGAATAACGCATGGGCTATCGTCTGGGTGTGGACGTGGGGGGCACGTTCACCGATCTGCTGTTGTTCGACGATGCGAGCGGGGCGTTCTGGCGGCACAAGACGCCATCGACACCGCATGACAGTTCCGAAGGCATTCTCAATGGCGTGACCGCGCTGTGTGGGACCGCCGACGTGCGGCCCGACGAGATTGACTACTTCCTCCACGGCACCACGGTTGCGACCAACGCGATGCTCGAAGGCAAGGGCGCGCGGGTCGGGCTGGTGACCACCGAGGGTTACCGCCAGATCATGCAGATCGCGCGCAGCTTCGTGCCCGGTGGCCTTGCGGGCTGGATCGTGTGGCCCAAGCCCGAGCCGCTGGCGCGGCTGGAAGACACGGTCGAGATCAAGGGCCGGATGGACGCGCGAGGGCACGAAGTCCGGCCCGTCGACGACGCCGAGATCCGCGCCGCGCTTGAGAAGCTGAAGGGCCAGGGCATCGAGGCGCTGACCATCTCGCTGATCAACGCCTATCTCAACGGCGATCACGAACGCCGGGTGGCTGCAATCGCCGCCGAAGTGCTGCCCGATGTGCCGCTGTCGATGAGCCACGTCGTGCTGCCCGAGATGCAGGAATACGAACGCACGCTGACCACCGTCGCCAATGCAGCGGTGCGGCCGCTGGTGGGGCGCTATGTGCGCAACTTGCGTGGCCGGCTTGAGCAGGTCGAGATGCGCGGCAACTTATCGCTGCTGCGATCCGATGGCGGGCTGATGTCGTCGCAGAAATCGGAGGAGCACCCGGTTTCGCTGCTGATGTCGGGCCCGGCGGGCGGCGTGACCGGCGCGCTGTGGGTGGCGAAGAACGCCGGCCTCAAGAACATCCTCACGCTCGACGTCGGCGGCACCTCGACCGATGTCGCGCTGATCGAGCATGGCGAACCGCGCCGCGTGCGGACAACCGAAGTGGGCCACTTGTCGGTGCGTGCAAGTTCGCTCGACGTGAAGACGGTGGGCGCGGGCGGCGGATCGATCGCATACGTGCCCGAACTGACCCAGGCGTTGCGCGTCGGTCCGCAGTCGGCGGGCGCGGTGCCCGGACCGGCGGCTTACGGCAAGGGCGGCACACTGCCGACCGTGACCGACGCCAATGTCGTGCTCGGCTACTTGCCCGAGAACCTGCTCGGCGGCACCTTCAAGCTCGACCGGCCGGCCGCCGAAGCCGCAGTCCAGACGATCGCCGATGGCCTGGGCATCGGGCTGATGGAAGCCGCGCGCGGGATCATCGACATCGTGAACGAGAACATGTTCGGCGCGCTGCGGATGATCTCGGTCCAGCAAGGCTACGATCCGCGCGATTTTGCGCTGATGGGCTTCGGCGGCGCAGGCCCGCTCCATGTCAACGCGGTGGCGCGGCTGATGGGCAGTTTTCCGGCGGTATCACCGGTCTCACCCGGCGTGTTGTGCGCGCTGGGCGATGCGACGACGCGGATGCGCACCGAGGCGGCGCGATCGCTGTCGAAGCGGCTGAGCGAAACCGGCGCCGCTGCGGTGCTGGCGATGTTTGCCGAGATGGACGCGCAAGTCCGCGCCGAACTCGTGGCCGACGGGATCGCGGCGGCCGAGATCGAAACCGAGTTCGAGGTCGACGTACGCTATTCGGGGCAGGCGTTCGAGGTGCCGATGCGCGTGGCGCTCGCCGATATCGAGCGTGATGGGCTGGCCGTGCTGACCGATCGCTTCGACGCCGAACACTTGCGCCTGTTCACGTTCAACATGGATACCGAGCACGAACTGGTCAATTTGCGCGCGGTGGCGGTCGGTCGCGCTCTTGAACTGCCGGCGCACCGGTTGGCGCAAGGCGATGGCGATCCGGCGCAGGCGAAACTGCGCGATCACAGCCTGTGGATGGACGGGGCTGCGCAGGCTGCGGTGATCTATGATCGCGCGCTGCTGGAGGCGGGCGACGTGATTCCGGGGCCGGCGATCGTGGTCGAGATGGATTCCACCACGCTGATCGAAACCCGCCACATCGGCACCGTCGACGCCTTCGGCAACATCCTGATCACGCCTGCGGAGAGCAAGTGATGCAGACCCAGATCATCCAGACCAACCCGACCCCGTTCAACAAGGTCAGCATCGACCCGGTCACGCTCGACATCATCGAGAACGCGCTGCGCAATGCGCGGATCGAGATGGACACCACGCTGGTGCGCACCGCGATGTCGCCCGGCATCCGCGAACAGGGCGACGCGTTTCCGCTAATCGCCGATCACCTGGGGCGCATGATCGTCGGGCAGTTCGGCAGCTACATCGGGCCGTTCCTCGACGGCTATTCGGGCACGCTCGAAGAAGGCGACATGATCTTCCTGTCCGATCCCTATTCGGTTGGCGGCGCGATCAGCCACTCGAACGACTGGCTGGTGCTGCTGCCGGTGTTCAAACAGGGACGGTTGATCGCCTACACTTCGATGTTCGGGCACATGTCCGACATCGGCGGCAAAGTGGCGGGATCGATGCCGATCGACGCGACGTCGATCTTCCAGGAAGGCGTGCGCATCCCGCCGGTCAAGATCTGGAAGCAGGGCGTCTACAACGAAGACCTGATCAAGCTGATCATGCACCAGACGCGCACGCCCGAATGGTGCAAGGCCGATCTCAACGCGCTGATCGCCGCGTGCCGGGTGGCGGCGCGGCGCGTGGTCGAGATGGCCGAGCGCTTCGGTGACGACGTGTTCGTGTCGGCTTGCGAGGATCTGCTCGAACGCAACCACCGCGCGATGAAGAGCCTGATCGACACCGCGATCGGCGAGGCGCCGGTCAGCTTCGAGGACTACATCTGCGATGACGGGCTGGGCTACGGTCCCTACAAGATCAAGTGCACGATGTGGCGCGAGAACGGAAAAGTGGTGCTCGATTTCGCCGGCACCGATCCGCAATCGTCGGGCTCGATCAATTTCCTGCTCAACGAAAACATGATGCGGATGTTCTTCGGCATCTACATGATCATGGTGTTCGATCCGCAGATCCTGTTTAACGACGGCTATTACGACCTGATCGACGTGCGCATCCCCGAAGGCTCGCTGCTCAAGCCCAAGTTCCCCGCCGCGCTGTCGGGGCGCACCCACGCGCTGGGCCGGCTGTTCGACATCCTGGGCGGGTTGCTCGGCCAGAAGACGCCCGAGTTCCTGTGCGCGGCGGGCTTCTCGTCATCGCCACACTTGTTCTATTCGGGCACCGATGCGCAAGGCGCCTACTTCCAGTTGTTCCAGATCGGCTTCGGCGGCATTCCCGGCCGGCCGCTGGGCGACGGGCCCGACGGTCACTCGCTGTGGCCCAATTTCACCAACGTACCCAACGAGTTCCTCGAACGCTACTTCCCGCTGCGGATCGAACGCTATGAAACCGTGCCCGACAGCGGCGGCGCCGGCCTCCATCGCGGTGGCAACGGCATCCTGATGACGTATTGCTTCCTCGAACCCGGCCAGATCGCGATCCACGACGATCGCTGGTTCACGCATCCCTGGGGCGTCAACGGCGGCCAGCCCGGCGCCCGCGCGCGCAAGATCCTGCGCAAGGCCGATGGCACCGAACGCGTCGTCGGCAACAAGCAGGAGGATATCGCGGTCGAAGCCGGTGACGAACTCGACTTCATCACCTGGGGCGGCGGCGGCTGGGGCGATCCGCTGGCGCGTGATCCCGCGCTGGTGGCGAAGGAAGTGCAGCAAGGGCTGGTGTCGTTGGCCGGCGCGCGCGCTTATGGCGTGGTGATCGCCGATGGCGCCGTGGACGCGAGCGCTACCGATGCGCTGCGCGCGAAACTCGCCGCCGAACCAGCCCCTGCCACCGGCGCGTTCAACTACGGCCCCACAATCGAAACGCTGCGTCGCAACTCTATCGCTGAAACCGGCCTTCCCGCCCCGCAACAACCGGTCTGGCACCGCACCGTCGCGCCTTTCGCCGAGGCCGCCGAGTGAACCAAACCGTGCTGAACGAGGACTATGCGCGCGCCGGGTTCGGCGGGCACTTGCCCTTCGGCCGACGCCCGGCGCTGCTGATCGTTGATGTGTGCATGGCCTACCTCGATCCGGCATCGCCGCTTTACGCGGCGGGGGAAGCGGTGCTTGCCACAAATGTCGCGCTGGTGACGGCAGCGCGTGCGGCGCAAGTGCCGGTGATTTTCACGCGGGTTTCTTACCAGGCAGGCGGGCTGGACGGGGGGCTGTTCTATCGCAAGGTTCCGGCGCTGGCGGCTTACCTCGATGGCAATCCGCTAGGCGATTTTCACCCCGACCTGGGGCACCAAACGAACGACGTGGTGGTAACCAAGCAATACGCCTCGGCGTTTTTCGGCACCTCGCTGGCCGCTACGCTGACCGCGATGGAGCGCGATACCGTGGTGATCACCGGCTTTTCCACCTCGGGCTGCGTGCGCGCCTCGGCGCTCGACGCATTGCAACACGGTTTCGCACCCTTCGTGGTGAGCGACGGTTGTGGCGACCGCGCCGATGGGCCGCACAATGCCAACCTGTTCGATCTCCAGGCGAAATATGCCCAAGTGGTCACCGCGCATGAAGTCATGACATTGCTGGAGCAAGTGAACCAGCCATGATCACACGGCACTTTCTCCATCTGCCCGGCAGGCAGGTTCACTTCCTGCGTTCGGGCGACGGACCGCCGGTGGTGCTGATCCATTCCTCCCCGGCGAATGTGTGGCTGCTCGAAAAAGAAATCGAGCGATTGTGCCGCCAGTTCACGGTGTTTGCATTCGACACCCCTGGCTTCGGCTTATCCGATCCGCTGCCGGGGACCGTGCTCGAAGTCGCCGATCTGGCCGATGCGCTGGCCGAGACACTCGAAGCGCTGGGGATGCCGGCCTGCCCGATTTTCGGCACGCACACCGGCGCTGCGATCGCGCTGGAATTCGGCGTGCGACATCCGGCTAGGGCGACCGGGCTGGTGCTCGACGGCGTGCCGGTGTTCACCGACGACGAATGCCAGCGGTTCTTCGGTGACTATTTCCGATCGCTGCCGCTCGATGATTTGGGCAGCCAGTATTCGGCGACATGGACCCGGTTTCGCGATCAATCGATCTGGTTTCCGTGGAGCGTGCGCGTTCCGGCGCACCTCAACCCTTACGATCTCGGCCCGCCGCACAGCACGCATCTGTGGGTCTCGATGTATTTCGAGGCGGCAGACCACTACACCCCGGCCTACCGGGCGGCGAGTTACTATGGCGAGAAGGCCGTGGTCGCGGCGAGCGCGCTGACCCTGCCCACAGTCTATACCGCGACCGAGACCGACATGCTTTACCCGCACCTCGAACGCCTGCCCGCGCTGAAGCCGAGCCAGTCGATCGAGCCGATCGCTTCTTCCTACGAACGCAAGCGCGAACTGATCGCGGACAGCTTCGCGCGCTACGGTGCAGCCGGACCGGCTCCCTTAACTACGCCGGTGATCGGATCGAGCGCCGGGCTGGCGCGCCAATTCGTGCGCGGCACCGCCGGTAATCTCCACTTGCGCTGGGCAGGCCAACGCAATGCCCCGCCGTTGCTGGTGCTGCACGACGCACCGGGTTCTTCCGAACAGATCGCGCCGCTGATCGAGGAACTGGGCAAGGCGAATTTCGCCATCGCGCCAGACTTGCCCGGTTGCGGCGAGTCCGATCGGTTCGCCACCCAACCCACCGTCCACGACTACGTTGCCGACCTGCTGGCTTTGCTCGACACTTTGGATCTCGGATCGGCACGCGTGCTGGGCATCGGGTTCGGCAGTTCGATCGCGGTCGAATTGGCGCGTCGTGCGCCGAACCGGGTCGATGCGCTCGCGCTATGCGGGCTGGCGTGGCCCGATGTTGCCGAACGGGCCGAGCTCGTGGCGCGGATCGCGCCTGAAATCGGCATCGAGCCCGATGGGGCACACTGGTACCGCACCTGGCTGATGCTGCGCGACTGGCAGGTCTATTGGCCATGGTTCGACCGCCGGCAGAACACGCTGCGCCGGATCGATGCCGACTTTTCCGCAAGGCCGCTGCACCGCTGGACGATGGACGTGATGCGCGCGCGGACCAGCTATCACCACCTGATCCATGCCGCGCTGGCACACGATGCGGCAGCGGCGCTGCAAGAAATCGGGCCTCCGCTGCTGCTGTTGCAGGATCGCGGCCGACCGCTCTCGGCTTACGATGCCGCGCTCGCCGCGAGTCGGCCCGATGCGCCCTTCGTGGTCGTTGCCGACCCGGCCGATTACGCCGTCGCGCTTGCCGCGCGTTGGCTCGCCAGTTCCGCGGCGTAAGGTTTGCACGCTGCGGCCAGCATGATCGCGGACAGCGGCGCAGCCACCGCGACCACGGTGGCGATTGCATAGCGGACCGATGCGTCGCCACCGAACACATGCTGCGTCAGCAACGCGACGATCGTCGGACCCAAGCCTATGCCGGCCAGATTGAGCGCGAAAAGATAAATCGCCGAAACCTGCCCACGCATGCGGTTTGGGGTGATCTCCTGGAATGCCGCTGCCGCTGCGCCGTAAGGCATCGCACCGGCGAAAAGGTAGAAACCAAGTACGCCGAGGCAGCTCCAGCCGGTCGGCATCAGGGTCGCGACCACGCCGAAAGGCAGTGCCGCCAGCGACGAGATTACCCCTACGCGAATATTCGAGTCGCCCCGGCCACGGTCGCGCATCCGGCCCGCCAGCCAACCGCCGAAGAGGATTCCGGCGCTGCTGAATACGAATACCGCCGCCCCGTAGCGCAAGCCGATAGCGCCGGACGTCCACCCGTAATTGCGGGCAAAATGGGCCGGAATCCAGGCCGAGACGCCGTTCCACATCGTGCTTGCTAGCGCCAGGCCACCGATCAGCAAGCCGTAGGCCCGCGCGCGAGCACGCAGATAGGCGATCACTTCGGGGAAGCTCGGCACCTCTTGCGTAACGGCGCCACGCCGCTCGGGTTCACGCAGGGTGGCAACCAGCAAGCCGACGAACAGCCCCGGCAGCCCGACCAGCATGAACACCATCCGCCATGGCTCGATCACGCCGGTGTAGCGCGTCTCGACATGGCCGACGGCGTCGATCAGCGCCCCGCCGGCCATCGTCGCGATCCCGCCGCCAAGGTAGATCGCGGCCGAGTAGAGGCTGAGTGCGCGCGTCAGCCGCTTGCCGGTGAACCAGTCACCCAGCATCGAGAACGCCGCCGGCGACAGCGCCGCTTCGCCCACGCCCACGCCCACCCGCGCCGCGAACATCTGGCCGAACGATTGCGCGGCACCGCACAGCGCGGTCATCACGCTCCATGTTGCGACACCGACGGCGACGATCGACGTCCTCCGCCGGCGATCGACCAGCCGCCCGATCGGAATGCCGAGAAACGTGTAGAACAGCGCAAAAGCGAGGCCGTGGAGCAGGCTCAACTGGACGTCGCTGATGTGCAACGATGCGCGGATCGGCGCGACCATCAGCGACAGGATCGTCCGGTCGACGTAGGACAGCGTATAGGCCAGCATCAGAACCCCGACGACGTACCAGGCGTAGGCGTCGGAGCGCTCGGCGCCGGTTGGAGCGGTGTCGGGCATCAGCCGCTGATTTCGGCCATCGGCACAGCGGGGCGGGCGCGCAGTTCGGTCTTCAGCACTTTGCCATTGGCGTTGCGCGGCAGCACGTCGACCAGCCCCAGGCTGCGCGGGATCTTGTAGCTGGCGATGCGGTCACGGCAGAAGCCGGCTAGCTCGGACGCGGTCAGGTGGTGCCCTTCGCGCAGCACGAGCACCGCGTGCAATCGCTCGCCCCACACGTCGTCGGGCAAGCCGATCACCGCCACGTCGGCCACCGCCGGGTGGGTGAACAGCACTTCCTCGATCTCGCGAGGGTAGATGTTGACCCCGCCCGAGATGACCATGTCCTTTTTGCGATCGACGATATAGAGGAAACCCTCGTTGTCGCGCTGGGCCATATCGCCGACCGAGACCCAGCCATCGCGGATGGCGCGCGCGTCCTCGTCGGGCCGGTTCCAGTAGCCGTTGAACAGCAGCGGCGATCGCGCCCACAGCTCGCCCACTTCGTCCGGATCGCAGATCGAACCGTCCTCGCGGCGCACTTGCGCTTCGCAATGCGGGAACGGCGTGCCCACGCAGCGCTGCTTGCGCAATTGGTCGGCGGGGCGGAGATTGCAGACCAGCCCGGTTTCGGTCGCGGCGTAAAGCTCATGCAGCACGGTTTCACCGAAGTAGGGGATGATCTTCTCCTTCAACGCCTGCGGCAGCGGCGCGGCATTGGCGAGGATCGAGCGGATCGGCGGGCGGCTGTAACGGTCGAGCACTTCGGGCGGCAGCGCGAAGATCATCTGGAAGTGCGTGGGCACCATGAACAGCCCGGTGATTCCGCCGAACTTGAGCCGTTCGAGCACGGTCTCGGCATCGAACTTGTCGAGGATCTCGATCGATCCCCCCGCAGCCAGGATCCCGGTGGGAAAGCCCAGCCCGCCCCCGTGGTTCATCGGGGTCATCGCCAGAAAGCGGTCGTCGGGTCCGAAACAGCCGAACTCGGCTGCGCAAATCAGCCCCACGAGCATCCGTGAACGGTGCGAGAGGATCACGCCCTTGGGCTGGCCGGTGGTGCCCGAGGTGTAGGGGATCGTCCAGGCGTCCCATTCGTCGATGCGCGGACGCACGGGCGGTGCCGGCGCGTCGGCGAGCAGCGCTTCGTAGTCGGCGCCAAACTCGACGAGCCGGTAGTGCGCGATATCCGGACCGAGCGCCTCCTCGACCAATGCGCGCGAGGGGGTATCGACGAACACCAAGCGCGCGCCGCAATCGTCGAGCGTCTGGCGCACTTCGCCGGGCGCAAGCCGCGGATTGATCGTCGCAATCGCCGCGCCGGCATCGGGCAGGCCGGCGACGACCTCGACGAATTCGCTGCAATTGCGCGCGACTATCGCCGCGACATCGCCCTTTGCGATATCGAGCGTCGCGATGGCGCCATCGCGCAATTTACCGGCGCGCGCGGCCAACTGCGCCGCGGTCACGCGCTTCTCGCCGTAGA
>NZ_JANXWG010000106.1 GCF_025351285.1 Novosphingobium sp.
GTCGCGGCAAGCCGGGCACGTAGCCCGCGCCGGGCACAGCATCGTCGGGAATTTTGACACTCGGACCGAATGGGATCGCGAAGATGCCATGGGTCAATACAGTCTTTTCATCGGGCGTCATCGCCTTGACCGTGGCGACCGCTCGAGTCTCGGCATCATCGCCTTTGGCAAGGGTCAGGCTGGAAGTCCCCAGTAGCGAGAGAATGATTACGATAGAAAGGCGCGCGCGCATGATGAACATCATCTTGTGAAGAGCCGTGACTGCATGACTCCGGAATGGATTGTTGCTGCCGATAGCAGATCGGTCGGTGAACTTTCGGCTGCGTCGGCATCGGACGCAGTTTGCGCGGCCACCCAGGTGCCGATAGCCAGCGCGCTCGTCACTGCCAGCATTGATACAAAGCGAAGTTTCATGACTCAAACTCCTCCCACTTTGTATAACTCATACAAATTAGCGGGCCTGCGTGCGCTGGTCAACGTTCTTTCGGTGGCTGAATAATCGTGAACTAACATTTCCTGATTCATCGTGCTAGCGAGGTGACATGCGAGTCAGTGACCAGGAATTGACCAGACTCACCCTGCTCAAGGCGATTCGGCGGGCCGAGCCTGTGGCGAGGACGCAACTCGTGGAGATGACCGGTCTCGCGGCAGGCACGGTTAGCGAATTGACCGGACGAATGGTCCGCAAAGGACTGTTGCTCGAAGAAAAAGCGCCAGTCGTCACGACGGGTCGGGCACGTGTCGAGTTGCGCTTGAACCCTGACGCTGCCTACGTGGTGGGCGCACTTCTGGTCCCGCGCGGCACGCTGGAGATCGTCATTGCCAATTTGCGCGGCGAAGTGATTTTTTCGCGCAGTCCCGAAGTCTTATTCAGTGGGCTCGACACCCTGGCTGCTCGCTTGGCCGACATCATCGGTCTCGCCATCGACGAGAGCCCGCTGACCAAGTCCGAAATCACCCGGATCGCGATTGGCTTGCCTGCTGTGGTGGACAATGCGCACGGCACATTGCTCTGGCTCCAGACGTTTCCTCGTGGTGAGATCAGCATTGCCGATGTGGTCGAGGCCCGGCTCGGGGTGCCGACGTCGATCGACAACAATGCCAGCATCGTCGCCCGGGCCGAACATTGGTTCGGCGATGGCGGGCCGCATGACGACTTCTGCCTTGTCATGCTCGGTTATGGCCTTGGGTTCGCTGAGTATCGCAATGGCTTGCTGTGGACGACCGCCGGAGGGCTCAATCCAGAGTTGGGCCACACCAAAATTGTCCATGAAGCGGGACGCCCTTGCCCATGCGGGGCAACCGGATGCCTTGCAACCTACTGCACGATTTACGCGATCGTCGCGGAAATCTGTGCGTGCCGGAATGTCGCTCCACCGCCGTTCCTCGACGTCCAGGACGCCTACGCTGCTGCGGTAGCCGATGCTTGCAATGGCGAGCCGGTTCCAAGCGCAGCCTTCGCCTGCGCCGGCTCGATGCTCGGGCTTGCCATGGCCAACTACGTCAACGTCAGCGATCCGAAGCGTATGATCATCATGTGCATGCGCGAAGGTTTGATCGAATTGGTGGCGCCCGCCTTCCATCGAGCATTTGAGGCAAACGTGCTGCCGGTTCTGGCCGGACGTGCGCAAGTTGAATTCAGGCTGGCCAGCGAAGAGCGGTTTGCGAAGGGCTCTGCAGCATTGGCTTTGGAAGACTTGTATCGGGTTAAATAGGACCCTCGGGTGCTTGCGCGATTTCTCGATGGATCGACGTCACCTGCTCTCTCAGCAATTCCTCGGCTGAACGCCCTGTCTCGGTGGCGCCATGGCGGGGTGCGAGCGGAACCTCGACATACAAGACCCGCCGCTCGCTCACCCGCGGCGGCGTTGAATCGTGCAGCGTGCAGGAAAGGTGAATCGTCAGATCCCCTGGTTCGGTCGCCACCGCTACCACAGGAAGATAGGGCGCTTTCTTGGCGATCTCGACCGGCATCACCAGACGATGCGATCCGGCAATCACCCTCAGCGAACCATTCCCTCCGCCCGTCGGGGTCAGCGCGATGCCAACCGTGCGGCGGGCACAAAGATAGGCATGGCGTCCAAGGTGGCAGTCACGATGAAACGAGACATCCGATGGTCCCGCGATGACACCCACCGGTTTGACAAGAGCTTCAACGTACTGACCCGAGGTCAAGGTGTCGTCGCAGGCGATCAGCGAGACCATTTCGGCCCAGCGTCGGCTAGCGAGTATGCGCGTAGTGGTTGGCGATTGCGCTTCGAAGTGCTGAATGCGCACGCAACGACGTGTCCCATCATCGATTTGCGCCCACCAGGACTTGCCATCACCCTCGATCGCGCGTGGCAATGCCTCGTCCATTTCCGCTGAAATTTCGACCATATCGCTCGAATCGAGCCAGCCACGCAAGTGCAGGTAACCAGCTTCGGCGAGGAAGTGCCGTATGTCCTCGGCATCGTCCGCCGGCGTAAACACCTGTGCGAGATTCAGCGGCGCGCCGCTGCGGTCCTTGAACGTGATCGCATCGCCGACAACGGGCCATCCTTCGAGCAGGCATATCCAGATCGAGTCCCATATGGACACGTCGGCCAGGCTCCCACCGCGAAACGGCAACGACCGCGCGACGAGAAATCCGTTGAAGGTGATCTGGTTCTGGACCAACTCGGAAAACTGCTGCGCGGTCAACGTGACGACGAGCGCGCCCTCGATTGCACCGGGCTGGCAGGTCACTGAGCTGCCCTGATGCGCAATCGCAATCGTCCAGGCCGCGCCCTCGATCTCGATGGCGAGCGGGGGCGCGCCCAGGCGTTCGATCGCCTGCGCGATCAGGCATCCGTGCCGGGCAACGAGCAACCCGAACGCCCCGCCAAAGAATGCTTCGGGCGAGAGTGTGTGCGTTTGGCTGTCGTGGCGCGTCCGCCGATCGATCTTGCAAGTCATCCCAGCCCTCTCGCTAGTTGCAGAATCTAATGGAGCAGCTTGTCCGCCACCTTGTCCCATTCGGCGACCAGGTCGAAAGCGCAGTTTTCGCGCAGCCACTGCACTTCCAGGCCTTGCATCGCAGCCTGGAGCTGTCGCGCCGTTGCCGACGCATCGGCCACATGCGGCTCGATAACGGCCGCAAACAGGCCGAAGGTGGCGCGCTCGCGTTCGAGGAAGAACGCTCCGGCCGGGTGATTCTCGACCAGCGCTTCGGCGCGCAAGATCGCGTAAAGCCGGACGAGGTGCGGCTGACCGGCATTCTGCCGGACAATCGCATGCAGCATCGTGAGGACTTGCTCGCGCGACAGGTCCTGATCGCGGTGCAGGCCCAGGCGGCCCGAAATGGCGTCGGCGTCGCGGCGGTCGCGCTCTTTCAGCAAGGCGATCAACACGCCTTCCTTGCTTCCGAAATGGTGCAACAACCCTGCGGTGGTCAGGCCGCAGCGCTTCGCCAGTTCGTTGATGCTGCACGCCTGGTAGCCGCGTTCACCGATGATCCGAATGGCTTCGACGATGATTGCCGATCGGCGATCGTCCTTGTGCATACGGGTGCGCTCGGGAAGGACTTCGGCATCGCTCACCGGCCGCGTCCGGTCACCGCGTACCCGCAGCCAACGCACCCCCGGCGGGAGCACTCTCGGGTCGTGCCACTGAGTTGGCCGGGTTGTCGGCAGGTGCGGCTGCGGTATCGATCCGACTGCCCTTCGGGCTTTCGAAGTCGGTCTCGTACTTCTTGCGCACGGTCCCGCACAAGTAGTCCCACACCTGGCTGTAGCCGCCGAAATTGTAGTTGAAGTACTTGTGGTGCTGATCGTGGAACGTCGTCGTGATGAACCACTTGGTCGCCCAGGTGCGGTTCCACCAGCGCGGCAGGAATTCGTGGCCGGAGTGAACGTAAAGCCCCATCCAGATCGTGAACGGCACGATCAGCGCGACCGACTTGTCGTGCGCTCCCCCGAAGATCAACGTGGCAGACGTCAGGAAAACCGGCAGAAAACCACCGTTAACCAGTGATTCGAGCGGACTGACCGAAAATGTGGTGAGCAAGTTGGGGGATGTCGAGCGGTGATGGAGTTTGTGGATCCACTTGTAGAACGGCTCTTTGTGCATCCCCCGATGCAGCCAGTAGAACCAAGTGTCGAACAGCACGAAATAGACCGCGAACTCGAGCGCAACGACCCACCACGACACCGTGGCATGGTTGAGAACAATGAAGCCCTTTTTGCGCAGGATGCTGTTGAGCGGGCCGAGCGTGAAGCCGGTCACCACCAGGTTGATCGCAGCGAAAATCGCCTCGTTGCGGAATGTGATCCATTTGAAACGGCCAGGCTGGATGCGGCGCGCCTTGAAGAAGCCCGTCACGATCCCGACGCCAATGCCGGTAGCCGCCAAGAGATAGGGCCACAGATCGAGGAGTTTCTCACCACTTGTCAGGTTCTGAAACACACCCGTACCCCTAAAGAAGCTTGTTACCTACCTAGTGATTAGTAGGTAGATGGGAATGCGTCAAGATCAGCGCTCAACCGTAAACTGATAGATCGACAGATGCCGATAGGGCTTGCCAGGATCGAGGCGCGCCGAAGGGAAGGCCGGATGGTTCGGCGAATCCGGGAATTTTTGCGGCTCCAGCGAGATGGAGTCGCCCATTCGGTAAATGTGACCACTCTTGCCGATCGTCGTGCCGTCCAGAAAATTGCCACTGTAGAGCTGAAGGCCGGGCTCGGTCGTTCGCAGTTCTAGCACCCGGCCGGAACCCTTGTCCTCGAGACGAGCCGCAAACTTGGGTTCGCTGGTCAGTCCACCGTTGAGCACAAAATTGTGATCGTAGCCACGGCCAAAGCTGATTTGCGTGTCACGACCATCGCGAATGCCATCGGCAATGCGGCGGGGCTTGCGGAAATCAAACGGCGTCCCCGCAACGGACTGGAACTGGCCTGTCGGGATGAGATTGGCATCAACAGGCGTGATGGCATTGGCTGCGATAGTGAGCAGATGCCCCGTCGCACCAGGCGCAGTGCCCTCGCCGACCAAATTGAAAAAGGCGTGGTTGGTAAGATTGACCACCGTTGCCTTGTCAGTTTTCGCTTCGAACAAGATCGACAAGGCGCCAGTTTCATTCAGAGAGTAGGTTACCTGCACATCGAGATTGCCGGGGTATCCTTGGTCGCCATCGGGGCTGTGTAGCGACAGTACAACGCTGGCGACGGGGCCGCTGGATACCGAAACGACATGCCAGACCTTCTTGTCAAAGCCCTGATCGCCACCGTGCAAGGAATTGGGCCCATTGTTGACCGGAAGCTGAAAGCTCTTTCCATCCAGCATGAAACGACCGCCCGCTATTCGGTTCGCATAACGCCCGACCGTCACTCCAAAATATCCGGGATGAGCAACGTAAGAGCCAAGGTCATCATAGCCGAGCACAATGTCCGCCCGGTTGCCCGCGCGATCAACCACGACAAGCGACTGGAGTGTCGCTCCATAAGTCAATATCCTGGCCGCGATGCCTTGGGCGTTCGTTAGAGTAATCGCCTCGATCGCGGTGCCATCGGCAAGTGAACCTGCCACGTCCCGGTTCACTTGCGTCGCGTGCGCGGACACAACTGAACCCAACATGGCCATTGAGATGATACCCGTCTTGAGCTGTCTTGACCGTCGACGGGCCGATGTCATGGCGTCCGCACCGCTCACCGGCGAACCGCAAGGCTGTCGCGCTCCTGACCAGCTGTTCAGTGGCTGCTCGCGCAAAGCTGGTACAGGCGTCGCTACATCGTCGATGGCAGGAAAAATGTCCGTCAAACCGCTCTTTGTCACCCCAGCCCCCTCAGCAATGCCTTCACGCCCGAGCGCTCTGCAAAAGCGGTTCATTCCTCCCGAAGCAGGTCAATGTGGCGTTGACGGCAAATGTATGAGTATTACTCTAAATGTCCTGCGGTCTAAGCGCAATCGCAGGGGAACGTTGTAGCATCACTCCCTGATGCATGCATCCACGAAGGGATGAGGAGATGGGCGTGACACAGATGACCCGCCGCGGCGTGCTTGGTGGCGTTGGCGCTCTGGCGGCTGGTGAGGCGACGATAAGTTCCGCACAGATCATTGTACCGGCACCGCGGTGCCGGACGATGTTCCAGCCCGGAGAGCGCTGGCTCGATACGTCGGGCAAGCCGATCCAGGCCCATGGCGGGTCCCTCATCCAGGTCGGCGATACGTTTTACTGGTACGGTAAGAACAAGGAAAAGACCGTCAACGGCAGCAAAATCTATACATGGGGCGTGAGGGCCTATGCGTCACATGACCTGTATAATTGGGACGATCTGGGTCTGCGCGCGAAGTGCCCGCTTATGCGCCGCCCCTGTTCCTTGCCATCGCGCTCGACGATACAACGATGCTCAGAGGCCTCAACGCGGATATGGGGCTGATGCAGTCTTGGCGTGCAGCCGGCAAATCGGTTGAAGCACATTTCTACAGTACCGGAATGCACGGATTCGGGATGCGAGGTAGCTTTGCCAGCAGCGCCCAGTGGATCGACTCCTTCCAAGCCTGGCTTAAGGACCGAAAGATCATTCCCAAGAAATAGGGGCAGAATTTGACGTCAATGTTGTGATTCGGCGTCGAACCAAGGGCCCGGCATGGCACAGTGAAAGCGTTTGAAATTGTTCGTAAAAGCGCAGTGCGGAGGCCCCGATCAGCGCCTATCGAGACCCCCAATGTGTCCTAATATTCATTATATTACAATAACTTATACAGTCATTTGCAGGTTCACGTTTGGGCGCCGATCTACACTATAAGGCTCGAGAAATCAGAGTCTTTTGTTTATTTCCAGTGCCTTAGAGCCCACTCAATTTATCGGCTGGGGGTGTCGGGGTCGGAGGTTTGAATCCTGTCGTCCCGACCAATTTTCCGGATGCCAAGTCCGTTCGGGGACGGACTTCCGGAAAACTACAGAGCGCAAGCGCAGGAGGCGGCACATGCAACGCAGTTGCAACCGCGCACAAGCCTGCCGCACCCGCCCCGCAAAAATCCATTTTCCTACATCGCCCTTCATGGCTATTTGTTTCGGCTTCGTTCTACCAGCCGGAGCCTTCCCCATGCCCATTTTCTCGGCCCTGATCGCCCCGATCGCCTCGATCATCGACAAGGTCATCCCCGATCCCAAGGAGCGCGATGCCGCCAAGCTGCAACTGCTGCAGATGGAAGGAACGCAGGAACTGGCCGCGATCCAGACGCAGATGTCCGCAATCCTGGCCGAGGCGCAATCGGCCGATCCGTGGACAAGCCGCGCGCGGCCCGGCTTTCTTTATGTGATGTATGCGATGATCCTGTGGTCGCTGCCGATGGGCCTGATCGCCGCGTTCCGCCCCGCCGCCGCGCACGATATCGCCAATGGCATAACCGGCTATCTCAACGCCTTGCCCGAAGCGCTTTATGGCCTGTTCGGCACCGGATACCTTGGCTACACCGCCGCGCGCCAGTTCGGTAAAACGCGCGGAACCGACAAATAACTGCGCAAAAAATTATCGTGACCGGCGATCGTCGGCCGGTTCCACTCAGCAATCGGTAACCATTTGCGCCTATTTTGCGACATGCAATCAAGTGCCGCATGTTGATGGCCTAATGTTGATGGATAAATCGCGAGATGAGCCTCGGCCGTCGTCCCCTTATCGTCCCGACAAACGCTCGCGGCCCTGCGCGGCAGTGCGGTTGGCCCGCTGTTGCAATCCTTGGGTGCCTGACGATCGCACTCACCGGCTGCGGAAGCAGGTCGGGCCCTTCATCCCAACCGCTCGATGTGGGCACGCAGGCACAGCAACAGGGCGCGGACCAGCACCTTGCGGAAAACGGCGATCACGAACGCATGATGCCACACGGCAGCATGGCCGGCCAGCCGGGTGGTGACATGCTGACCAATGGTGCCCGTCCGGCATCGGCCAGCGCGGCGGTGGCCGCTCCCCAGCAGATGTCGCAGCAAGCGCCTGCCGTCGAAGATCCCACTCAACCCTCTGCGGTAGAACCTCTGCTCGATGCCGGCGGCTTCGATCCCAGCCCGCAAGGTGCGGGCGAGGTCGATCACAACACCGCCAGCGGTGATATCGCAGCGCCTCCTGGTTCGCACGAGTAACCACGGCTTGCGTTAGCTGCCGGCGCTTGCGGTAACATCCGGCAAAAGGCTATCGGTCGCGCTCCTGCACAATTCACCAAGGCACGCCGATGTCATTGCCTCCACAATCCCAGCCCGCAGCTTTGCCAAAGCCGATGGTGTTCGTGCTCAACGGCCCCAACCTCAACTTGCTCGGCACCCGCGAACCGGCCATCTATGGCTCGGACACGCTCGACGACATCGCCGGGCGACTTGAAGACCGTGCGCGTGACCTCGGGCTTGAAGTCGATGTGCGGCAGTCGAACCATGAAGGTCACCTGGTCGACTGGCTGCACGAAGCCCAGGCCAGCGAGGCGGCGGTGGTCCTGCTCAATGCCGGTGCCTTCACCCACACCTCGATCGCGCTTTACGATGCGATCAAGGCGATCCGCACGCCGGTGATCGAAGTGCACTTGTCCAATCCGCACACGCGCGAGACCTTCCGGCATCGCAGTTATGTCGGCATGGCAGCCAAGGGCACGATCGCGGGCTTCGGCGCCGATAGCTACCTGCTCGCGCTTGAAGCGGCAGCCAAGCTGGCTAAGGTCTAACCGCAGCCGGTTTTTCCACCGCGCGGCGGCTCGCCTGCCCACACCCTCTTGCCAGCACGGTGCCCCCCGCGCATAGCGCCAAGTCAATTCATCCGGCGACAGCAAGGGGCACGACATGGGTCAAGACGGCGGAAACGGATCGGGCAAGGATTCGGCCCAAGGTTCAATGATGGCGATCGATGGCGCACTGGTGCGCGAACTCGCCGAACTGCTGGCCGAAACCGGGCTGTCCGAAATCGAGGTCGAAGACGGCCCGCGCAAGATCCGCGTCGCGCGGCAGCTCACAGCGGCGCCTGTTGCCGCACAAGTTGCGGTGGCCGCGCCAGTTGCGGCGGCCGCGGCACCCGTCGCCGCCGCCGCTCCGGCTACGCCTGCGGTTTCGGCCAATGCGGTCAAGTCGCCGATGGTCGGCACGGTTTACCTCTCGGCCGACCCCAGCTCGCCGCCGTTCGTGTCGGTCGGCAAGCCGGTCAAGGAAGGCGAAACGCTGCTGATCATCGAAGCGATGAAGGTCATGAACCCGATCGTCGCACCGCGTTCGGGCATGGTCAGCGCGATCCTGGTCGAAAACGCGCAGCCGGTCGAATACGACCAGCCGCTCGTCGTGATCGACTGAGGCAAAACATGGCCATCAGCCGCATCCTCATCGCCAACCGGGGCGAAATCGCGCTGCGCATCCACCGCGCCGCGCACGAAATGGGCATCGAGACGGTTGCCGTGCACTCAACGGCAGACGCCGATGCGATGCACGTCCGCCTGGCCGACCGCGCGGTGTGCATCGGGCCGCCGGCGGCGCGTGACAGCTACCTCAACATCCCCGCGATCATCTCGGCCGCCGAAGTGACGCAGGCCGATGCGATCCATCCGGGCTACGGCTTCCTGTCCGAAAACGCCCAGTTTGCCGAAATCGTCGAAGCTCATCACATCACCTGGATCGGGCCGAAACCCGAACACATCCGCACGATGGGCGACAAGGTCGAGGCCAAGCGCACCGCGGGCAAGCTCGGGCTGCCGCTGGTGCCGGGGTCTGACGGCGCGATCACCGATCCGGTCGAAGCCGGGCGGATCGCGGCAGAAATCGGCTATCCGGTGATCATCAAGGCCGCTTCGGGCGGCGGCGGGCGCGGCATGAAAGTGTGCACCGGGCCGCACGAGCTTGAAACGCTGATGCTGCAAGCAGGGTCCGAGGCCAAGGCGGCGTTCGGCGACGCCACGGTCTATCTCGAAAAGTACCTGGGCAATCCGCGCCACATCGAATTCCAGATTTTCGGCGATGGCAACGGCAACGCGATCCACCTGGGCGAACGCGACTGTTCGCTCCAGCGCCGCCATCAGAAGGTGCTCGAAGAAGCACCCTCGCCGGTCATCTCGTCGGACGAACGCGCGCGGATGGGCAAGGTTGTGTCGGACGCGATGGCCGGCATGGGTTATCGCGGCGCGGGCACGATCGAGTTCCTGTGGGAAAACGGCGAATTCTACTTCATCGAGATGAACACCCGACTCCAGGTCGAACACCCGGTCACCGAAGCCATCACCGGCGTCGACCTGGTGCGCGAACAGATCCGCATTGCCGATGGCAAGCCGCTGTCGGTGAAGCAGGAGGACATCGAGTTCAAGGGCCACGCGATCGAGTGCCGGATCAACGCCGAAGACCCCGAAACGTTTGCCCCATCGCCCGGACTGGTCACCAGCTATCACGCTGCCGGCGGCATGCATGTGCGTGTCGATTCAGGGCTTTACGCGGGTTATCGCATTCCGCCGTATTACGATTCGATGATCGCCAAGCTGATCGTCTATGGCCGCACGCGCGAAGGCTGCATAATGCGTCTGCGTCGCGCACTTGAGGAAATGGTGATCGAGGGCGTGAAAACCTCGATCCCGATGCACCGCAAGCTGCTGACCGACCCGACGTTCCTTGATGGTGGCTATACGATCAAGTATCTGGAGGACTGGCTGGCCGACGCGAAATGAGGCGCCACACGTAGGCGGCACTCACCAGCACCAGCACACCGATCGCGAACGGTCCGGTTACCTGGTCGATCGCGCCGAAATTGCGGCCAAGCCAGTAACCCGCGGCCAGCAGGATCGCATTCCACACGCTGGTGCCGGCCAGCGTGAACAGCGTGAAGCGCAGCCAGCCCATCCTGGCCATGCCCGCGGGCAGCGAGATCATCGTGCGCATGACCGGTGCAAAGCGGATGGCGAATACCACCCATTGCCCGTGCCGTTCGAAAAACCGCGCGAGTGCCTCCACCTCGCTCCAGTCGAGCGTCAGCCAGCGGCCCCAGAGATCGACGAAAGGCTTGAGCCGCTCGAAGCCCATCGCGCGGCCCAACATGAACCACGCGAGGTTGCCGAGCGTCGAGCCGACCCCGGCCGCCACCATCAGCGGCGCCACATCCATCCGGCCATGCGCCACCGCGATCCCGGCCACGCCCAGAATCAGTTCGGACGGAATCGGCGGAAAAATGTTCTCCAACGCCATCAGCGCGAGCACGCCCCAATAGCCGCCGCCCTCTACGAGCCGGATGATCCAGTCATGCATCTCGCTTACAACGCGCTTGCAACCTTTTGGTTCAGCCGTGCACGCGCCGTTCGATCGCGTCCCAGATCAGACCCGGCGTGTCCGTCCCGTTGTAGCGGTCGATCGCCACGATCCCGGTGGGCGAAGTGACGTTGATCTCGGTCAGCCACTTGCCGCCGATCACGTCGATGCCGACGAACACCAGGCCCAGCCGCTTCAACTCGCTGCCCATCGCCGCGCAGATTTCCTCTTCGCGCGCCGTCAGCGTGCAGGGTTCGGCATAGCCGCCGACCGCGAGGTTCGAGCGAAACTCGCCCTCGCCCGGCTTGCGGTTGATCGCGCCCGCGACTTCACCGTCGACCAGCACGATACGCTTGTCGCCCTCGGCCACTTCGGGGAGGAACGGCTGAACCATGAACGGTTCGGGCCAGACCGTGCCGAACAATTCGGCCAGCGCCGAGACGTTGCCGCCATCGGCATCGACCTTGAACACCGCCTTGCCGCCGTTGCCGTGAAGCGGCTTGACCACCACCGCGCCGCCGAATTGCGCCGCGGTCTGGTGCTGGAATGCGCGGATATCGAGCGCCGAGCGCGTGATCAGCGTGGGCGGCATGAACCGTGCATAATCGAGCACATAAACCTTCTCGGGCGCATTGCGGACCGAGCGCGGATCGTTGACCACCAGCGTCTGGCCTTCGATCCGTTCGAGCAGATGCGTGGCGGTGATGTAGCCGAGGTCGAACGGCGGGTCCTGCCGCATCAGCACCACATCTACGTCTTTCGCGAGGTCCAGCTTGCGCGGTTCGCCCAGCGTGTAGTGATCGCCATCGACGCGTTGCACCGTCGCGGATTCGGCCATCGCGGTGAGCGTGCCGTCCTGCCATGCCAGCGATTCGACGTGATAATGGAACAACGTGTGCCCGCGCGCCTGCGCCGAGAGCATCAGCGCAAAGGTCGAATCGCCGCCGATCTTGAGGCCGGGGAGCGGGTCCATCTGGACCGCAACGCGCAATGTCATCGCAATTCCGTTCGTTAGGGCGGCAGGCGCTATGGCTGCCAGACGTTGCGCATGTGGCGCGGCCAGCGGCGCGGCGCAAGGAGGAGGACGTCGATCCGCTGCACATCGCCATCGCGCGCGAACCTGGGCGCCAGCGCCTCGGCCGCGCGCGCCACCCGCGCCAGCCGCCGTGCATCGATCGCAAGATCGAGCGCCTCGGCGGTAGCGCGCCATTTCACCTCGATGAACGCCACCGTCCGCCCGCGTCGTGCAATCAGGTCGACCTCGCCCACGCCGATCTTCTGGCGCTTGGCGAGAATCCGCCAGCCGGTCAGCCGCAAATACCACGCGGCGATGGCTTCGCCCCGGCGGCCGCGCTGTTCGGCGTGGAGCCGCGAGGCTTTGCTCACGATTTCAGTGCCATGGCTTGCGCGTACAACGTCTTGCGATCGAGACCATGCGCCTTGGCCACCGTGGATGCGGCCTGCGATGGGCTCATCTCCGCGAGCGCCGCGCGCATTGCGGCCTCAATCTTATCGGCATCGGGAGGACCCGCCTCGCCCGGCGGTCCGATCAGCAGCACGATCTCTCCGCGCGGCGGGTGTTCGCGGTAATGCGCGATCAAGTCTTCGGCGCTGCCGCTGCGGCATTCCTCGTAGAGCTTGGTCAACTCGCGCGCCACCGCCACTTCGCGCCCGGCCAGCACCGCTGCGATGGCTTCGAGCGACGCCACCAGCCTTGGTCCCGTCTCGTAAAATACCAGCGTCGCGCGCAAGGCGGCAAATTCGCGCAACGCATCCTCGCGCGCCTTGGCCTTGCTCGGCAGGAAGCCGGCGAACAGGAAGCGGTCGGTCGGCAGGCCGGCCAAAGTCAGCGCCGTTACCAGCGCGCTTGGTCCGGGAATGCTGGTGACCTTGATTCCCGCCTCGCGCGCGGCACGTACCAGTCGGTAGCCCGGATCGGAAATCAGCGGCGTGCCCGCATCCGAAACGAGCGCCACAGGCTGATGCTCCATCGCTTCCAGCAGCCGATCACGCGCGCCGGCATCGGCGTGATCATCATACCGCTGCATCTTTTTGCTCAGCCCCAGGTGGTGGAGCAACCGCCCGGTCACGCGCGTATCCTCGCACGCGATAAGCGCACAGCCGGCCAGCACTTCGGCCGATCGCAAAGTCACGTCACCAAGATTGCCAATCGGCGTGGCGACAATATACAGCCCCGGTTCAAGCATCGACGTGTCCATCGTCGGCCTCAATGGACCGGGTTACGGGGAGCGGCAAGCAATGTCAGTCAACAAGGGCGCTGGTGCGATGGCGCGCCGCGCTATCGTGCTCACGGGCGTATCGTTACTCGCCGCGTGCCAGATCGTGCCCAAGACCGCGCCCGCCCCGCCTCCGCCGCCGCCGCGCCCGGTTGAAACCGCGCCGCAGGAAGGCGTGCTGCCCAGCGATCTCCAGCGCCACCGCATCGCGTTGCTGGTGCCGATGAGCGGACCGAATGCTGCAACCGGCGAAGCGATCGCCAATGCAACCACGATGGCGCTGCTCGATACCAACGCGCAGAACCTGCGAATCACGACGTATGACACCTCGGCCGGTGCCGGACAGGCCGCCGCGCATGCCGTGGCCGATGGCAACAAGTTGATCCTGGGGCCGCTGCTGTCAGAAGAGGTGATCGCGGTGGCTTCGGTCGCGCGGCCCGCCAAGGTGCCGATGATCACGTATTCGAACGACACCGGCGTTGCCAGTCACGACGTGTTCGTGCTCGGCACTGCGCCCAGCCAATCGGTGGCGCGCGTGGTCGGCTATGCGAAAGCCAGCGGTGTCAAGCGGATCGCAGGGCTGATCCCCACCGGAATCTTCGGCCAGCGCGCTTCGTCAGCCCTTGTCGCCAGCGCGCGCGAGGACGGCCTGGCAGTCGCCGGAGTCGAGACTTACGACCGTTCGAACACCTCGATCGGCGGCGCTGTCCATCGCTTGACCCAAAGCGCCGATTTCGACGCGGTGCTGATCGCCGATGGTCCGCGCCTGTCAATGCAGGCCGCGCCGCTGGTGGGTGACGGCCCCCGCATCCTCGGCACCGAATTGTGGGCAGGCGACGTAGCGCTGACGCGCAGCCCGGCCTTGCGCGGCGCGTGGTTCGCAGCGCTTTCGGATGCGCGTTTCCCCCGCTTTTCGGCCACGTACAAAACCCGCTTCGGCACCACGCCGCCGCGCATTTCGACGCTCGGCTACGATAGCGTGCTGCTGACGATGAACGTCGCGCGCACCTGGCGGCCGGGCACCGTGTTCCCCACGGCCAAGCTTTACGACAAGGGCGGGTTCATCGGATTGGATGGCGTGTTCCGCTTCCGCCCGAACGGCGTGGCCGAACGCGCGATGGAAGTGCGCGAAGTGGGCGCGGGCACCATCAAGGTCGTTTCGCCGGCACCGTCGCGGTTCGCAGACTGAGGACGAACTTCGCGGAAGGCTATGGATAAGCAAACCCGCGCGCTTGCGCGGTGAATCCCGCGCGCTCTATAGGCGGGAACATATGGCGGACGATCTTTTCGAAAGCCTCCCCGGCCCCAGCACTGGCGCGGGTGAGGACAGTTACAACGGCGCGGCGATCGAGGTGCTCGAAGGCCTCGAGCCCGTGCGTCGGCGCCCCGGCATGTATATCGGCGGCACCGACGAGCGCGCGCTGCACCACCTGGCCGCCGAAGTGATCGACAACGCGATGGACGAAGCGGTCGCGGGCCATGCCAACCGCATCGAAGTCACGCTTGATGAAGGCAACAAGCTGATTGTATCGGACAACGGGCGCGGCATTCCGGTGGACGAACACCCCAAGTTCCCGGGCAAGTCCGCGCTCGAAGTGATCATGACCACGCTGCATTCGGGCGGCAAATTCTCGGGCAAGGCTTACGCCACGTCGGGTGGATTGCACGGCGTGGGTGTGTCGGTGGTCAACGCGCTGTCGTCGCTCACGCGGATCGAAGTGGCGCGCAACAAGGAGCTCTACGCGCAGGAATTCTCGCGCGGCGTGGCGCAAGGTCCGCTCAAGCGGATGGGCAATGCGCCCAACCGGCGCGGGACCACGGTAAGCTTCGTGCCCGATCACGAAATTTTCGGCGCCGACGCGAAATTCAAGCCGGCGCGGCTGTTCAAGCTCGCTCGATCCAAAGCCTATCTGTTCGCGGGCGTCGAAATCCGCTGGAAATGCGCGGCTTCGTTGGTCAGCGACGATGTGCCGGCCGAAGCGGTGTTCCAGTTTCCGGGCGGGCTGGCCGATCACCTGGCCGAACAGATCGACGGCCGCGAATGCGTGACCACACTGCCGTTCACCGGCAGCCAGGACTTTCCCGGAACCGAACAGGGCCGCGTAGAATGGGCCGTCGCCTGGCCGCTATGGTCCGATGGCGCCTATTCCTACTACTGCAACACCATTCCCACCCCCGATGGCGGCACGCACGAACAGGGCCTGCGCTCGGCGCTCACCAAGGGCGTGCGCGCCTTTGCCGAACTTGTCGGCCAGAAAAAAGCCAAGGACATCGCGCCCGAAGACGTGGTGACGGGCAGCGAGGCGATGCTCTCGGTGTTCGTGCGCGAACCGCAGTTCCAGAGCCAGACCAAGGATCGCCTCACCAGCCCCGAAGCCGCGCGGCTGGTCGAAAACGCGGTGCGCGATCACTTCGACCACTTCCTGTCGGACAACATGGAGCGCGGGAAAGCGCTGCTCGGCGCCGTGATGGAGCGGATGGACGAGCGGCTGCGGCGCAAGGCCGAACGCGAGATCAAGCGCAAGACCGCGACCAGCGCGCGCAAGCTGCGGCTGCCGGGCAAGCTCACCGACTGCACCGGCGAAGGCAGCGGCGAGACCGAACTGTTCATCGTCGAAGGCGATTCGGCCGGCGGCAGCGCCAAGCAGGCACGCGACCGCAAGACCCAGGCCATCCTGCCGATCCGTGGCAAGATCCTCAACGTCGCCAGCGCCACCGTCGACAAGATCCGCGCCAACAGCGAAATCGCCGACCTCGGCCTCGCGCTCGGCTGCGGCATGCGCAAGGACTGCAACGCCGACAATCTGCGCTACGATCGCGTCATCATCATGACCGACGCCGATGTTGACGGCGCGCATATCGCCACGCTGCTGATGACGTTCTTCTTCCAGGAAATGCCCGACATCGTCCGGCGCGGGCACCTCTACCTGGCGCAACCGCCGCTGTACCGGCTGACCTCGGGCGCAACCAGCGCCTACGCCCGCGACGATGCGCACCGGATCGAGCTGGAAAATACCGTGTTCAAGGGCAAGAAGGTCGAAGTCGGCCGCTTCAAGGGCTTGGGCGAAATGAACCCCGGCCAGCTGCGCGAAACCACGATGGCCCCCGCCACGCGCGGGCTGCTGCGGATCACGCTGCCGCCCGAATACGAAGGCCGCGCGGCGGTAAAGGACCTCGTCGACCGCCTGATGGGCCGCGATCCGGCGCAACGCTTCATGTTCATCCAGAACCGCGCGGGCGAAATCGATCCGGAGATGATCGACGCTTGAGGGGTCAAAGGGGTTAAGTGTGCCTCCGGCGGGCAAGGGTTACCACCCTTGCAACCCATTACCTTTTGATGAGGCAGCCGAGACGTAGCGCAAGGTTGCCGCGCCGCAGGGTTTATGGCCGCTTCGCGGCAAGCTTATCCATGGCGGACTTTCTGGACACGACCCCATTGCGGACATTCGAATGGGCTCTATCCTGTGACCATGTCGTTAGCTTCGAAGCCGCTTGATCAGTTTTGGGTCCTAACGGATGAGCAGGCTGGGCATCGAGTGGCGTATATTTCGGTCGCGTACCATCGGACGCATAATCAGTCTTACGGAGAGAGCTTTTGCGCAATCTCCCCTACATTTAAAACTGCCGCTGAAACCAAGGCGCACATCAGAATGATGATTGCAGACCTGACCGAGGCGCTGGCAACGGTCGACACGGTATTTGCGCCGCGAAAGTAGGTACACGCCGATAACGTCCGTTCCCCACGCAAACGCCGCCATAGCTCCCCCAATCAGAACAGCGTGAGAGCCGCCATTGGCTGCCGCCCCGTTGCGCCGGCTGTGTCTTGGCTTTCCTACATCGCGCAAATCTGTCTTAACCTGCGCGATGATCCACCGCCTTTCCTCGCGCTTTTTGACCACTCCAGTTTCTCCGGAGCGCGGGTTTGCTCCGGAATGGAAGGTCACAAAGTTGATGGTCGACAGGACCGCTCAGCGCGTTCCTCGCCCCCACGCCGCCGCAGCATTTGGATCGCATAAACATCAATACTGCCAGCGACTTGCAGCGCCGGGTTCAGCGAAAGGAGCCCGCGCCGAAGGCGCTTTGACTGGCTCAAAGGTCACAGAGTTTCACACCCCGTTCCGCGTCAACCGCAACCAAAGAGTCATGGGATGCAAGGGTGGTAACCCTTGCCCGCCGGAGGCCCCTTCCCTTTCCCCCGCAAACCAAAAAAGGCCCCGCAATCGCGGGGCCTTTCTCGCCGCGAGCCGGGGCCCGCGAGAATACGGTCAGCTTACTTGGCGCACTTCATGAAGCGGCCCTTGGCATCGCGGCAGCGCTTTGCGGCAGCCTTGGCGGGCGCGGTCGCGGGCTTGGCGGCGGCGG
>NZ_JANXWG010000114.1 GCF_025351285.1 Novosphingobium sp.
CCCCAGCCCACGCCCAGCCCCGATAGCGCGGCGCCCACCGCGCGGATCACCACGCCGTACATCAACTGGCGATAGACGAAGCGCTGGCTGAGCAGCAGGAACGGGTGGAAGCGTTTTTCGCGGGGGTCGAGCCGGGCGGCGACGAAGCCGCAGACCAGGTCGATCGTGCTGAATGCCGCCCAGAACAGCGCCATGCGCAACAGATCGGTCTGGGTCTGCGCAAAGCCGTGCTGGGCCAGGCGGATCGAGGTGCCGACGATCGAGATCGCCAGCGCCAGGTCGATCAGTGGGCTGATCAGCGCGAACAGGATCTGGAACAGCCACGCTTGCGGAATGCCCACGTAAGCCAGGCCGCCGGGCTTGCGCTTGCGCAGGATCGCGCGGTGTTTCCACAGGCATTGCAGCGTGCCGAATGCCCAGCGGAAGCGCTGCTTGCCCAGCGCGCGCAGTGTTTCTGGGGCCTCGGTCCAGGCCACCGCGTCCTCGTCGTAAGCCACGCTCCAGCCGGCGCGCTGGATCGCGATGGTCAGGTCTTGGTCCTCGGCCATCGTATCTTCGGGGAAGCCGCCGACGGTTTCCAGCGCAGCCCGCCGCCACGCGCCGACCGCGCCAGGCACGACCATGATCGCATCGAACCGCGTCAGCGCGCGGCGTTCGATGTTCTGCGCGGTGACGTATTCCACCGCCTGCCACTTGGTCACGAGGTTGACGCGGTTGCCGACTTTGGCGTTGCCCGCGACCGCGCCGATGGTCGACCGCGCGAACCAGCGCACCAGCCTGGTGATGGTGGTGGTCTCGAACTGGGTGTCGGCATCGAGCGCCACCACCACGTCGCCCTTGGCCACGGTCAGCGCGCGGTTCAGCGCCGCTGCCTTGCCGCCGTTGACCAGCGTCATCAGCCTGACCCGTGGGTTGTCGCCATAGGCCGCCGCGACGATTTCGCTGGTGCGGTCTTTCGAACCATCGTCCACCACGATGACCTCGACGTTGGCGTAATCGCTTTCGAGGATGCGGCGTACCGAAGCCTCGATCACGCGTTCTTCATTGAAGGCGGGGATGATCACGCTGACCAAGGCTGTGGACGGCGCATCTTTGGGCAGCCCGATCCGGCGTTCGGGGAACAGCGCCAGCGCGGTCAGCCCCAGCGCGCGCATAATGCCCAGCGCGATTGCGAAGAAGAACAGCCAGTCGAGCCCCGACAACAGCGTGGCCAGCATCGCGAACAGCCCGACATCGGCCTGCACCGCAATCAGGTCGAAGCCCGAAACAGCCGGCATCACCTGGTCCTGCCGCAGCCCGGCCAGCGTGGACACGGGCACGAAGCGGTAGCCCTCCTTCTGCAAGCCCTCGATGATCCCGGGCAGCGCGTCCAACGTCTGCTGCCGATCGCCACCACCATCGTGGAGCAGCACGATGTTGGCCGAGCGGTCGGCATTGCCGGCGGTCACTTCATCGATCGTGTCCTGGATGATGAACGGCGCGCCGGGCCGCTTCCAGTCGAGCGGATCGACGTGCAGCCCCACCACGGTGTAGCCGCGCTGCTGCGCCTGCAATGCCGGGCCAAGCTCGTCGGGCGTGGTCGGTTCGGCATCGCCGAAGTAAGGCGCGCGGAACAGCCGGGTCGATCGGCCCGTATAGGCCTCGATCAGCCGCTGCGTGGCGTTGAGCTCCAGCGCCACGCCGGTGCGGCCCTCGTCGGCCATGTTGGGGTGGGTATAGCTGTGGTTGCCGATCTCGTCGCCATCGGCGATCATCCGCTGGAGCAGGCCACGATTGCCCACACCGTTTTCGCCGATGATGAAGAACGTGGCTGGCACGTGGTACTTTTCCAGCACCGACAGGATCGCCGGGGTCCACTTCGGATCGGGGCCATCGTCGAACGTCAGCGCCACCAGCTTGTCGCGCGCGCCGGTTTTCTGGACGACGAAGGGCGTGGGCAGTTTGGTGTAGTCCTCGCCGGTGACCAGGCCGTTGCGAGCGTCGAAATCGACCGTGCGCGTGCCCGGCGTGGGGGTTGCAGTCACGCGCAGGATTTCACCCTTGCCTTCGACATCGACATTGGTCGCCTCATCGATGCGGGTGAGGTCGGGCCGGGCGTTTCCCCCCCCACTTGATCCGTTATCGCGCCAGGCCTTTAGCGTCGGCCAGAACCCCGGGTCCTCGGCGCCCAGTCGCCACAGCGCCACGTCCTTGATGCCCAGCTTCGAGAGCATCTGCATCTCGTTCCACGACGATGCGGCATCGAGCAGCCACACTTCATGGCGGCTGCCCTGATCATCGAACGCAAAGCCCACGTTGCCGCTGGCCTTGTTGTAGATTTTCGTCACGCCGCTGTCGTGCGCATCCAGCCAGCCTTCTTCCACGGTCTGCGTGTCGGCCTTGCCGTCGTGCCAATCGTATCCGTAATTGCCCAGCGCGACGATCGCCTTGCCCTTGGGCAGCCCCGCCAGGCTTTGCGAAACGTGGTTCCAGAACCAGCCATCCGACGCGACCGGGCCGGGATCGCCGGGTTCGGAATGTTCGTCGTAAGCCATGAGAATGATTTTATCGGTGACGTTGGCGAACGCGGGCAGGTTCCACGTCGGATCGTCGACCGGGACGGTGGTGGTGACCACCTTGTGCCGAGGCCCCAGCGTGGCGTGCAGTTCGCCCAGGAAGGTTTGCAGGTCGCGCAAGCTGTTGGCCGGCATCCGCTCGAAATCGACCATGATCCCGCCGTAACCGCTGACCGCGATGTAATCGACGATCTGCTTTTCCAACGCGGCGCGGCGGGCCGGATCGTGGACGATCGCTGCGGCCAATTCGCCGTTCCACTGGCTGTTCTCGGCGTTCTGCAGCACCGGCACGACCAGCGGCTGGTGCAGCGCGCCGGTCAGCACGCGGCGTAGCGGCGCGTCGTCGGCGGTTTTCATCGTGCCCTTGGGATCGAGGAACAGCAACGTCGGCGCCACCCAATCGACCTGGCCCAGGTGCTTGGCCAGCGAGGGCGCGCTCGATTCGGTCCACGAGGTGTAGAACGCCAGCGTGATCGGCGCGGTGCCCGCTTCGGCGGCCTTCACCACGCCGGCCTGGCGGTGGAACAAGTGGCCGAGCCGGGCCGACAAGCTGGAAACCTGGCTTTTCAGCGGCAAAGCTGTGCGGCGCTCGAACCCCAACGGCAGCGGCGAGGGGGTGGAAACTGTCAGCACGGTCGAGGCGAAAGCAAGGCTCAGCAGCACGATCAGCGCAAGCGCGCCCAGCGCCCACAGCCGCGCATTGCGGCGGCGGCGACCCGTGGGATCGAAAAAGACCGGACGTGCCAAGCTTGGTTTCCCGAATTGTCGTTCGTGCAAGGCCGATGTGGACCGCTTGCAGCGTGCCCTTAGGCCCATGCGGCTGGCGATGCCATGGCCACCAGATTACGATCTTTTCATCCATGCCGATCGGCGAACGGGATCGAACTGCAACAACAAACGTTTGTGGCGGCAGATGGACGGCGTAAACAGGCGGGCCGGCATCGTGACGGGGCAGCCAATGGCCAATGAGAATGCGACAGCGAGCCTGGATGCGGCACCCTACCGTTTTGCGCCGCACGAACGGCCGCTG
>NZ_JANXWG010000135.1 GCF_025351285.1 Novosphingobium sp.
TTTGTGATTGCAGCTGCCCAAGGCGGCAAGCATGATTCAGGCCGCGAAACCTTTGGCCACAGCAAAGTCATCAGCCCATGGGGCGAAGTGATTTGTGAAGCGGGCACTGATCCTGAGTTTAAAGTGTTTGAGATTGATCCTGATCAATCCGCAGCAGCGCGCGCCAAGATTCCTAATTTAGTGCATGCGCGTGAATTCACCTTGAAAGAAGTCAACGCTTTATGATCCGCTATGATCTTCAATGCGACAAAGGGCATGAATTTGATGGTTGGTTTGCTTCAAGTGATGCCTTTGACGAACAGCAAAAGCGCGGGTTAGTTGAATGTGCGCGATGTGGCTCGGTGAAAATTGAAAAGCAATTGATGGCACCGGGCATACCAGCAAAGTCTAATCGGAAGTCCGAATCTGTTGCCCTTCACTCTGGCCCCACTGATCCGCGCATGACCGAGATGATGCAAGTGATACGCGATTTTCGCAAGCATGTGGATGCAACGTCTGAAGACGTGGGCAGCCAATTTGCCGAAGAAGCGCGCAAGATTCACTATAAAGAGGTGGAAGATCGCGGCATTCGTGGCCAAGCCACGCGCGAAGAGGCGATTGAGCTGATTGAAGAGGGCATTATGATGCCGATATCGATGCGATGTCGGCGATCGTCGAGGACGGTTTGCGTGCGGGTGCGCTGGGCTTTTCAACCAGCCGCACGGTGATCCACAAGTCGATCGACGGCGAAGTGGTTCCGGGCACCACCGCCACGGCGGACGAGTTGATCCGCATCGGCCGCGCGATGGGCCGCGTCGGCCACGGCGTGTTCGAAATGGCCAGCGACATGAAGCGCGAATGGAACGAATTCGGCTGGATGGGCGCGCTCAGCCGCGAAACCGGGCTGCCGGTGACCTTCGCCGCGCTGCAGTCGATCGCCAAGGAGCTGCCGCTCGACGAACAGATCAGCGAAATGCGCAAGGAAAACGCCGCCGGTGCCAACATCGTCGCGCAGATCGCGCTGCGCGGCAACGGCATCATCATGGGCTGGCGCGGCACCGTCCACCCGTTCCGTTTCCGCCCGTCATTCATGGCGATTGCCGAGCTGCCTTGGGAAGAACAACTCGCGAAACTGAGCGATCCCGCGTTCCGTGCCGCGATGCTGGCCGAAGCCAACATCTATCCCGAAAGCGACATCGTCCATTTGTTGCGCATGATCGGCGAAGTTTGGACGCACCAGTTCGAAATGGACCCCGATTTCGATTACGAACCAGGTGCCGACGCCAGCATCGCCGCGCGCGCCGAGGCCAAGGGAGTCAGCCCCGACGCCTACGCCTACGATCTGATGATGGCCGAAGATGGCACCGGCATGGTCTATCTGCCGATCCTCAACTATTCGGACGGCAACCTCGATTTCCTCGAACCACTGCAACTGGCCGACGATACGGTCAACTCGCTGTCCGACGGCGGCGCGCATTGCGGCACGATCTGCGATGCCGCCAGCCCCACCTTCATGCTCCAGCACTGGGTGCGCGACCGCAAGCGCGCCAAAAATTCGGATGGAAGCGGCAAGCCCGGCGGGCGCATCACCCTCGAAAACGCGGTGAAACGCCAGTGCCACGATACTGCACGGCTTTACGGGCTCGACGATCGCGGCGTGATCGCACCGGGCTACCTGGCCGATCTCAACGTGATCGACATGGATGCGATTGCGCTAGGCAAACCGTGGCTGGCGTTCGACTTGCCTGCGGGCGGCAAGCGGCTGCTGCAAAAGGCCGAAGGCTACATCGCCACGATCAAGGGCGGCGTGGTCACGTTCGAAAACGGCGCCTGGACCGGGGCGACCCCAGGCGGGCTGATACGTGGACCCCAGCGCGCCGAAATGCTCGAAGCCGCCGAATAAGGAATTGAATATGACGCTTAGCGCAATCCGGCTGAAAAAGCCGGGCGGGCTCGATTCGCTCTGGCTCGACGCGCTGGCCGATCCGGGAGCGCCGGGGCCGGGGCAGATCCGTATCAGCCTCGCGGCCAGTTCGCTCAATTACCACGATTATGCGGTGGTGATGGGCATGATCCCCAGCCCCGATGGCCGCATTCCGATGTCCGACGGCGCGGGCACGGTCGAGGCAGTGGGCGAAGGCGTCACGCAATTCAAGGCGGGCGATCTCGTCGTTTCGACCTTCTTTACCGACTGGAACGACGGCCACCCGCCCGCCACCGCTTTCACAACGGTGCCAGGTGACGGCATCGACGGCTATGCCCGCAGCGCGGTGGTTGTGCCCCAAAACTGGTTCACCCACGCGCCTGCCGGCTACAGCGCGGCCGAGTCAGCGACGCTGACTTGCGCCGGCCTAACCGCCTGGCGCGCGCTGTTCGTCGATGGCAATTGCAAGCCGGGATCAACCGTGCTGATCCAGGGCAGCGGTGGCGTTTCGATCTTTGCGCTGCAATTCGCCAAGGCGGCGGGCGCGCGCGTGATCGCGACATCATCAAGCGACGCCAAGCTCGAACGGCTGAAGACGATGGGTGCCGATCACCTGATCAACTACAAGGAAACACCCGCCTGGGGCGCCAAGGCGCTCGAATTGACTGGTGGCGCGGGCGTGGACACGGTCGTCGAGATCGGCGGCGCGGGCACGCTCGACCAGTCGATGGTCGCCACCCGCGTGGGTGGCCACATCGCCTTGATCGGCGTGCTGGCGGGCTATGCCGGGCCGGTTTCGACGGTGATGCTGATGGGCAAGAACCTGCGCGTGCAGGGGCTGACGGTGGGCAGCAGGGCGCAGCAACTGGCGATGATCGCGGGCATCGAGGCCAACGGCATCAAGCCGGTGATCGACAGCCACTTCGCGCTGGCGGATCTGGCCGACGCGTTCCGGCATCAGGCCAGCGGCGCCCACTTCGGCAAGATCGTGGTGGATATCTGAGGTTGTGGAAATGGGGCAAAGCATGAGCATCGTGCGCGCAGTCCTGGCTCTGGCGCTGATGGCGCCGCTGCCCGTGGCAGCCAAGCCGGCAAGCCAGCCGGCCGCGCTGGCTTCTGCCCAGCAGGCCTCGCGCGTGCTGTTCTGGAACGAGGCGCAGAAGCTTGACGGTTTCGCCCACATGGAGCGGCAGTTCCAGTTCCACACGGTGCGGCGCGGGAACCGTGTCCATCCGCTGCCGCCCGGCAAGCCGATGGCGTTGAGCGTGATGGTCGAAGGCAAGTCGATGCCGATCGATCGTTTCATGGCGGCCGAGAAATTTGCGGGCGTGCTGGTGATCGAGGACGGTCGCATCCGGCTGGAAAAGTACGCGTTCGGCTACGGCCCGCGCGGCCGCTGGACCAGTTTTTCGGTGGCCAAGAGCCTGACCTCCACGCTGGTAGGCGCCGCGATCAAGGACGGCGCGATTCGCAGCCTCGACGATGCGGTGACCAATTACCTGCCCGGATTGAAGGGCAGCGCCTACGATGGCGTGACCGTGCGCCAGGTGCTGACGATGACTTCGGGCGTGGCCTGGAACGAGGATTACACCGACCCGAAGTCCGACGTGGCGCGGTTCTTCTCGCAACCCGAAGTGCCGGGCATGGACCCGACGGTCGCTTACATGCGCACGCTGCCGCGCGAGGCTGCACCGGGCACGAAATGGCTTTACAAGACGGGTGAAACCAACCTGGTCGGCGCGCTGGTCACCGCCGCCACGCACAAGTCGCTGTCCGAGTATCTGTCGGAGAAAATCTGGCGCCCCTGGGGCATGGAGCAGGACGCGGTGTGGATGACCGACAGCAAGGGCCAGGAACCCGGCGGCTGCTGCATCTCGGTGTCCTTGCGCGATTACGGCCGCATCGGCGAATACATGCGCACCGGCGGCAATGCGGCCTTGCCGAAAGGCTGGATCGCCGATGCCACGCGCAAGCATGCCGATATCGGCGAACCGGGGCGCGGATACGGCTACCAGTGGTGGCCCGAGGATTCGGGCGCCTACAACGCCATCGGCATTTTCGGCCAGATGATCCACATCGACCCCAAGCGGCGGCTGGTGATCGTGACTTCGGGCGCGTGGCCCAGCGCGGTCAGCCAGAGCAAGTCACAGGCGCGGCAGACGTTGATCGATGCGGTGGTGGCGGCGCTGCCGGGATAGCGCTCAAACCCCTATTCAGCAGCCAATCATGACAGGGCCGTTGCCAGCCTGCCTTGCACTTCGGCCCACAATTCCGGGGGCAGCGCACCGCGCTTTTGTGCGCGACCGGCCTCGACCGTGGTGATCTTGGCAGTCCGGACGACGCATGGCACCGGCAACCCGCACTCCTCGAAACGCTGTTCGAGCGACACATCGCCGTGCCAGCCCTTGTTGGCGGCGCTGGTGATCATGAGTACCCAGAGCAGGCGGATTCGCGGTGCTGGCGCAAGCTCCGCAATTACCAGCGCCGGCCGCTCGCGCAGGCGCTGGACTTCCACGAACGGGAACGGCACCCACACCACATCACCCGGTTTGAACGGCGTGTCAGCGATGGTCGAACGCTGCGCAATCGGCGTCGCTCGACCATTCGGCAAACGTATCGAAATTGCCAACAAATGCATCGGCCGCTGGATGGACGCGGGTCATCACCACCTGATTGCCGTCAATTTCCCATGCCACGTCATCACCCGGCGCAAGCCCCAACGCCAATCGCACCGCGCGCGGAATCGTGGTTTGTGCCTTAGCCGTGATGCGTCCAACGATCATGGCATGATTGTAAGGGTTTTCCTTACCGGAAACAAGCGCAGGGTCACACCCGCATCGGCATCAGCACATACAACGCCGCCGCCTTTTCGTTCTGGCGGATCAGCGTCGGCGCACCCGCATCGGCCAGGTGCAGTTCGACCGTGTCGCCCTCGATCTGGCTGAGGATGTCCTTGAGGTAGTTGGCGTTGAAGCCGATCTCGAAGCCTTCCGAGGCATAATCCGCCGGCACTTCTTCGGCGGCGGTGCCGTTGTCGGGGCTGGTGACCGAGAGCGTCACGCGATCGGGTTCGAGCGCCATCTTGACCGCGCGGGTCTTTTCGGTGGCGATGGTGGCGACGCGGTCAACGCCCTCGAAAAAGGCGCGCGGATCGATCTTGAGCAGCTTGTCGTTGCCGGTCGGGATCACGCGGCTGTAATCGGGGAAAGTGCCGTCGATCAGCTTGCTGGTCAGCACCACGCCGTTTTCGCCACCCAGCGTGAAGCGCACCTTGCTGGCCGACAAGTCGATCAGCACTTTGGTGTCCAGCACATCCTCCAGCAGCTTGCGGATTTCGGCGATGCATTTGCGCGGAATGATCACATCGGGCATCGCTTCGGCGCCATCGGGGCGCGCGATCGTATAGCGTGCCAGCCGGTGCCCGTCGGTGGCGGCGGCCTTGAGCAGCGGCCCACCGCCGCCGGCATCGTCGGAAACGTGGAAGAAGATGCCGTTGAGGTAGTAGCGCGTTTCCTCGGTCGAGATCGCGAACCGCGTGCGGTCGATCAGTTCGGCGAGCACGCGCGCGGGAATTTCGAAGCTGGTGGGCAAATCGCCTTCGACGATCACCGGGAAATCGTCGCGCGGCAGCGTGGGCAACTGGAAGCGGCTGCGCCCGGCCTTCACGGTCATGCGGTTGTCCGCGGTCTCCAGGCTGACCTGGCTGCCGTCGGGCAGCTTGCGCGCGATATCGAACAGCAGGTGCGCCGAAACCGTGATCGCGCCGGGCGAATCAACCGAAACCGCGCTCATCGATTCGATGATCTGCAAATCCAGATCGGTCGCCATCAGCCGCACGGTGCCGCCGGCCAGCGCCTCGATCAGTACGTTCGAGAGGATCGGGATCGTATTGCGGCGTTCGACCACCGACTGCACGTGGGACAGACACTTGAGCAGTGTCGCGCGTTCGATCGTGGCCTTCATGTCGTCTCACGTCCCCCTGTGGGGCCTGAAATCAGGCCCCGGCGCGCAAGCAAGAATCGGCCGCGCGCACAGCAAATGCGGACCACATTCCTTAACGTGAGGCCCGCGCCGGGCAAGGCGATTCGCCACGGCGGAGCCTGATTCTGGGGATAAAAGCGCGGCTCGGCGGCAGTTTGGCGTGCGTTACGAGATCATCGCCATGCCGCCGTTCACGTGCAGCGTCTGGCCGGTGATGTAGCCCGCTTCCTTCGAGGCCAGGTACGCCACCGCTGCGCCGATGTCCTCGCCCTCGCCCATCCGGCCCATCGGGATGCGGGCGTTGAGCGCGTCTTTCTGCGCATCGGGCAGCCCTTGCGTCATCGCGGTGCGGATGAAGCCCGGAGCCACGCAGTTGACGGTGATGCCACGGCTGGCCAATTCCTGGCCCAGGCTTTTCGACATGCCGACGAGGCCCGCCTTGGCCGCGGCGTAATTCATCTGGCCGGGGTTGCCCGTTGCGCCCACCACCGAGGTGATCGTGATGATCCGCCCGAAGCGCGCCTTCATCATCGGCCGCGCCGAAGCGCGCATCAGCCGGAACGCGGCCTCCAGGTTCACGCGGATCACCGCGTCCCATTCCTCATCCTTCATCCGCATCGCCAGGTTGTCGCGCGTGATGCCGGCGTTGTTGACCAAGATATCAAGCTTGCCCAGGCTGTCGAGCGTGGCGGGGATCAGGTGTTCAACTTGTTCCTTGTTCGACAAGTCGCAAGTGATTTCGACGTGGTCCTCGCGCTCCATGTCGGGGTGGCGCGTTTCGTTCAGTTCCTCGCGAAAGGCGCGCAGCTTGGATGCGTTCGAGCCCGAGAGCGCCAGCCGTGCGCCCTGCGCCGCCAGCGAGCGCGCGATCGCCGAACCAATGCCGCCGGCGGCGCCGGTGACGAGCGCGGTCATGCCGGTAAGGTCGAACATGCGGTGTTCCATGGGCTTGATCCTTGTCATTGGGCGGGCGGCTTTAAGCCCGTTCATCCTGAGCTTTTCGAAGGACTGTTCTTCTTGCGACGTTGAAAAGAAAGGCAGTCCTTCGACAAGCTCAGGACGAACGGACAAAGTTGAAGCTAGATGCTTTTCACAAGCGCTTCGATATCGGCCATGCTTGTCACGCTGGTGACCGACACGTCGCTTATCGTGCGCGACAGCATCGGGCCGAGCACCTTGCCGCCGAATTCGACGAACTGTTCCACGCCCGCCGCCTGCATCGCCAGTGCTGATTCGCGCCAGCGGACGCGGCCGGTGACCTGTTCGACCAGCAGGCGTTGCACGTCGACGGGTTCGCTGGCGATCGCGGCGGTGACGTTGGCGAACAGCGGCACACGCAACGCGCCCGGTGGGGTCTGGCCCAATGCTTCGGCCATCGCATCGGCGGCGGGCTGCATCAGCGAACAGTGGAACGGCGCGGAGACCGGCAGCAGCACGCCGCGCTTGATGCCGTGTTCTTTGACCAAGGCAATCGCGCGCTCGATCGCCTCGCGGTGGCCCGAGATCACCACTTGCGTGGGATCGTTGTCGTTCGCAACGGTGCAAACCTGACCTTCGGCGGCGGCTTCGGCCAAAGCCTTGGCCTTCTCGATATCCGCGCCGAGCAGCGCCGCCATCGCGCCCACTCCGACGGGAACCGCCGCCTGCATCGCCGTTCCGCGAAGCCGCAGCAGCCGCGCGGTGTCGGCCAGCGAAAACGCCCCCGCCGCGCACAACGCGGTATACTCACCCAGCGAGTGCCCCGCGACAAAACTCGCCTTGTCGGCCAGCGCAATGCCGCCTTCCAGCTCCAGCACGCGCAGATGCGCGATGGCGTTGGCCATGATCGCGGGCTGGGCGTTGGCGGTGAGCATGAGGTCTTCCTCGGGCCCATCCTTCATCAACGCCGACAGCTTCTGCCCCAGCGCATCGTCGACTTCCTCGAACACCGCACGCGCGACTGCGCTGGCGGCGGCGAGATCGACGCCCATGCCGACCTTCTGGCTGCCCTGCCCCGGGAAAACGAATGCGCGCATGATGACCTCTCCTGTGGGTGGCGCGATTATGGCCCAGCCGGCGCCGACGCAAGCCCGAACGGAACAATGCGGTTGTCTGAGTCATGCCCGATGTCTGCCCGGCCGAGGTAGTCGATCGCCGTCCGGGCGCACCAGTCCTGCACCATCGCCTCGGGTTCGCTGCCGAACGGCCGGTCATTCTCGGGCACATCGCTCACCCGCCCCAACCGCAACCCGGCAATCCCGACGGTGCCGAGATGCGCGGTGACATGAAACAGCAGCCGGTCGACCGCGTAGAGATGCTCGCTCACCTCCTCGATCATCACCACGTGGCCCGCCAGATCGGGCATCAACGGCGTACCGGCCAGCATCGCCAGCGTCATCAGGTTGAAGGCGACGGTGGGGCGGTCCCCCGAATCCTGGCCAAGTGACGGTTCCAGCCCCCCTCGCCCGCCTGCGAGGTAATCGAGCGCGCGCAGCAACGCCGTTTCGCCACCCACACGGCGTATGTCGCCGGGGATCGGCCCGTGGACCGGGTGGCCGATCCCCGCCCGATAGAGCGCGCCAAGCAGCGCGCCGCCGTCAGAATAGCCCAGGAAAGTCTTGTCGTGCGCCGCCTGCCCCATCCCCGCGACCGCGTCGGCCGCGATCCGCACCGCGCCATAGCCGCCGCGCGCGAACCACACCGCATCGAACGACGGATCGTTCGCGCATTCGAGCAGCGCCGCCAGCCGAACAGCATCGCTCCCGGCAAAGTGCCCGGCTTCGGCAAAGCACTGGTCGTGGAACACAAGGTCGAGCATGGGAAATTCGCGCGCCAGCGCCGCCACGCGCCCGGCTGCATCGCGTGCGAGGGGGGCTGAAGGCGCGCAGATGGCGATGCGGGTCATCGCCCTGCCCTAACTTGTTTCGCGCGGGACGGAAACGACGACCTTGTCTTGCGCCTGTCGCCCGCATACCGACGCACCCCATGACCCACCACGCGACCATCGACCCCGCCACCCTTGCCGCGCATCGCTGGTTCTTCTGCGGTATCGGCGGATCGGGGATGCTGCCGCTCGCGCTGATCCTGCGCGGGCTGGGCGCCGAAGTTGCCGGATCGGACCGCAGCCGCGACCAGGGACGCACGCCCGAGAAGTTCGCCTGGCTGGAAAATCAGGGTTTCGCACTCCACCCGCAGGATGGCAGCGGGATCGACAGCGCAGATCAAGTGCTGGTCGCATCGGCGGCGGTCGAGGACACCGTGCCCGAGATGGTCCGCGCGAAGGAACTCGGGTGCCGGCGCATGAGCCGTGCCGAACTGCTGGCCGCGCTGTTCAACGCCGCCCCAGAACGGATCGGCGTGGGCGGCACCAGCGGCAAGTCGACCGTTACCGGGATGCTCGGCTGGATCATGGCCGAGGCGGGGCGCGATCCCACGATCATGAACGGCGCGGTGATGAAGAATTTCCGCACGCCATCAGCGCTGTTCGCCAGCGCACGCGTAGGGTCTGGCGCCTTGTTCGTCAGCGAGGTCGATGAAAGCGATGGTTCGATCGCGCTTTATCGACCCACGGTGGCGGTGCTCAACAACGTCAGCCTCGATCACAAGAGCCTGGAGGAATTGCGCCAACTGTTCGGCGATTTTCTCGCCCGCGCAGACGTTTGCGCGCTGAACCTCGATGACAACGAAACCGCCGCGCTCGCCCACCACGCCAAGGCGACGATCAGCTTCGGCATCGCGCGGCAGGACGCAGACCTGCACGTCCTCCCCAATTCGATTGTCGAGCACCCGACCACGCTCACCGCCGCGCTGCGCGATGCCCGTGACGATAGCCGCCACAAGCTGACGCTGGCCGTGCCCGGCCGCCATAACCTCGCCAACGCGCTCGCCGCGATCGCGGGTGCGGCGGCGGCGGGGGTGCCGGTGGCTGAAGGCGTGCGCCACCTCGCCACGTTCAAAGGCCTGGCGCGGCGCTTCGACATTGTCGGCACCAGCCCCGGCGGCGTCACGGTGATCGATGATTTCGGCCACAACCCCGAGAAAGTCGCCGCCACGCTCGCCACGATGAAGGCCCATCCGGGCCGCGTGATCGCGTTCTTCCAGCCGCACGGCTACGGCCCCTTGCGCCAGATGGGCGCCGAACTCGCTGAAGTGTTTGGCACCAGGCTGGGCGCGGAGGACCACGTGATCCTGTGCGATCCGGTCTATTTCGGCGGCACCGTCGACCGCACGCAAGGCAGCGCGCGCATTGTGGAACTGGTGCGGTTGGCCGCAGGGTCGGATGGTCCCACTGCCGAATATGTCGCCGCGCGCGAAGACTGCGCCACCCGCATGATCGAACTCGCCCGCCCCGGCGACCGCATCGTGATCATGGGCGCGCGCGACGATACGCTGTCGGCCTTTGCCAGGGATGTGCTGGCGAAACTGGGCTGACGCTTTCGCCTTCGCACGAAAGAGTCATTATTGCGCGCCTGCCACTATAATTTCTGCGCGCCCTGCCGTTCTGAGTTCACAGGTTTATGGAGAACCCGGAGGCCATGATGTTCACCGAAACGAACAACGAAACATCTCCTGCTACCGGGCCGCAAGCCCGCCGCCACGATCGCATGGCGATCGAGATGATGGTGCGGTTGCGCAAGGGGGTGCAACGCAGCACGGTGTTCCTGAAAGACATGACCACTCACGGCGCGCGGGTGGAAGGACTGGGGCGGATGCAGATCGACGAATCGGTTTCGCTCAGCCTGCCCGGGCTCAAGCCCAAGACCGCATTCGTGGCGTGGTGCGATGCGCATAGCGCCGGGCTGGAATTCGAAAAACCGTTGTGCAGCGAAGTGTTCCGCGAACTGGTGATCCTGCACGCGCGCCGCGAAGGTACACCGGCATCGCCGCCCATCCGCCACGCTGCCTGATCAGGCCTGCCGGGCTGCGCGTTCTTCAAGGAGTGCAGGCAGCGCAGCATTGACATAGGCGCGCGCCTCGCCGCGTGACCGCGGAGCGTGAAACCAGCTTTCCGCTGCGATCGGCAACTGCGCCGCCAGCATGGCCTTTTGCGCCGGATTGCGCGATTCCGCCTGGGCCTTGCGCACCACGTAGAGAAATCCCTGCAAGGTGCTGCCGTCTTCTACCGGCAGTGCATCATGCGCAGGATTGCTCGCCAACGCATCGGCCGCCATCGCGTCAGCCGTCATCGCAAGCGGCCCCGGCACGCTGGAAATCGACTGCGGGCAATCGCGCCGCACGGACGACAGCACCAGTTCCAGCACCGAATGCGCCTGCGCGTCGCGCTGGGTCAGAGGCGGAAATCCGCACAGCTTGCCCAGCGTCGCCACCACCGAGGAATGATCGTGCATCGCGTGATCGACCCCGCCGCGCAGCAGCCGCGGGCTGACCAGCACCGCCGGCACGCGCACGCCCAACCGCGCGAAATCGAACCCGCTGCGGTTAAGGTCATGATCCGCGCTGTCGCCCGGCGGCACCACGGCATCGGGCGCAACGTGATCGTAAAACCCGCCATGCTCGTCGTAAGTCACGATCAGCAGGCTTTCTTCCCACAGCCGAGAAGCGCGCAACGCATTATAGACTTGCGCGATCAGCCGATCGCCGCCCGCCAGCGTGTCCATCGGATGCTGCGATGTACCGTTGCGATAATGGCCGCTGACCATCGCGCCATACGACGGCTCGATGAAGGTGTAAGCCGCGGGGTAATCGCCCGCAAGATCGCTGGCAAAGCGGCCAAGATCGTGGACATCGTTGAAATGCACGCCCTTGATCGCCGCAACCTGGGGAATGCGCCCCTCGATGGGCCCGGTATCGTCCTGGTAGAGCCGCCATTTGCCCGGCCCCAACGCATCGTAAATCGATCCGCGCGGATAGCGAAAACCCGCGAACAGTTCCCACTTGGCCAGATCGAGGTTCGAGGGCGAATGCTCCAGCCCGCACGATGATGCCCCGTGCACGAAGAAGCGATTGGGGAATGTCGGCCCCGGAAGCGACGAAAACCAGCGGTCGCAAACCACGAATTCGCGCGCCAGATTCCATAGCGCTGGCGTTGCCGTTTTGGTGTCGATCGCGGCCATGATCGGCCTGACCATCTCGTTGCCCGCAGCGGGGGTGGCCGGGAAGGTCCTGGCGTAATTGGCCGCGAAACCCGCATTGTGAATCGGCGGGTAAGCACCGCCCCCGGACGGATAGATCGCGCCTTTGCCGCACAATTGTTCCACCACGTCTGGGAATTCGTGGCGCGGGTCGGTGGGCATCGGATCTGCAGCGCCCGGGTGAAACGCAATGGGAGCGCCATCGGGCCCGAGATTGGCTTGCGAAGGCGTCGCCACGTCGATCCCGAACAGGCCCGAATGTCCGAGCATATGATCGAACGAACGATTTTCGAGCATCAGCACGAAAACGTGGCGGATCGCCTTCCATGCGGGATCGTTCGGTCGGGCCATCGATGGTCTCCCACGCGCGCGGTACTGGAGTCGGCGCGCGAGTTTACCATTCGGACATGCTGCTGGGGAACCGATTATTGTGGAACGACTTCAAGCTGTCGCGCGAATCCTCATGCGCAGTCATCGCTCAACCGTAGCGTTATTCAACCGTGTCGAACACGTAGCCCACGCCATAGACCGTGCGGATCGGGTCTTCGATTGCGTGGTCTTCCAGTGTCTTGCGCAGCCGCGCGATGCGGCGATCGACGGTGCGTTCGCCAATCATCCCGCCCTTGCCGATCTGATCGACCAGCGCCTGGCGCGACAGGACCTGGTTGGGCCGCCGCATGAAGTGCATCAGGATATCGAATTCGTTGCGCCGCAACCGCACCGCGCGATCGGCGTGGCGCACCATGAACGCTGCCGGATCGACCTCCAGCCCGCGATGGACCAGCATGTCGGCAGATCGCCGCACCGTTTGCGCACCTTGCCGCGAGCGTGACAGATCGTCGATCCGCGCGATCGCCTTTGCAACATCTAGCGGCGCCAGCATGTAATCGTCGGCGCCTGCCGCGAGCGCGCGGTGGCGGGCCGACTGGTCGTCGGGATCGAGCACCAGCGTGATGTGCGCGCCAGCAGTCTCGGTGCGATCGCGCAGCCGACGGCACATTTCGAGGCCCGACATGCTCGGCAACAGCCAGCCAACCAGCGCGAACACGCGTCCATGCCGTGATGCGAAGGTAGGAGGAAAATCACCGGGCTCGGCGTCGAGCGATACCACGGTCCATTCGAGACGCTGCGCCTGCAAGCCGGCTACAACATCGTCCGCAATGCCTGCAACGAGGACGCAAACGCGATCCGTCATCGACGCGCTGCCGTATGTCGTGAAACCCTGACCATAGGCCGAGGCGAATATGCCAAAATCGTGACGCTGGTGTGACACCACGCGGACGTCGCGTGATGGGGTCGCAGTTGGTCAGAACAGCGTGGTCACACCATAACACAGCGCGCCTACCGCTGCCGAAGCAGGGATCGTGATGATCCAGGCAATCACCACTCCGCGCGCCACGCCCCACCGCACCGCCGATGCCCGCCGCGCGGCACCTGCGCCGATGATCGCGCCGGTGATCGTGTGCGTGGTCGATACCGGCACGCCCAGCGCCGAAGCGCCGAACAGCACGATCGAACCCGCCAGCGAGGCGCTGAAACCCTGGTGCTGCGACAGCTTGGTGATCCGCCCGCCCATCGTCTCGATGATCCGCCACCCCCCGGTCATCGTGCCGAGCGCAATCGCGACGTAGCAACTGATCGCCACCCAGTGCGGCACTTCGAACGGCCCGGTCAGCCGCCCGGTGGAGTACAGCAGCACGGTGATGATCCCCATCGTCTTCTGCGCATCGTTGAGCCCGTGGCTGAGCGAATAGGCCGCCGACGAAACCAGATGCAGCGCGCGGAACCGCACTTCGGCGTCGTGCGCAGAAGCACGGTGCAGCGCCCAACTGCTGACCAGCATCACCAGCATCGCCAGCATCATGCCGATCGTGGGCGAAAGCACGATCGCGATGAGCGTCTTGTTGAGCCCGGCCCACTGGATGCTCGAAACGCCGGCGTGCGCTACGCCCGATCCGATCAACCCGCCCACCAGCGCATGGCTGCTCGACGATGGAATGCCCTTGAGCCAGGTGACCACGTTCCAGAAGCTCGCCCCGATCAGCGCGCTGAACACCACGCCGGGTGTAACCAGGTCCTTGTCGATCAGCCCCTTGCCGATCGTGGTGGCAACCGCCTGAAGGCCGGGAAAGGCAACGGTCAGGAAATAGGCGGCGAAGTTGAACACTGCCGCAAAAGCGACAGCCTGCACCGGCGTGAGCAGCCGGGTGGCGACCACCGTGGCGATCGAGTTGGCGGCATCGTGCAGGCCATTGAGGTAATCGAACGCCAGCGCGATGGCGATCAGCCCGACGAGCAGCGGGAAGGCAAGCTGGTGCATGTCCCTGGGCCCCGTCAGGAATGATCGATGACGATGCCGTCGATTTCGTTGGCTGCATCTTCGAAGGCGTCGACGATGCGTTCGAGATGCTTGTAAACCTCGCGCTCGACCACGAAGCGCAAGGTGTCGGTGGCGCCATTGTCGCGCAGCGTGCGCTTGAGGCCGATCGCGTGGATTTCATCGGCATGCGATTCCATCCGCACCAGCCGCTCGGTCAATTCGTGGAGCCGCGTGCCGTTGCGGCCCACGTCGCGCAGCAATGGCACGGCCTCGGCCATCACACGCGCGGCGTCGACGATGATCGCGGCCATGTCGCGCATTTCGGGGGCGAACGTCTTGACCTCGTAAAGGTCGATCGCGTTGGCGGCGGCCTGCATTTCGTCGACGGTATCGTCCATCGCGCCGATCAGGCTGGTAATGGCGCCGCGATCGAACGGCGTAAGGAAGGTCTTGCGCACGGTTTGCAGCACGCGCCGGGTGATCTCGTCGGCGTCGTTCTCGCGTTCGTTGATCTCGCGGATGTGATCCCCGCTCGCCGACCCTTCATCGAGCAGGCGCGCCATCGCGTCGGACGCAGCGAGCACGGTGGCGGCATGGGCTTCGAACATCTCGAAGAAGTTGCCCGTCTGGGGCAGCAGGCGTTGAAACCAGGCGAACATCGAACCAATCCACGTGTGTTGCGCAACGACGCCCAGGACGCCGGTGCGTCGGGCCGCTGCCTTGAATTCGGACGCAGCAAATGACCGGATAAGGTCGCTGAGATCGGGCTCATCCACTGCTTTTGCCGCTTCTTCAAGCGTGAACCAGCGCCGTTCGCGCTGGTGCTGTTCCTTCCAGACCGGCAATTCGCGCGTGACCGCCAGCGGAAACACATCCACATCGACCATGAGCGAGGCGCCGTTGCCGCGGCGTTTGCGATAGCGGAAGCTGCCGAGCGGAGTGGGGCAGACCGCGCCGGCCACCCCGGCTTCTTCCTCGGCCTCGCGCGCGGCGGCGACATGCGGCAGCAACGAAGCACTCGGATTTCCCTTGGGAATGACCCACCGCTTCGATTCGCGCGACGTCACCAGCATCAGCCGGACTTGGGCGTCGGGAGATGCGCCCTCGAAACGATACGGCAAGGCGGCGATCTGTCTGATGGCTGGGCATCCGGGTTGCTGGCTGAAGGACTGGCTCTCTAGACCACCGCTTGTCCGCCGCCGCTAGTCCGTGACAAAATTATGACCTGATATCGTCAAAGTGTGTCGTATTTTGGTAATAACACCGCCATAGCGCGCGCTTTGCCAGATGGACGGACTGGTCCAAGGGTCTCCAGATATGCCGATTCGTAACACCGTCGCGCTCGCAATGCTTACCTCTGCGCTCGTTGCGCCGGGCATTGCCCTGGCCCGCCCCACGCCCCACACGAAACCGTCGGCAGCTCAGGCAGCAAGCGAACCGAGCCTGTCCACCCAGTTGCGCGCCGCGCAGCAGCAGATCGCGCTGTTGCAGGCCCAGCTCAACGCTTTGGCGGCCAAGGTCGATGCGCAGGCCACCGGTTCGCAGGTCCAGACCCAGCTTGCATCGGTGCAGGCCGATACCGCCGCCGCGTCGGCCAAAGCCGATACCGCGCTGGTGCAGGCCAAGGCCGCCAATGACAAGGCTTCGAACCCACCGCTGCCCGCCGCGCTCAAGGCACTTGCCCAGACCGGCATCAGCGGCCGCATGTATTTCAACGCCAGCCACGTCACGCACGCGGTCAATGGCATCAAGACCGGCAATACCGACAACGGCGGCGGCTTTGCGATCAAGCGGCTGTATCTGGGCATCGATCACAAGTTCGACGATGTGTTCTCGGCCAGCCTGGTGATGGACGCCGACAGCCCCGTCGCCACCACCAGCGGCGGCACCGCCGGTCGCGGGTTCTTCATCAAGAAGGCTTACCTCCAGGCCAGGATCCGCCCCGAACTCGTGATCAGGCTGGGCGCGGCCGACCTGCCGTGGATCCCTTATGCAGAAAGCATCTACGGCTACCGCCACATCGAAAGCACGCTGATCGATCGGACAAAGTTCGGCACATCATCCGACTGGGGCGCGCATGTTTCGGGCGATCTGGCGGGCAGCGTGGTCAGCTACCAGCTCTCGGCGGTCGACGGCGCGGGCTATCGCGATCCGCACTTCAGCCGCGCAATCGACTTCGAAGGCCGGATTTCGGCGAAGTATCATGGCTTCAATCTTGCCGTGGGCGGCTACACCGGCAAACTCGGCAAAAACCTTGTCGCAGCGGCGGGTGCACCGGCACTGCTGCGCACTTACAACCGCTTCGACACGCTGGCCGCCTACCAGGGCAAGGCTGGCCAGATGCCCTTCACGCTGGGTGTCGAATACCTCTACGCCAAGGACAAGGCCTTCAATTCAACCGCGCCAATCGCGCAATCGGCGCTGGAGGATGCGGCCGAGGGCTATTCGACTTTCGCCTCGATCAACCCGTTCAAGCAGTGGAGCGTGTTCGGCAAGTACGAAAGCCTCAAGCCGAGCAAGGATCTGCACCCCGGTTTCAAGGAGGACTATTTCAACGTGGGCCTGCAATGGAGCCCTGCCAAGATCGTCGACCTGGCGCTGGTATATAAGCGTGACCAGGCAAAGGGTGGCGCGCTGTCGACCAGCGACCTTGCTTCGGGCGTGATCGGCTGTTCGGCCTCGGCCGCAATCGTCTGCGCGGGCCGGGGCACTTACGATGAATTCGGCCTTTACGGCCAGTTCCGCTTCTGAGAATCAGCCCCACGAATGCGGTGCGATGCGCGCGCCGATTCCCTCCCCTGTGAGCCAAATATGACACCGCGATGACCGCGCACAGTTCAGTCACTTTTGTCTCAATCGGGGCTTAATTCGGTCCAGAAACCGACCTTACGCTGCAACCTGCCGTACCTAATGGCCTGCCCAAGACGGGATCGACCGAGCTCAACGCCGGTGCCCCGCAGCAGAACCAGACAACCACGACAGGGACCAGACATGCGGAAATTCCTCTCCATCACTGCGGCTTCGAGCATGGCCATCGCCATCGCATCGCCCGCCTTCGCCGCCGATCAGGCGCAACCCGCCGCAGCCGATGCAGCCGCCCCCGATGCGACAGCCGAAGCAACCCAGGCCGATGCCGGCCCAGGGCTCGGTGAAATCGTCGTTACGGCCACCAAGCGTGAAACCAACCTTCAGCGCACGCCGATCGCGATTAACGTGGTCAGCGCGACGATGATCGCCGATCGCCACGTCGAAAGCCTGTACGACCTTGCCGACGGCGGCGTCCCCAGCCTTCGCGTGGCCACGTTCGAAGCGCGCCAGTCGGCGCTGACGATCGGCATCCGCGGCATCGTGCCGCTCGACGCCAACCAGCCCGCGCGCGAACAAGGCGTCGGCATCTATATCGACGGCGTCTATCTCGGCCGCCAGCACGGGCTTAACGCCGCGCTGTTCGACGTGGCGCGGATCGAAGTGCTCAAGGGCCCGCAAGGCACGCTGTTCGGGCGCAACACCGAAGGCGGCGCGCTCAGCCTCGTCTCGAAGATGCCTTCGGGCGAATTCGGCGGGCGCATCAGCGGCGGCGTGGGCAACTACGGCTCGCACTCCGGCGAAGCGCACATCGACTTGCCCAAATTCTACAACATCAGCCTGAAGTTCGATGGCGTGCTGCAAAAGCAGAACCCCACGGTGGTCGACCCGCTACCCGGTTCGACCGGCTTCAACTACTACGACCGCCAGGGCCTGCGCATCGCCGCCCGCTGGCAGCCGACCGATACCATTACCAACGATTTCTCGTATGACGTGGCCAAGGACAAGAACACCGCGTTCTACAGCCAGTTGATCAACTACAACCCCAACAACTGCACCAACGGCCCGGTCACCGCTGCGCCCGCTTGCGTGCTGCCCAGCGTCAACTACACCGCCCTGACCGGCGGCGTTGCCACCGGCGGTGTCAAGCCGCTGCTCCCGGGCGTGGTCGTCGGCGGTGGCCGCGCGACGGTAGCCGATATCGGCGTGCCGCAGCAGCCCAGCGTCGACAAGACGCATGGCTTCACCAACTCGCTCAAGTGGAAGATCGCCCCCGAAATCGAACTGCGTTCGATCACCGCATGGCGCGGTGTGGACGTGCAGCAGTTCGACAACAGCGGCGGCGCGCACCGTCCGCCGCTGGTCAACCTGACCGCGGCCTGCACCGCCGCCGCGCCTTGCGCGTTCAGCCGCTACAGCCTGGCCGACTTGCGCCAGCGCCAGTTCAGCCAGGAATTGCAGGCAGTCGGCTCGATCGGGCACTTCGATTACGTTGCCGGCCTGTACTATTTCAACGAGCACGTCAGCGACACCGCTGCAACGCCAAGCTCGGTGGGCGCAGTGGCCGTGCTCAACGGCGCGGGTGCTGTAACCGGCGCGAACTACGTCTCGATCCCGTTCTGCACCGCTAGCACCCCCGCCTTCGTCGGCATGGCAGTCAACGGCTGTTCGATCGACCGCGCCTCGGAAGTGCGCTCGAAAAGCTATGCCGCATTCGGCCAGGTCACCTGGAGCGCGACCGAGCAGCTCCACATCACCGTCGGCGCGCGCTACACCAAGGACAAGAAGAAGGGCGTGCTGCACTACTTCAACAACCTGAACTACGACACCGCCACCCCGGCTCAGCTTGCGGCGAACGGCTACAACCCGCTCAACATCGAATCGAACCGCTTCAACCCGATGGCGACGGTCGCGTACGACGTGAGCAACGACGTGCACGTCTATGCCAAGTACGCGACCGGCTATCGCGCCGGTGGCGCCAGTTCGCGCACGCCGAACTACCTGTCGTTCCTGCCCGAAGACATCAAGTCGTACGAAGTGGGTCTCAAGGCCGATTTCTTCGATCACAAGGCCCGGTTCAACATGGCGGCCTACATCATGGACCGCAAGAACAGCCAGGAAGACTTGAGCTTCATCACCTTCGCCACCAACGCCACCACCGGCGTGGCCAGCGCGGTCAACGTGCTGCGCGCGATCAACTCGCCCGGCATCACCAAGATCCGCGGGATCGAGGCGGACCTGACGGTCAACCCGCTCGAAGGCCTGACGCTGAACGCATCGTATGCCTACACTTACACGAAGATCCCGCTGGTTCCGGTCAGCTTCACAGTCGGTGGCGTGACCTCTACTGTGAACCAGCAGTTCTTCATCCCGTTCACCCCGCGCAATGCGGCGAGCGGATCGCTGGACTACACAGTGCCGGTCATGGCTTCGGGCACAGCCATCAAGCTGCACCTAGATGCCAACTATTCGCAGGCCACGCAGGCCTTCGACCAGTTCCCGACCAAAGCCGGATCATCGTTCATCGTCAACGGCCGGCTCGCGCTGGCCGACATCAAGCTGAGCGAAGGCGCGCAGAAGCTGACCGTGGCGGTGTGGGCGCGCAACATGTTCAACGAACAGCACATCTTCCGCCAGGACCCCTCCAACAGCTTGCCCGGCGCACCGACGTCGAGCCTGACCAACGGCCCGATCGGCAACGTGCTGGGCGATTACGGCAACTACAACGCGCCGCGCACGTTCGGTTTGGAAGCCATCGTCAAGTTCTGAACAGACCCCATCCCTCCCTGAACCGGGCGGGCAGCACACGCTGCCCGCCCCTTTTTTTGCGCCCCGCCCCCGGTTTCGCACGACCGATCGGTGAGCGGGGCCAGCGTAATGTCTTTGACAGGCGGTCCGGCGATGTTAGCCCCGTCCCTGGTTATCCCGGGGGGGGAAATCGATTGATTCGCAAAACGGTAGGCTGCGCGCTTGGCGCGGCAACGATGATGGCCATGGTGCCTGCTGCGGCGGGCGCCGCCATCCCCCATGGCAAAGCGCAGCATGGAAAAACCCCGGCGATCGAACACGCCCAACTCATGGGTGCGCTGCGGCTCGATGGCCAGTTGTTCCACGTGCAGGGCGTGGTGGTCGAAGGCGATCACATCTGGGTTACATCGGTCGATAAAAGGAACCATAAGGGTTATCTGCACGAATTCGAGCGGGTGAGCGGCCGGTTTCTGCGCCGATTGGAACTGACCGACGGCGCACGTTACCACCCCGGCGGCATCTCGATTTCGGGCCGATCGATCTGGGTTCCGGTTTCCGAAATGAAGCGCAACAGTTCGGCAGTGCTCAACGAAATCGATGCGGACACGCTGCAAATCTGGCGCCGCATCGCTGTCGCCGATCACCTCGGCTGCGTTGCCGCATCGCCCACCACGCTGATCGCGGGCAATTGGGACAGCCGGCAATTCTACGTGTTCGACCTTGCCAGAAGCGGAGCCGATGGCGCGCCTGTCCGCAAGGTGGCCAACCCTTCGCTCACCAGGTTCCAGGACATGAAGCTGGTCGATGGCCAACTCGTGGCAGGTGGCCAACTCGGCAAGCACGGCGGGTCGATCGACTGGATCGACTGGCCGAGCATGACCGTCACCCGGTCGCTGCACTCCGGCGCGATGCGGCCCACGAAATTCCTGGGCAAGATCAAGACCTACACCGCCGAAGGCATGATGCTCGACGGCCGCGAGCTGTATCTCGTGCCGCAGGACGGCCCGAGCCGGATGTTCCATTTCCGGCTCGATACCTAGCCAACCCGCATCCTTCCTTGCTTTCCGCACGCGATAGACTATGGGCCACCGCTTCCCCGCTCCTTGGAGCCGGGAATCGAAGAAGGCCGGAGGGGCCCCGCAATCGTGCGGACCAGCTCGCGATCGGCATGCAATTGAAAGGATAGGCCCGTGCCGCTTTACGAGCACGTGTTCCTGGCGCGCCAGGATCTCAGCCAGGCGCAAGTTGATACGCTTGCCGCCGGCGCCACCGAAATCGTTGAATCGATGGGTGGCAAAATCACCAAGACCGAATCGTGGGGCCTGCGTTCGCTGGCTTACAAGATCGCCAAGAACCGCAAGGCGCACTTCGTGCTGCTGAACATCGACGGCCCGACCAATGTCGTCGCCGAGCTGGAACGCCAGACCTCGATCAACGAAGACGTGATCCGTTACATGACGGTGAAGGTCGACGAGCACGAGACCGGCCCGTCGGTGATGATGCGCAAGAACGACCGTGAACGCACGCGTCGCCGCGAACGCGAGGGAGAATAAACGATGGCTCGTCCATTTTTCCGCCGCCGCAAGTCGTGCCCGTTCTCGGGCAAGAATGCACCCAAGATCGACTACAAGGACGTGCGCCTGCTTCAGGGTTTCATGTCCGAACGTGGCAAGATCGTGCCAAGCCGCATCACCGCGGTTTCGGGCAAGAAGCAGCGTGAGCTGGGCCAGGCGATCAAGCGCGCCCGGAACATCGGCCTCCTGCCCTTCATCGTGAAGTAAGGAGCGCCAATCATGCAGATCATCCTGCTCGAGCGCATCGAGAAGCTGGGCACCATCGGCGACGAAGTTACCGTCAAGGATGGCTACGCGCGCAACTTCCTGCTGCCCAACAAGAAGGCGCTTCGCGCCAATTCCGCCAACCGCAAGGTGTTCGAAGCCAACCGCGCGCGGATCGAATCCGACAACGCGGCGCGCCGTGACCACGCCACCGTCGACGCCACCGGCGTCGAAGGCAAAGAAGTGGTGCTGATCCGCGCCTCGTCCAACTCGGGCCAGCTTTACGGCTCGGTCTCGGTGCGCGACATCGTCGACGCATTGAAGGCCGATGGCGCCAAGGTCGACAAGTCGATGGTCGTGCTCGAACGCCCGATCAAGACGATCGGCGTGTTCGACGTCAAGGTCTCGCTCCACCCCGAAGTGGCCGTGATGGTCAAGGTCAACGTCGCGCGTTCGCCCGACGAAGCCGCATTGCAGGCGCAGGGCGTCGACGTGATGTCGGCGATGTTCGAAGCCGACACCGGCGGCTTTACCGAAGCCTTCGATCCCAACGCCGAACCGGGCGAAATCCCGGCCGACGTGCTGGAAGACAACGCCGAAACCGAAGCCTGATGGGGTTTCATCTCCGCCATTCCTTCGGGATAGGCTAACGCGAAGGGCGCCCGGCAACGGGCGCCCTTCGTCGTTTCGGAGGGCAGGTTGACGCTGAACGCGGTTTTTGTGCGTGTATTCAGTGGGAGCCGGGTCGGGGCTCGGCCGCGCGAGGCGGGGCTTTGCGAGAGACGTAAAAATCCCGGATTTGTGCGGAGTTGCGGGTATCTCAATCAACGCTATCGCCGCATAACGCAGCAGTGCCAAGCCACCGCGCAGCCGCTGCTTGAGCGTGATCTTCCATTGTGGAGCAATCCTCGCCTCGGCCCCGGTCCGAGCAATCGGACAAGGCGCCGAATGGCTAGACTGGTGGCGGGGCGTCATCGTCAAGGATAAGCCATATTTTGGCTATGTAGGAAAGGAGCCCGCCCTCATCAGCCCCGGCGACACCCTGCTGTCCCGGAATAGGGATGCTTCCCCCCGTGTTCATGGGGCTTAAGTAACGTTCCAGCGCGACCTAAACACATATGGTATTCCCACATAATATCTAGCGGTAAAAATTAGAAACCCCACCTCTAATCCAGCATTGTTCTGCACTGAGCCCAAAAAAAGGGACCGATAATCTGACCGCATCATTCCCTATTCTATAATATCTCTCACCCTTGGCTCCCTGGGGCAACCCCCGTCGAGGCCAGTCTAAAATGCGATACTTTTCATCAGCGCAGACACAACGTATTATGGCCCCATCAGGCTTTGAAGTATAATCGCCTCTCGGGCATTCCTTAGGCCAAATATACGCTGGGGCCCCAATCACCGGCTGCAACGGACGCACAGGTTGCGTGACCGCGTATATCGCTAAGCCCCCAACCACCAAGCCAATCGGGTTAAGCCACCGAGACGATTTGATTTTTTCCACGATTTTGGGGGACAGCATACCCATTTCCCTTCCCACCCATTCTCCGACGCCCAGCCAGCAGCCTCGTATCCCGAATTGCACCAACATCCCCACAATTGCATCCTTTTACTCTGACGGCCCACGCGAGACATGACGCCCTTTTTGCATGGCACCCGTCGCCCGCGCCCGCTAGACCTGCGCGATGAACGACATCGAAGCCATCATCGCCGCCCTCACCCAGGTCCATGACGCCGCCATTCGCACCTTGCGCGCCGACATCACCCGCTTCGGATTGCGGTGACACTTGACTTAACCCCAGCCCCCGCCCCCGGAACCACGAACCCACCTTCAAGCCAGCACTTGCAGCCCGTGTTTCTGGACGATGGCGAGCAGCTTGCAGGCCATGCCGCTGGGGCGCTTGGCCCCGGTCTCCCACTTCTCCACCGTGGACTCGCTGGTGTTCAAATAGCGCGCGAACACCGGCTGGCTGACGTTGTTCGCCTCGCCCAAGTGCTGGATGGCCTCAGGGGTGAAAGCGGGCGGCACGGTCAGGCAGGACGTATCGAAATCGCGCATGGTCGCCTTGTCGACCGCGCCCACCTTGTGCAGCGCGCTGGCCGAGGCATGGATGGCGGCGAAGGCGTCGCTCTTGTACTTGGCCTTGCTCATGATGAGGTCTCCTGCGTGGCCGTTTCGCATGCTGGATTGCACCAACGCCGCCGCAATCGCATCCTATTACCCCACCAACCCACTCGGCACCCAACTCCCTTTTTGCATGGCACCCGTCGCCTCCGCCCGCTAGACCCGCGCGATGAATGACATCGAAGCCATCATCGCCGCCCTTACCCAGGTCCATGACGCGGCAATCCGCACCTTGCGCGCCGACATCGCGCTGTTCGCCACCGAGGGCACGCCCCCGCCGCAGCAGCGCCGCCACGATGGCAGCTATTGCTATCCCGAACTGCTGATCCACCACACCGGGCCCGATCAGAACTCGCCCGCCAGCCGCGCGTTCGGCCGGCTCAATCACTTCGGCACATATGCTTGCACCGTCACCCGCCCAGCCCTGTTTGCCGACTATTTGCGCGAGCAGCTCGGCCTGATCAGCCAGGACTACGGCGTGCGCATCGAAGTACGTCGCTCCACCCAGGAAATCCCGTTCGCCTACGTGCTCGATGGCAGCCAAGGTGCCACGATGGCCGGCGTCACCCCGCAGCAGCTTGCCCAGCATTTCCCCACCACCGAACTGGCGATGATCGGCGATGAACTGGCCGACGGGTTCGACCTGACCGAAACCAACGGCCCCTTCCCGCTGTCGCTGTTCGATGGCTTGCGCACCGATTTCAGCCTGGCCCGCCTCGCGCACTACACCGGCACCCCGCCCGAGGATTTCCAGCGCTACGTCCTGTTCACCAACTACCACCGCTACGTCGACGAATTCGTCGAATGGGCCGGCCGCAAGCTGGGTTCGGATGGATACACCGGGCTATCGGGCGCCGGCGGCCTGCGCATCGACCAACCGGTCCAGTCGGCGCGCACACTGGTGGCCGAAAGCGCCTGGCGCCGCCACCAGATGCCCGCATACCACCTGATGGCGCCGGGCCGCAGCGGGATCACGCTGGTCAACATCGGCGTCGGCCCGTCGAACGCGAAAACCATCACCGACCACCTTGCCGTCCTGCGCCCCGAAGCCTGGCTGATGATCGGCCATTGCGGCGGATTGCGCCCCACGCAATCGATCGGCGATTACGTGCTCGCCCATGCCTACTTGCGCGACGACCACGTGCTCGATCCGGTGCTGCCGCCCGAAATCCCGATCCCCGCGATCGCCGAAGTCCAGGTCGCGCTCCAGCGCGCGGCCGAAATCGTCAGCGGTGCGGGCGGGGCGGACTTGAAACTGCGGATGCGCACCGGCACCGTCGTCACCACCGACGATCGCAACTGGGAACTGCGCTACACCCACTCCGCGCGGCGCCTGTCGCTCAGCCGCGCGGTCGGCATCGACATGGAATCGGCCACCATTGCCGCGCAAGGCTACCGCTTCCGCGTTCCCTACGGCACGCTGCTGTGCGTGTCGGACAAGCCGCTCCACGGCGAAATCAAGCTGCCCGGTCAAGCCAACCGCTTCTACGAAGAAGCGATCGAATCGCACCTCGCCATCGGCACCACCGCCTGCGAACTGCTCCGCGCCGAGGGGCCAAGGCTGCACAGCCGCAAACTTCGCGCCTTCAACGAACCACCGTTTCGGTGAGGGTTTCTGAGGGGATTAGAAAGGGTTAGATGCGATAGCCACCGCCCTCGCGCTCCCGTCATCTGGTTTTGGGCCGTTCGGTTGCGTGCAGGAACGAGGTTCCGGCCATACTCAAGTTACTGTAATTAAACATTAAATATGGCGAACTTCGCCAACTTCTCGCGTGTGACGCATGGTAGTGAAGTTCGCAGTGGTACTTTTGCGCGCAAATTTCCACGCTGGATCAGGATGTTACCGACAATTTGAAAGAACCGCGCCGCCATAGCCGGTTTGCA
>NZ_JANXWG010000157.1 GCF_025351285.1 Novosphingobium sp.
GTCGAGCGCTTCTGCCCGATCGCGACATAGATGCAGTAGAGCTTCTGGCTCTCGTCGTCGCCGGCGTTGGCCTTCTTCTGGTTGATGAAGGTGTCGAGCGCGACGGCGGTCTTGCCGGTCTGGCGATCGCCGATGATCAGCTCGCGCTGGCCGCGACCGACGGGGACGAGCGCGTCGAGCGCCTTGAGTCCGGTCTGGACCGGCTCGTGAACCGACTGGCGCGGGATGATGCCCGGCGCCTTGGATTCGACGCGCATGCGCTGGTCCGAAATGATCGGACCCTTGCCGTCGATCGGGTTGCCGAGGCCATCGACCACGCGGCCGAGCAGGCCCTTGCCGACGGGCACGTCGACGATGGTGCCGGTGCGCTTGACGGTGTCACCCTCGCCGATTTCGGTGTCCGAACCGAAGATCACGACACCGACGTTGTCGGCTTCGAGGTTGAGCGCCATGCCCTTCACGCCGTTGGCGAATTCGACCATTTCGCCCGCCTGGACCTGGTCGAGCCCGTGGATGCGGGCGATACCGTCACCCACCGAGAGCACGGTGCCGACTTCCGAGACCTGGGCCTCGGTGCCGAAGCTTGCGATCTGGTCCTTGATGACCTTCGAGATTTCTGCGGCGCGGATTTCCATTTTCAGCCTTTCAATCGAATTGGGTTCTTAGTCCCTGAGTCTTTGGCGAGCGGGCGTCAGCCCTTCATCGCCTGCGACAGGGAATTGAGACGGGTGCGGATCGAGCTGTCGATCATCTGGCTGCCGATACGGACCACCAGGCCACCGAGGATTTCGGGGTCGACGCGGGTGCGCAGTTTGACCGAGCGGCCTTCGCGGATCTTGAGCTTTTCGGCCAGTTGGGCGAGCTGCGTATCATCGAGCGCGTGCGCGGTCGTGACTTCGGCCGAAACCTCGCCGCGCTGGGCCGCGGCGATCGCAAAGAATGCGCGCACCATGTCGGGCAGCGAGGCCAGCCGGCGGTTGCCTGCCAGCACGCCCAGAAAATTGCGGGTCAGTTCCGAGCAGCCGAGCACCGTGGCCACCGCTTCGATCGCCTTGCCGGCATCTGCGCGGCTGATCTGCGGGTTGCGGATCAACCGCGCGAAATCATCCGATTCGCGAACCGCCTGATCCAGCCGTTCGAGGTCACCCTCGACCGCGCTGACGGTCCCTGCTTCGCTCGCCAAATCGAACAATGCTGAGGCGTAACGCCCTGCCAAGCTCGCCGTAATGCCGCCGGAATTATCCACGCGCTGGTGTTTCCTCGTTGTTTGTTCGCTTATCGGGCACCGGATGCGCGCATCGGCACAGACCCCCCGCAGATGGGGGCGCGCCTAGCAACGATTGTTCGCAGACGCAAGATCGCGCTAGGCAGGTTACGCAGGCGCGATGCAATGCGGGAGAGCAACGATGGGTGAATGGATATCGGTGCCGATGCGCGATGGGCACGCCTTGCCGGTGTGGCACGTCGCTCCGGTGGGAGATCGCAAGGGCAGCCTGGTCCTGGTGCAGGAGATTTTCGGCGTCACCGACCACATCCGCGAATGCTGCGATGAATATGCGGCGGAAGGCTATGAGGTCATCTCGCCCGCGCTGTTCGATCGCACCAAACCTGGCTTCGAGGCCGGCTACAGCGGCGCCGACTGGGAGGCCGCGGTCAAGATGGGCCGCGAACGCCACCCGATGGAACAGAGCCTGGCCGACACCAGCGATTGCCTCAACTGGTTCGCGGCGCAGCATCTCGAGAGCCCCCTGTTCATCATGGGTTACTGCTATGGGGGATCGATCGCCTGGCGGATGGCGCAGACCGAACCGGCGGTGTGGGGCGCCTCGTGCTTCTATGGTGGACACATCGCCACCCGCTACGCCGACGAGGCCCCGCTCTGCGCCACGATCGCGCATTTCGGGCGCTTCGATTCGCTGGTCGAGATCGCGCCTGTCGAAAAGTTGATCGAAAAGCAGCATCCCACCGCGCAGATCTTCATCTACGAAGCCGGCCATGGCTTCAATTCCGACCGGCGCAAGGACTATCATCCGCCCAGCGCCGAACTGGCCAAGGCACGCACGCTCCAGTTGTTCAAGGTGCTTGCCGGCTGATTGCGCACGACCACACTTCTGCGTTAGTCTCCCCGGTAAAACAGGGAGAGAGCCATGAAGATGAGCGCCATGTCCGAGCATGTCGGGATCGAGGTCAGCGACGTCGATCTTGCCGCAATGAGCGATGCCGATCTGGCCGCGATCAAGGACGCCGTGTTCCAGCATGGCGTGGTTGCGGTGCGCGATCAGGCGATCAGCCCGCAGCAGCACATCGCCTTCGCGAATCGCTGGGGCGGGATCGACATCAACAACTACTTCCCCGTCAACGGCGAATTCGCCGAGATCGCCGAGGTGCGCAAGGCCGAGAACCAGACCACCAACATCGGCGGCGGCTGGCACACCGATCACTCGTACGACCAGGTGCCCGCGATGGGCTCGATCCTGGTGGCCCGCGAACTGCCTCCCAGCGGCGGCGACACATTGTTCGCCAGCATGGGGGCGGCTTACGATTCGCTGTCCGACGGGCTCAAGGCCACGCTCGAAACGCTGAAGGCGGTTCATTCGGCCGATCATGTCTATCGCGCCGACGGCTATTACGCCCAGACCGACATGGCCGCCGACTTGCGCGGGCACGATCAGGTCACCCGCGCGGTCCACCCGGTGGTGATCCGCCACCCCGTTACCGGGCGCAAGGTGCTCTACGTCAACGGCGCGTTCACGCTGCACTTCGAAGGCTGGACCCGCGAAGAGAGCATGCCGCTGCTCAACTACCTTGTCTCGGTCGGCGCGCGGGCGGAGTTCGCCTGCCGGCTGCATTGGCAACCCGGCACCGTGGCGATCTGGGACAACCGTTCGACCTGGCACCTGGCGATGAACGACTACCACGGCCACAAACGCGTCATGCACCGCATCACGCTGAGCGGGGTGCCGCTAGCGGCGTGAAGGGGCCGCCAGCGACGGGATTTCGCACCACTGTGGCACTTCCTGTCACAACGTTCTAAGCGCGCCCGACACGCTCACCCAACCCAGGCAAACCCATGGCCCGCAAGAGTTCCAAGCGCGATCCCTACGATCACTTGCCCAGCGAGGAAGACGTCGCTGCGCCAGTGATCCCGTGCTGGCTGTGCGGGCGGCCTTTGGGCAAGACCGTGGTCCAGCACCACCCCGTGCCCAAAAGCCGCGGCGGGCGCGATACGGTGCCGATGCATCCGATCTGCCAGCAGGCGCTGATCGCCAATTTCACCAATTCCGAACTGCAGCGCCACGGCATGGACGTTGAAGGCTTGCTGGCCAATCCTACCGTGCGCAAGTTCGTCGACTGGGTGGCGAACAAGGACCCCGATTTCACGGCGACGACGGCCAAGAAGGGGCGCTGAAGCCGCCTACTTCAACGGCTGGCAATGGTACGAAAGCCGCTCCTGCGGTTCGGGCGGCAGCAGCGCCGTCAGCGATTGCTCGTCATTCGCCAGGTTGCGCGCCACCTCGTCGGTCGCGCCGCATTCGGGCGCCTTGAACTTGCCGCGCGCGTCGCGCAGCCTGGCCATCGTATCGAAGCCGAGCAGGTAGTGATCGGTGCGGAAGGTGCGCGTGGCCGGATCATAAGCGTTGACCGAGACGGTCTCGTCCTGCCGGGGCACCAGCACGCGGCTGTAGCCGTTCGCGCCCAGGCCATATTGCGTGCGCGTGTTGACGCAGCCGCCGGCGTCGAACTCCAGCGGAATGTCCTGCGTGTCCGATACGGTGACGCGGCTGCGCTGCGGGTCGATCACGCAGATCATCTTGCCGGTTCCGTTGTCCGCAATCTTGGCGGCGGATTTCGTGGCGCTGGCCGACGGGCTTGGTGCCGCCAGCGCATCCTTGGCGCGTTCGTCGATCGACGATAGCGGCGGACGCACCAGCCACAGCACCACCGCGCCGAACAGCAGCGCCACGCCGCCGATCGCGGCAATCCGCATCGCACGATCGTTCCCGCGCTGTGCGAACACGAACGCGGCACCCGCCGCAGCGAGCGCGGCGACGAGCGCGACCCCGGCCATCGCCATGCCGTTCTCGCGCTCGGCCAGCACTTTCAGTTCGGTGTCGCGGCGGACCTTTTCGGCGTGGCGGCGATCGTCCTCGGCTTTGGCCGCCAATCTGGCCTGGTCGCCGGCGTTGAGCTGGCTTTGCTGCGCGGCGAAATCGGCGTTCGAGCGGCACGGCATCGCGTTCTGGTGCGGCTTGACCCCGGCGCGTTGCAGGAACGGCAGCACTTCGCGCATCGAAATGGCAAAATAGAACGCCGAATCGGTGCCGTTGTTGCTGATCGTGCCGAATGAATTGACCCCCACCACGCGCCCGCAGCCATCGAGCAGCGGCCCGCCCGAATTGCCCGCACCGATCGCCGCGGTATGCAGGATCGTGTCGACCGAGCGCGCGCTGCGCCCGCCCGAAACCGCGCCGCGCGATTTGACCGGCGATTGCGGACCGACCAGATCGCCCATGCCCAGACCTTGCGCCAGGTCGACGTTGCCGGGATAGCCCACCGCGGTGACTTCGGACCCATCGGTCACCATACCCGGATAAAGCGCGAGCGCGGGGATGCTGCCGGGTTCGGCCAGTTTCAGCAGCGCCAGGTCCTTGTCCCTGGACACCGCCACCACTTTGGCCATGTAGCCCTTCTTGCCCTCGGGCGGGACCACGCCGATCACCAGTTGCGGGTCGTTCTCGACCATTTCGACCACGTGCGCGTTGGTGACGATCTGGTTGTCGCTGACCGCAAACCCAGTGCCGTGGCCGATCAGCCGGGCATTGGTGCCATCGAAATCGACCAGCACTACCCGCACCACCCCGCGCGCGGCGGCGCCGATATCGGCAGGGTCGGCACCGGCTTGCACCGGAAGAAATGCGGCAAGGATCAGGGTGAGGGCGGTCAGGAAGCGGATCATCGGGCGGGGGTGTAGAGGATCGGGACTGTAAGAAAAAGGCGGATTGAAAGGGGAAGTGGAGCCTGCGGCGGGCAAGGCCGAAGCATTTGCCTGCAAATGCGACCACCGAAGATTCGACCCTTGCATCTCGGGTGTTTTGGCCGGGAATTCTGGGTTGTGGTTGACGCGGAACGGGGTGTGAAACTCTGTGACGTTCAAGGGTTTGGGGACGCCTTCGGCGCGGCTTGACGGTAGCGGCCGCCCTCCTCCAAGTCTTTGCCAATATTGCATTTGTCCCGTTCCGAAGCCATTACCGTCACCTTGACTGGTGCGCTCGAACACCTGCCGAACGGTCAACGCAAATGTGACCTTCCATTCCGGAGCGAATTGCCGCCTCGGAGAAGCCATGACCGTGCCACACGCCAATGAGAAACCAGAAATCATCGAGCAGGTTAAGGCACATCAGACCAATGTAGGAAAGCCTGTCCTCTGACCGTCGCCCCGCACTGATGCGGGGTTTGGCTTTCCTTCGAAGCGTCCGTCGTCGGGCAGAGATGCGAAAGGTTAGCCAAGCCCCGTGTCAAGCACGGGGCGCCGAGCGGTTGCTGGGGCTGGCGGTGCTCACGACCTGAGGCGGTCTCCGAACGCCCGCAATTGCGTCGTATCCGGAAAGTCCGCTTTCCGCACGACTGTGCTGCCAAGCGGCCGAAAGCAATTGCGCGCGTCTTGCGCGCCGAGGTCAGTACTCCCCTAACCAGCTTTGACCGCAAGCCGCGGGACGCGGTCCTTCGGGCTCTCCGCTATCGGGGCGGGGCAACCGAAAGGGACCAAGCCATGACTTATTCGATCGAGGGCCTCGATCCCGCGCCATTCGCCCCGCTGTTTGCGCTCGATGATGCCGCATTGGCCGCGTGCGGGGCGATGCGTGTTGCCGCCAGCGCAAGCCGCGGCTTTCCCTGCCGGGTCAGCCTTGAGGATGCGCGCGAGGGCGATGAACTGATCCTGCTCCACCACGTCAGCCACGATGTGCCGACGCCCTACCGCAGCGCCTATGCGATCTATGTGCGCAAGGGCGTGCAGCGGGCGGGGCCGTGGATCGATGCCACGCCGCCAGTGTTCGAAGGGCGCCCGATCGCCTTGCGCGGGTTCGGGGCCGACGGATTGCTGAAGGCCGCAACGCTCGCGCTGCCGGGCGATGCCGATCGCGCGATCCGGGCGCTGTTGGACAACGCCGCGATCGCCTATATTGATGCGCACAACGCCGCGCATGGCTGTTTTGCCGCGCGGATCGAACGCCACGAGGAGGCGGAGCAATGAACACGCAGACCGCCACCATGATCGAGCCCGAGGCCGCCTGGTGCGCAGTGCTGGCGCGCGATCGGCGGGCGGATGGGCGCTTCGTGACCGGGGTGCTGACCACCGGCATCTACTGCCGCCCCAGTTGCGCGGCGCGGCATCCGCGGCGCGAGAACGTGCGGTTTTTCGCCGATGGTGCGGGCGCGCGCGCGATGGGCTTGCGCGCCTGCCTGCGCTGCTCGCCCGACGAAGTCAGCCGCGACGAGGCGGCGGTGCTGAGTGCCATCGCGGCGATTCGTGCTGCGGAGGAGGGCATTCCCTTGGGCGATCTCGCTGCGCAATCGGGCTATTCGCCGGCGCATTTCCAGCGCGTGTTCACCCGTGCTACCGGTCTTTCGCCCGCCGCGTATGCGCGGTCGCTGCGGCTCGACCGCGCCGGCGAAGCGCTGAGCGCGGGCGAAAGCGTGACCGAAGCGATCTATGCGGCGGGGTTTTCGGGCCCGTCGCGGTTCTATGCGGCGAGCGGGGGGAGAATGGGTATGACACCATCGGCTTGGGCCGCAGGTGGGCGGGGCGTCACGATCCGCTGGGCGGTGGTGGACACCACCTTGGGCGCGATGCTGGTTGCTGCGACCGAAAAGGGCGTGTGCCGGTTGTCGTTCAACGAGACCGGGGAGGACTTGCGCACGCGCTTTCCCAATGCCGACCTGGCCAGGGGTGATGCCGACTTCGCAGCGCTGCTGGCCCAGGTGATCGCCGCGGTCGAGGCGCCGGGCGACTTCAGCCATATCCCGATCGACGTGAAGGGCACCGCCTTCCAGGAAGCGGTGTGGCGCGAATTGCAGCGCATTCCTTTGGGCGAAACGCGCAGTTATGCCGAACTTGCCGCCGCGGTCGGTCGCCCCAACGCGGTGCGCGCGGCGGGATCGGCCAATGGCGCCAATCACGTCTCGGTCCTGATCCCGTGCCACCGCGTGATCCGCACCGATGGGTCGTTGGGTGGCTATGCTTATGGGCTGGCGATCAAACAGGAACTGCTTGATCGCGAAAACAGCAAAGGCGCGATCAAGCACGAGTTGCTGAACCGTGAGCGCGATCCCGCTGCGGGACGCTGACGCGCCCCGATTGTGTGATCCACATCACATTGGCGGTTGCAACGGCGCCGCATCGCTGCAAAATGGGGGCGATCATCGGAGCAGGGTCGCACCTGCCGGCGGGCGCGTGTCCGCAGCAAGGATGAAGCTTCGGGATTGCTTGTGGGGGGCAGTCTTGTGACGGGCGATTCGGCAGATACATTTCTGCGTTATGATGTGAACGGCAGTCCGGTCGATGTTCCGATCGAGCGGCTGGGAATCTGCGGCTTCGGCCGGGCCACGTCGAACACCGTGGTCATCAGCGACAACATGGCCAGCCGCGAACACGCGATGATCCGCCGCAACGCCACCGGCCACTGCATCCTCAACGATCTGGGCAGCACCAACGGCACGTTCCTCAACGGCCGTCCGATTTCGATGCCCAGCCCGCTGCGGTCGGGCGACATCATCCAGGTCGGCCGGCAGGTAATGGAATTCATCCAGACCGCCGATCCGCAGGAACTGGTCGATCCCAACGCCGGGCGCACGCAGTTCCTGGTCGAACAGCAATTGGTCAGCGTGCTGGTGATCGACTTGCGCGGCTATACCGGCTTGTCCGCCGCGATGGGCGAAACCGCGATCGCGGCGATGATGGGCGAGATATTCCAGGAAGCCGGCGCGATCCTCAACCAGGCGGGCTGCTGGTCGACCAAGTTCATCGGCGATGCCATCATGGCGCTGTGGGTCCACGCCACCAATGCGATCACGCGCAAGGACATGGTCACGATCTTCGACGTGATGAGCGGCTACCAGGGCATCTTCCGCGTGGCCGAACGCAAGCACAAGCCGCCCAACCCGCTGCGCTTCGGCTGCGGGCTGAATGCCGGCATGGCCTCGATCGGCAACATCGGCAGCGCGGGTTCGGCCGACTTCACCGCGATGGGCGAAGCCGTCAACATCGCCTTCCGGCTGGAGACGGCGACCAAGGCCGCTGGCTGCGACGTGCTGATCGCGCGCGACATGTTCGAGGCGATGACCGACGTGCGCTACTGCCCGACCAACGTGGTCGAGGTGGATTTGAAGGGCTATGACGCGGCGTTCCCGGCGGTGCCGATGAACTTCGACGATATCGGCGGGTTCATCGAGGGGCTGCTGGCGGCGGAATAAGAGGTTCGTGGCTCCCCGCCCGCTTGCGGGAGGGGCTGGGGGTGGGCAGCGCCACAGCACCACCCTGACACCATCGACCAGCACCACCCCCTGATCGACCGGCGCGGTTGACCTGTCATGCTTATGCTCCGACGGTCCAGCCCACAATGGGGGCAACCAACATGACGGCAATCGGCAAGATCCTGCGCCATCCCGCGCTGCACGCGGCGGCCGCGTTCGTGCTGTTCACGGCGGCTTACGTGCTGACCGGCATCGCGGCCACCGGCTACAAACCGCTGCGCAATTCGCCGTTGCAGGTGCTGATCACGCTTGTCTGCGTAGGCCTGACGGTGGTGTTGTACAAATGGTTCCAGCGCCGGGTCGAACGGCGCAAGGATGAGGAGTTCGCGCTTCCCGGCGCGGCGCGCGAAACGGGCGCCGGGTTCGCGGGTGGGCTGCTGCTGTTCTCGGCGATGGTCGGGGTCACCGCGCTGCTCGGCGGGCTGGAGGTCGACGGCGTGCGCGGGGTGGGGCGGCTGTGGACCATGATCGCGATGGGCATCGCCACGGGCTTTTTCGAGGAACTGCTGTTTCGCGGCATCCTGTTCCGCCAGGTCGAACGCGTGGGCGGAAGCTGGGGTGCGCTGGCCGTGACCTCGGCGTTCTTCGGCCTTGCGCATATCATGAACCCCGGCGCGACGTGGTTCGCCGCCGTGGCGATCGCGTTCGAGGCGGGCATCCTGCTCGGCGGTGCCTATATGCTGACCCGGCGGCTGTGGCTGGCGATCGGGCTCCACGCGGGCTGGAACTTTACGCAAGGCTGGATCTTCAGCGTGCCGGTCTCTGGTGGCAAGGCGCCCGAGGGCCTGCTGCTCGTTCAGCGCCACGGCCCCGACTGGCTGACCGGCGGCGCGTTCGGGCTGGAGGCGAGCGCAGTGGCGATGGTTGTGGCGACTTCGGCGGGTTGCGTGCTGCTGTGGCTGGCGCATCGGCGGGGGCGGTTCGTCAAGCCGATGTGGGCGCGGTAGTGATCCGCCGGATTTCGTCACCCTGAACTTGTTTCAGGGTCCATCGTGCCCCATCCTCCGACAGTGCAAACCGTGAAATGGATGCTGAAACAAGTTCAGCATGACAGTAGCAAATTGAGGCGCTGTGATGGACGAAGATTTTTGCGATTGTTCGGAACATGGTGAGCAACCTATAACTTACGTCTGCCGGCACATCACCGGACAGCGTCGTCCGAAGACGGCGGGGTTCGTTTCAGGCGCTTCCGAAGGGCATGATGATCTGCGGGACGCGTGGTGCGATACATGCAACGAATATCTACAAACTCACGGCGGAATCTGGGTCGAAGACCAAGTGGAAGTGCCCGGTGGTATCGATATTCTTTGCGCGGAATGCTACAGGTTGAGAGAAGCAGACGCTCGACGGGTTGGGCGCCGAACTTTCATCCAAGGCTAATCAACGCAACCTTTTCAAAAACAGCCCACCCTGCTGCGACTAACTTCGCCTTCGGCTCAGCAAGTCTCGCGCCCCTCCCGCAAGCGGGCGGGGAAAGTCTGACTCCCTGCCCGCTTGCGGGAGGGGCTGGGGGTGGGCAGCGACCGGGCACCAGCCCCTCAAACAAAACTATACGGATCGATATCCACCCCGACCCGCACCCCTTGCGGAAACCGCAGCGGCTCCAGCCACTCCCGGATCACGCGCTGCACCTCGCTCGACCGCCGGGCATTCACCAGCAACCGATAGCGATACCGCCCTCGCAGCAGCGATAGCGGGGCAGGCGCGGGGCCGAGCACCGCGAGATCAGGCAACCGCGGCGCGGTGGCGCCGATTTCGCGCGCGGCGGTGCGGGCTTCGGCTTCGTCTTCGGAGCTGACGATGATCGCCGCCCAGCGCCCGAACGGCGGGGCACCGGCGCTGCGGCGGGCTTCGGTTTCGGCGGCGTAAAACGCATCGCGGTCGCCGCTGGCCAGCGCGGCGATGACGGCGGCCGTTGGGTGGCGGGTCTGGATCAGCACTTCGCCGGGCTTGCTGGCGCGGCCGGCGCGGCCGGCGACTTGGGCGACTTGCTGGTAGGTGCGCTCGGCCGCGCGCAAGTCGCCGCCTTCCAGCCCCATGTCGGCATCGACCACGCCCACCAGCGTCAGTTCGGGGAAGTGGTAACCCTTGGTGACGAGTTGCGTGCCGACGATCACGTCGATCGCGCCGCCTTGCGCCATCGCCACGAATTCCGCCGCCTTGGCCGGGCTGGTCAGCGTGTCCGACGTGACGATCGCCACGCGCGCTTGCGGCAGGATTTCGGCTACCTCGTCGGCGATGCGCTCCACCCCCGGCCCGCAGGCGACCAGGCAATCGGGCTGGCCGCATTCGGGGCACTTGTCGGGCGTGGGCTGTTCGTGCCCGCAATGGTGGCACGCCAGCCGCCGCGACAGCCGGTGTTCGACCAGCCAGGCCGAGCAGTTCGCGCATTTGAACCTATATCCGCAATGGCGGCACAGCGTCAGAGGCGCATAGCCGCGGCGGTTGAGGAACAGCAGCGATTGCTCGCCCTTGGCCAGCCGGTCCTTCAACGCCTCGACCAGCGGCGGGGCGAGCCAGCGGCCGCGTTCGGGCGGGTGTTCGGTGAGGTTTAGGATCGACACTTCGGGCATTGTCGCCCCGCCGAAGCGATCGGCCATGACCACGCGGGTATACGTGCCGTTCTCGGCCATTTGCAGCGATTCGAGCGCGGGTGTGGCGCTGGCGAGGATCACCGGCACGCCTTCGAACCGCGCGCGCATCACCGCCACGTCGCGCGCGTTGTAGCGCACGCCGTCGTCCTGCTTGAAGCTGATCTCGTGCGCTTCATCGACCACGATCAGGCCGAGCTTGGCGAAGGGCAGAAACAATGCGGAGCGCGCGCCGATGACGACTTGCGCGGTGCCGCCAGCGACTGCGCGCCAAGCCCGGCGGCGTTCGGACGACTTGAGCGAGGAATGCCAGGTCACCGGTGGCGCGCCGAAGCGAGCCTCGAAACGGGCCAGAAACGTCTCGGTCAGCGCGATTTCGGGGAGCAGCACCAACACTTGCCGGCCCTTGCGCAAGCATTCGGCGATGGCCTCGCAATAGGCTTCGGTCTTGCCCGATCCGGTCACGCCGTCGAGCAGGAAGGGAGCGAATGCCTCGGCGCGGACCGCATCGACGAACTGGTCGGCGGCGGCTTGCTGGTCGTCGCTCAGCGTGGGCGTGGCGAAATCGGGATCGGCGTGGGGGAAGGGGCGGTCGCTGTCGACTTGCACCGCTTCGAGCAGCCCCGCGCCCGCCATTCCGCGCAGCACGGCGTCGGACACGCTCGCGATGGCGGCCAATTCGCGGATCGTGCCTTGCTGGCCTTCCAGCTTTTCGATCGCGGCCTTTCGCTGCGGGGTGAGCCTTGCGGGCTCGGCTCCGGTCAGCCGGTATTCGGTCAGAGTGCCGCCGCCACGCAACGCCGCGCCGCTCGACAGCGCCATCCGCGCGACCGAGGACAGCGGCGCCATGTAGTAATCGGCGCACCATTCGATCAGCCGCCTCAAGGGCGCGGCGAGCGGCGGCACGGGCATCACCGCCAGCAGCGGGCGCAGCTTGCTCTCGGGAAAATCGGCGCCGGGCAGGCGACCTTCGTCCCACACCACGCCCATGATCTGCCGCGGCCCGAGCGGGGCGACCACCACGCTGCCCGGCTCCACGTCCATTCCGGCCGGTACACGGTAATCGAGCACGCCCAGCGCGGCGTTGAAGACCACGCAGCGGACGCGTGACAGAGGTTGGGCGCGGTTCATCTTGCCGCCGATATAGGGACAAGCGAGAGCGGGCAAAGCCTGCCGTGCAAGAAGCTGAAGGAAACCGCCCATGCAGTCATCCATCACCCCCAGCCGCCGCGTGTTCGTGACCGGCGCGGCCCTCACCGCACTGCTCGCGGCGAGCGGGTGCGCCACCCAGCCGGGCTATTTCGACGTGCTGGAGGCCATCCGGCGGCTGATGCAGGTCTCGGCTGACCGCGCTTTCGCGCAGTTGATCGCGCCCGGCGGGTTCTATGACAACCAGGTCGCGCGGCTCAACTTGCCGCGCCAGTTCGAAGGGCGCGGCGGGCAGATTGCCGACCGCCTGGTGCGTTCGAACGCGATGCGCGACCGGCTGATGCGCAGTTTCAACGACATGGCCAGCCGCGCTGCCTATCGCGCTGCGCCCGCCGTGGCCGATGCTGTCTACCGCATCGGCATCCGCGATACCATGGCAATTCTCCACGGTAGCCCCTCGGCCGCGACCGATCGGTTGCATCAGGAGATGGGCGATTACCTCGTTTCGATCCTGGTGCCCGAATTCGGCAACTTGCTCCACGCCGCCAACGACCCGCTGTTGAGCGAACTGATCATCGCGCTGACCGGCGTGGACCTGGGCGCGATCGCCGACGATCTCGCGCACCAGGCCGATGCCGCGATCTGGCGCGAGATCGGCCGGCAGGAAGCCGCGATCCGGGCCGATCCGCGTGCCACCAACGATCCGGTGCTGATCCGGCTGTTCGGAAGGTAGCGCGCGGTCTGGCGTGTCCCTATAGCGGCGCGGAATCACTCACCCCAGCCGGGAACCCGCGCCATGAAATTCTTCGCCGACACCGCCGACACTGCCGATATTGCCGATCTCGCCGCCACCGGCCTGCTCGATGGGGTGACCACCAACCCCTCGCTGATCGCCAAGTCGGGGCGCGATTTCATCGAGGTGACGCGCGAGATCTGCGGGCTGGTCGATGGTCCGGTCAGTGCCGAAGTGGTCGCGCTCGATCACGCCGGGATGATGCGCGAGGCTGAAATCCTGCGCAAGATCGCCAGCAACGTCTGCATCAAGGTGCCGCTGACGCTCGACGGGCTGAAGACCTGCAAGGCGCTGACGGGCGAGGGCACGATGGTCAACGTCACGCTGTGTTTTTCGGCCAACCAGGCGTTGCTCGCGGCCAAGGCGGGGGCGACCTTCGTTTCGCCGTTCGTCGGCCGGCACGACGATAATGGCTACGATGGGATGGAGCTGATCAGCGATATCCGCCTGATCTACGACAACTATGCGTTTGAAACGCAGATCCTGGTGGCAAGCGTGCGCCACGTGATGCACGTTTACGAAGCCGCCAAGATCGGCGCCGACGTGATGACCGCGCCGCCCGCGGTGATCCGCGCTTTGGTCAAGCACGTGCTGACCGACAAGGGCATCGAGGGCTTCATGGCCGATTGGGCAAAGACCGGGCAAAGCATCGGCTAATTGAGAATCGTCACCCTGAACTTGTTTCAGGGTCCATCTTGCGTCTAGGCGTGACTGATGCGTGACGAATCCCCCCTCGACCGTTTCCGTTCCGTACTCACCGGCTCATCGCGCGCGATTGCGCGCGAGCCCGAGATCGAAGTGGCGTGGACCGCCGATGCGCCGGCGCAATCGGGCGGATCGTTCCGCGTGCCGATGCCAGGCCGGCAATTGCCGCGCGAGGCGGTGGCCGAAGCGCGTGGTGCGGCGGATTCAATGGCGCTGCGCGTCCGGCACCATAACGCCGCGCTCCATTCTCGTGGGCTTCCTGCGGAAGCGGTCGCGCGGGCGTGCTACGATGCGGTGGAGCAAGTGCGGTTCGAGGCGCTGGGTTCGCGCGATTATGCGGGGATTCGCGGCAATCTCGACGCGGCGCTGACCGCGCGGGTTGCGGGCGATCCGATCACGCGCGCCGGGTCTGCGGACGAAGTGCCGATGGATGCCGCGCTGGCGCTGTTGTTGCGAGAACGGCTGACCGGGCAGCCGATCCCGGCCAAGGCGGCGGCGGGTGCGGCCTTGCTGCGCGACTTTATATCCGAGCGCGCCGACGGCGATTTCGAGGCGCTGTCGGGCAAGCTCGATGATCAGGCGGCGTTCCAGGCGGCGATGTTGCAGATGCTCCAGCATCTCGACCTGACCAAGCCCACCGATGCGCCCCCGCCCACCGATTTGGACGACGACACCGACGAGGGCGACCAGGACGACGAAGGCGAGGACGAGACGCAGGATTCGTCCGACGACAGCCAGCCCAGCGAAGCCGCGGGCGAAAACGCCGAGGGCGACGAGGATTCGGACGGTGAAGTCGAAACCGAACGCCCCGACGATTCGGCCGATGCCGACATGGCTGACGAGGGCGAGGAAGGGATGCTCCCCACGCGCCCCAACCGCCCGTGGACCGATCTGCCCGACAACTTCGACTACAAGGCTTTCACCACGCAGTTCGACGAAGTCGTCAGCGCGGCGGACTTGTGCGACGAGGACGAGCTGACCCGGCTGCGCGCTTATCTCGATGCGCAGTTGAAGGGGTTGCAGGGCGTTGTCACTCGGCTTGCAAACCGGTTGCAGCGACGTTTGATGGCGCAGCAGAACCGCAGTTGGGACTTCGATCAGGAAGAAGGCCTGCTCGATGCCGCGCGGCTGGCGCGGGTGGTGGTTTCTCCGGGCCATTCGCTGTCGTACAAGATCGAACGCGAGGTGAAGTTCAAGGACACCGTGGTCACGCTGCTGATCGACAATTCGGGATCGATGCGCGGGCGGCCGATTTCGATCGCGGCGATCAGCGCGGACATTTTGGCGCGCACGCTCGAACGCTGCGGGGTCAAGACCGAGGTGCTGGGCTTCACCACGCGTGCGTGGAAGGGCGGCCAATCGCGCGAATCGTGGCTGGCGGGCGGCAAGCCGGCGCACCCGGGGCGGCTGAACGACTTGCGCCACATCGTTTACAAGAAGGCCGACGAACCGTGGCGCCGCGCGCGGAAAAACCTTGGGCTGATGATGCGCGAGGGGCTGCTCAAGGAAAACATCGACGGCGAGGCGCTGCTTTGGGCGCATAACAGGCTGCTGGGGCGGCAGGAAGATCGCCGCATCCTGATGGTCATTTCGGACGGCGCGCCGGTCGATGACAGCACGCTGTCGGTGAACAACGCCGGCTATCTCGAAACGCATCTGCGCCGCGTGATCGACTGGATCGAGCAGCAATCGCCGGTGCAATTGGTGGCGATCGGCATCGGGCACGACGTCACACGATACTATCGCCGCGCGGTGACGATCATGGATGCCGAACAGTTGGGCGGGATCATCATCGAGCAGCTTGCCGGGCTGTTCGAGGAAGAGGACAAGCGATGAACGTTTCCGAAGCCGTCGCCAGCCGGCGTTCGATCCGCGCGTTTCTCGACAAGCCGGTCGATCTGGCGGTGCTGACCCGCGTGCTTGAAAAGGCGCAGAATTCTCCGTCGGGGGGCAATACCCAGCCTTGGAACGTGACGGTGCTGGCGGGTGATCCGCTGGCGAAACTGCTCGATCACGTTGCGGGGGCGATTCCCGAAGGGCTGGCTGCCTATTCGGCTGAATATCCGATCTATCCGGCCGAACTCGAAGGCCGCTACAGCACCAGCCGGTTCGGTGTGGGCGAGGCGATGTATGCTGCGCTCGAGATCCCGCGCGAGGACAAGGCGCGGCGGATGGAGGTGTTCCGCAACAACTTCCGTGCGTTCGGGGCGCCGGTGCTGATGCTGGTGCACACCCCGCGCTACATGGGGCTGCCGCAATGGTCGGACATCGGCATGTGGTTGCAGACGGTGCTGCTGCTGCTGCGCGAGGAAGGGCTCGATTCCTGCGCGCAGGAGGCCTGGGCGGTGTATCAAAAGCACATCCGCGAAGTGGTCGAACTGCCCGAGCATCACATCTTCTTCTGCGGCGTGGCGATCGGCTGGGGCGATCGCGAGGCGGCGGTCAACCGGTTTCCGGTGGCGCGGGTGCCGATCGACCAGGTTGCCCGGTTCGAAGGGTTCTGACGCCGGACCGGTCGCAGGGGTTTCTGCGGCTGCCGCAATTGAGGCTTTGGCAAGGTTTCCGGCGCCACAGGTGCGACAACGCATGGTGGTAGCATAAGCCGTTGGCAGGCAGCCCTGGCAACCGTATGTGTGCGCAATGGCACCGCGCGACCAAGCGCGGGCTGGCAGGATGGTCGCTGATCTGACGGGGCTTATGGCCGTGCTTGCGCGCGGGCAGGGGGATTTGGCGAAAAATGGCGGAGCAGGGCGCAAGCCGTAATTCGGAACGCGAAGTACCCGACGGCAGGATCGAGCGGTTTCGGCGTTTGCTGCGGCAACTGGGCGCGCAACGCGTTGCCGTGGCGGCGGTGCTGCTGGTTGTCGCGTTGTTCGCGGCCGGGGTGAGCTGGAAGATCCCGCTGCTCCACGATGCCGAAGACGGCCTTTACGACGTTCGCGCCAGCCTGTTCGCGCCCGCCACCGATACCGACAAGCGCGTCGCGCTGGTGGTCTACACCGCCGACACCAACCGCAAGACGGGCAAGATCTCGCCGGTCGACCGCACGATCCTGGCCAAGGCGCTCGAACAGATCGACAAGCTGGGCGCCAAGGGCGTGGGTATCGATATCCTGTTCGATTCGCCGCAAGCCGACGACGTGCTGCTGCAAGCGACGCTGAAGGCGATGAAGACCCCGGTGTTCCTGGCGTTTGCCAACAACAAGACCAACCCAGACGCGATCACCTTCGAGCAGGAACAGGACCTGAGGAAGTATATCGACACCGTTCGCACGCCGGTGGTCGGTCCGATGAGCATCCTGCTCGAAACCGATGCCGATGCGGTCGCGCGGCGCTGGCCGCACCAGTATGACGGGCTTCCGCCGGTGCTGGCGATGTCGATGACCGCGAAGCAGGGCGCCGATGCCGATCATCGCTTCGATCATTACCTCGGGCCGATCCGCTTCCGCGTGCCGACCGCGAAGGATCGCCCGGTGTTCGACAAGCTGCCGATCGACCTTCTGGCCGATCCCGACAGCGCGGGGCTGATGGCCGATACGATCAAGGGTCGCTACATCCTGATCGGCGGAGATTTTTCCGACTTCGACCAATTCGATACGCCGTTCACGCGGACGGGGAATCCGGTGACGGGCGAGCGCCGCATGATCGGGGTCGAGGTCCATGCCAACATGCTGGCGCAAGTGCTCGATCACAAGCTTCCGCCAGCGATTCCGGCTGCCGTGCTGTGGCTGGCGGCGGCGTTGGCGGTACTGCTGGGCGTGGCCACGGCATCGGCGAAGATGCGCACCGCGCTGCTGGCGCTCGGCGTGATCGTGCAATTCGCGGCGTTCCTGGCGGTGCCGTTCCTGCTCCAGCGCGCCGGGTTCAACACGCTGGGTGTGCCCTCGGTGGGGTGGGTGGTCGGTTGGCTGATCGCGTTCACCGCGGTGAGTTCGGCGCTGCGCGCGATCAACGCGGCGCAACGCGAATTCGCGCAAGGTGCGCTGGGCAAGTACCTGCCGCGCTCGGTCGCGTCCGAGATCATGAAGAACCCCGAACGGCTGATGCTGCACGGCGAAAAGCGCGAGATTTTCGCGATGTTCAGCGATCTGGAAGGCTTCACCAAGCTGACTCACGCGGTCGAGCCAGAGATGATCGCGCGGCTGCTCAACGATTATCTCGATCGGCTGTCGGCGGTCGTGCTGCAATATGGCGGCACGCTCGACAAGTTCGTGGGCGATGCTGTGGTGGCATTCTGGGGTGCGCCGATCGCTTACCCGGATGACGGCGAGCGTGCGGTCAAGGCGGCTTACGCGATGTACCTGGCGGGCGAGGAATTCCGCAAGGCCGCGCCCGCAGGCGTGCCGAAGATCGGCCGCACCCGCGTGGGCGTGCATTATGGCGAGGCCATCGTCGGCAACTTCGGCGGCGAGGGGCGCATCCAGTACACGGCGCTGGGCGATGCCATGAACACCGCCGCGCGTCTGGAGGGCGCGAACAAGCCGCTCGATACCAAGGTGCTGGTCAGCCGTGAGGCCATGGAGCGGACGGGGCTCGACTGGTTCCGCCCGATGGGCCGGATCAACTTGCGCGGCCGCGCCACCCCGGTCGAAGTGTTCGAACCGGTGCCCGATATGTCCGATGCCGAAAAGGCGATCAGCGCGGCCATCATTTCGGCGCACGACGAAGGCAATTCAGCGCTTGTGCAGACACTCACAGACACAATGCCGGAATCTGTTAAAGACGATGCCATAATCAATCTGTTGCAGCGCTTGCAGCAGACACACAAAGGAGAGAGTTATGTCCTTGGTTGAAACTCGGGCGGCTAACTCGAAACGGCTCAAGCTTTTGATCGCCGGTGCGGCGGCTTTCGGTGCATTGGCGCTGGCTGGTGGTGCGCTGGCGCAAGCGATCGTGGTGCGTTCGACCGGGCCTTCGGCAGCGCAGTATCCGCAAGGCAAGAAGCTGCCGGCCAACGCCAGCGTCAGCCTCAAGCCGGGCGACAAGGTGACGGTGATCGACAAGGCCGGTTCGCGTGTCCTGTCCGGCCCGGGCAACTTCACGCTCAACGGCGCGGTGGAACGCGGTGGCGGGTCGGTGATGGCCAACATGATGGTCGGCGGCGGATCGCGCGCGCGCACCGGGGCCGTGCGCGGCGCGCCGGTGGGCCTCGAGGCGCCGACCGCTCCCGACAATATCTGGGCGATCGACGTGACCAAGGGCGGCACCTATTGCGTGGCCGATCCGGCATCGCTGGTGCTGTGGCGCCCGAACCGCGCCGATGCGATCACCGGCAAGCTGGGCGCCAACGGCAAGACGATCCCGGTTTCGTGGAAGGCCGGCAGCGCGCTCAAATTGTGGCCGAATGCTGATATTCCGGTGGTCGACGGGCAGACGTATGTGTTTACCGGGCCGGTAACGGTCAATTCCACGATCACGCTGAAGAAGCTGGCGGCCATGCCGGCGGACCAGATGCAGGTGGCCTCGATGCTGGCGGAAAAGGGCTGCAACGCGCAATTGGACGTGATCGCCAGCCAGGCGGCGACGGCGCAGTAAACATCTCGCGCCTTGACCGCGCCCGGCTTGGCGCGGCAAGGCGCGGAGCATGTCCGATACCGCCTCCCCCGCACCGCTCAAGCTGTTCAACAGCCTGACGCGCAGCCTCGAAACCTTCGAACCGATTCACCCCGGAACCGAAGGTGACGCTAACGATCCACCCGAGGCCCGTGTCTATTCGTGCGGGCCGACGGTCTACAATTACCAGCACGTCGGCAACATGCGCGCTTATGTGTTTGCCGATACGCTCGGGCGGGTGCTGAGTTTCAAAGGCTACAAGCTCAGCCACGTCATCAACATCACCGATGTCGGCCACCTGACCAGCGACGCCGACGCGGGCGATGACAAGATGGAGAAGGCCGCGAGCCGCGAGGGCAAATCGGCCTGGGATATCGCGCGGCATTACCAGGCGGTGTTCGAGGCCGATCTGGCGCGGCTCAACATTCGCAAACCCCAGCACCCGCGCGCGACCGATTATGTCGCGGCGATGATCGCATGGGGTAAGGCGATCGAGGACAAGCACTGCTACCGGCTGGATGGCGGGCTCTATTTCGATGTGACAACGGTGCCCGATTACGGCCGGCTGGCGCGCGCAAACACCGATGAAGGCGAGGGCCGAATCGAATCGGTCGAGGGCAAGCGCCACGCCGCCGACTTCGCGATCTGGCGCACCACCCCACCGGGCGAGACGCGGCAGATGGAATGGGATTCGCCGTGGGGCCGCGGCGCGCCGGGCTGGCACATCGAATGCAGCGTGATGAGCGCCGAACTGCTCGGCCACCCGTTCGACATCCACACCGGCGGGATCGACCACCGCGAAATCCACCATCCCAACGAGATCGCCCAGAACCAGGCGCACGCCTGCGGGCCGGACAGCGGCGCGCGGATCTGGATGCACAACAATTTCCTGATCGACCGGCGGGGCAAGATGTCCAAGTCGAGCGGCGATTTCCTGACGTTGCAGGCGCTGGTCGATCGCGGGTTCCATCCGCTGGCGTTCCGGATGCTGTGCCTGCAGGCGCATTATCGGAGCGAGCTGGAGTTTTCGTGGGAAGGGCTGGCGGCGGCGTTGGTGCGGTTGAAGCGGTTGGTGATGGCGATTGACGTCCTCAAATCCCGTCATGCTGAACTTGTTACAGCATCCATCGCGCAGCCGGAGACTGCCGCTCGTGGGGAGATATGGACCCTGAAACAAGTTCAGGGTGACGATGAAATTATGGCGGGCTTCCGTTCGCAGGTCGATGGGATTGATAAGACCATTTCCGACGATCTGAATACGGCCGTGGCGCTGGTTACCTTGGATACAGTCCTGTCAATAAAAGGAGCGACACTAGGGCCAGCGCTTAAATTTGTTGATGCAGTGGATTCGCTGCTGGGTTTGAATCTCGCAACATTGGCGCGTGCCGATCTTCGCATCCGCCCCATCACCGCCACCATCACCGAACCCGAAATCGAAGCCGCACTCGCTGCCCGCAAGGAAGCCCGCGCCGCCAAGGATTTCGCCCGATCGGACGCGCTCCGCGACGAACTCGCCGCGCAAGGCGTCGAAGTCATGGACGGCGATCCGCTCGGCTGGGACTGGAAATTGGAGGCGTGAGGCTGTGGCGTCTCGTCCGGCCGGGGCACGAGGCGCTCGATGGCGCGGGCGCTCTGCGGCATGGCGGGCGTTACACACCGCCGGGTGTGGCGGTGGTGCCGCTGGCGTCGGAGGCGGGGCTCGCGGTGTTGGTGGCGCTGCGCTATCACGCGGCCGATGATCGCGACGACTATCGCCTCGGCTGGGTGGACGTC
>NZ_JANXWG010000079.1 GCF_025351285.1 Novosphingobium sp.
CTGCCGGTGTTGCGCAAGGATTTCATGGTCGATCCGTGGCAAGTGGCAGAAGCGCGCAGCATCGGTGCCGATGCGATCCTGATCATCGTCGCCGCAATCGAAGACAGCGTGATGGCCGAAATCGAAGCCGCCGCGATCGAACGCGGGATGGACGTGCTCATCGAAGTGCACGACGAAGCCGAGATGAATCGCGCATCGCGGCTCAAATCGCGGCTGATCGGGGTCAACAACCGCGATCTGAAACGCTTTGTCACCGATCTTGCGGTCACCGAACGCCTCGTCCCGCTCGCGCCCGAGGGCACGCTGCTGGTCGGCGAAAGCGGCATCGCCAACCACTCCGATTGCCTGCGGCTGGCCAAGGCCGGCGTGCGCACCTTCCTCGTCGGCGAAAGCCTGATGCGGCAGGATGATATCGCGGCAGCAACGCGGGCGTTGCTGGAGGGCTGAACGGTATCAGCAGCGCGTCACGGCCGCCACTGCCTGGGCTGGCCCGACCACAAAATGCGCTCGTCGCCTAGCAGGAAGCGCCGGAAACGTTCGTTGGTCTCGAATGTCGTAATGCCCCGTGCCAACCGCCCGTGCCAACCGCCCGTTGATGCCGATGTCAGCCGAAAGGGAGGGGCGGCATGAATGTCAGTCGCCCAACATCCCCCTGTCCTACAGCATCTTGGTCTGGCATGACCGCGCGATGCACAGCACCGATCCTGCTTCGATCAGACCATGTTTCAGTCCAGCCTGGGCCGCCGCAGACTTCACCTCCAGGACACCGTCCATTGCGTCAACTTGTCACCTTCCGGGACTGATCGCATGACCGTACTCACCCACCTCGATGCGCAGGGCAAGGCGCGCATGGTCGATGTCGGCGGCAAAGCCGAGACGAGCCGCGTGGCGATCGCGGGCGGTCGCATCCGCATGTCGTCGCAGGCGCTCGACGCCATCCGCGACGGCGCGGTCCCCAAGGGCGATGTGCTCGCCGCCGCGCGCATCGCAGGGATCATGGCGGCCAAGAAAACCGCCGAGTTGATCCCGCTGTGCCACCCGCTCGGCCTCGATGCGGTGGCGGTCGATTTCGCATTGCTCGAAGATGGCGTGGCGGTCACCGCCACCGCCTCGCTCACCGCGCGCACCGGGGTGGAGATGGAGGCGATGGTCGCGGTTTCGATCGCGCTGCTGACGATCTACGACATGGCCAAGGTGGTCGACAAGGCGATGGTGATCGACGCGGTGCGGCTGATCGAAAAGCGCGGCGGCAAGTCGGGAGACTGGAAGCGGACCCCCGCATGAGCCTGCCGAACCGCCCTGCCCCCTTGCCGCTGGCCGAGGCGCAGGCCAGATTGCTCGCGCTTGCCCCGACCATGCCGATCGAGCACCGTCCGGCTGCCGAATGCAACGGCTTCTACACCGCGCACCCCGTTCACTCGCGCCGCAACCAGCCCGCCGTCGCGCTGTCGGCGATGGACGGCTATGCGCTGCGCGCCGCCGACTTGCCCGGGCCGTGGCAGGTGATCGGTGAAAGCGCAGCCGGGCGTCCTTTCGCGGGTTCGATCGGCGCCGGCCAAGCCGTGCGCATCTCGACTGGCGCCGCGGTTCCGGCAGGCGCCGACTGCGTGCTGATCCAGGAAGACGCCGAGCGTGATGGAGATCGGCTGCTGCTAACCGGAACGTCGCCGCAACCGGCTTCGCGCCATATCCGCCCGCAGGCGATGGACTTTGCCGACGACGCATTGCTGCTGCCAACAGGAACGCGCCTCAATTCTGCCCGGATCGCGCTGGCCATTGCCGGTGGCCACAACCTGCTGGCGGTGCGCGGCGCGCCCAGCGTTGCCATAATCGACAGCGGCGATGAACTCGTGCCCGCCGGGCAACCCGCTGGCGATTTCGGCCTGCCCGCCAGCAACGGCGCAATGCTGGCGGCGATGGTGGCGGAATTGCCGTGCCGAGTTACCTGCACCGGGCCGGTGGCTGACCGGCTCGACGCGCTTGTCGCCGCGTTCGAAGCCCATGCCGACGCCGATGTTATCGTGACCAGTGGCGGGGCTTCGGTTGGCGAACACGACTTGATCCGCCCCGCCCTGGCGCGCATCGGCGCCGAACTGGAATTCTGGCGGGTTGCGATCAAGCCGGGCAAGCCGCTGCTGATCGCGCGCAAGGGCCGCCAGTTGATCGTTGGCCTTCCGGGCAATCCGGCATCGGCGTACGTGACGGCGTGGTTGTTCCTGCTGCCGGTGCTGCGCGCCGCAATGGGTGCGGCCAAACCGCTGCCGCACGCGTTTACAGTGCCGCTCGCCGCTCCGCTCGCGGCCGGTGGCGGCCGCATGGAGTTCATCCGCGCGCGCTGGAACGGCGAAACGGTAATGGCCGACACCATGCAGGATTCGGGCGCGATCGGGCCGCTGGCGCGTGCCAATGCGTTGATCGAACGCGAAATGGGTGCACCACCGCGCGCCATCGGTGAGCAAGTTCGTGTGTTCCTGCTCGACAATGGCGCATTTGCTTGACGGAGCCCGAATCGTTTCGTATCTGTTCCGCATTCGTTCGCACGCAAAGGTTTGGGCGGACGTCCTTGGCGGAGACCCGGATATGCTGACCCGTAAACAGCACGAATTGCTGACCTTCATCCAGAACCGGCTCGAAGATTCGGGCATTTCGCCCAGCTTCGAAGAAATGAAGGACGCGCTCGATCTCAAGTCCAAGTCGGGGGTTCACCGATTGATCTCGGCACTGGAAGAACGCGGCTTCATTCGCCGCCTGGCCAATCGCGCCCGCGCGCTCGAAGTCTTGCGCCAGCCCGACAGCAGCGTCCAGCGGCCTGTCAGTCGCTCGGCCACGCCTGAGCCAGCCAACAGCAATCTGGCCAACAATAATGTCGTCCAGGCGCCGCTGCGCGCCACACCGCCGCGCCCCGCCAACGATGTGATCGAAGTGCCGCTGCACGGCCGGATCGCGGCGGGCATGCCGATCGAAGCGATCGAAGGATCGTCGATGTTGCCGGTCCCGGCCGCACTGCTTGGCGCGGGCGAACATTATGCGCTCGAAGTCTCGGGCGATTCGATGGTCGAAGCCGGCATTCTCGATGGCGATTATGCGCTGATCCGCCGCACCGATGTCGCACGTGACGGGGAAATCGTCGTGGCGCTGGTGCGCGGTGAAGAAGCGACGCTCAAATACTTGCGCCGCGAAAATGGCATGGTCCGGCTCGATCCCGCCAACGCGCTGCACGAACCGCAGTTCTACCGGCCGGGTGAAGTGCAGGTCCAGGGCAAGCTCGCCGGGCTGTTGCGCCGTTATCACTGATCGGTGATGTGCCACGCCTCGGTGAGGCGTGGTCATTCCTCGACGGGTTCGATCCAGCGTTCCCAACCGTGCTTGCCTTGCCCGGTAGTAACGGTGGTTACTTTGCGGGCAGAAAGATCGATCGCAAGCCCGCCGGTGCGCTCGAACAAACCGCGATCCGCCTTGAACCAGTGCGGCCGGCACACCGCGGGCAAGCTGCGCTCTGACACCACGATGTCGCTGGCAGCGCAGGCATTCACAAGGCCAAGCGTGCCCACCCGCGCCCCCCTACGTTGCATCAACAGGCGGGTTTCGGTGCCTTGGGTCCGCACGATCATCGCGCAGAAATCGCTGTTGCAGCGCGCCGCCGGCCAATCGGTCATGGCAATGGTGTCGCCGGCCAGCCCCGCATCGTCGAGCAGGGCCTGCCGCATGAATCCACCCCGGCCGTTACGCAAGCTGATCATTGCCGGCCCCTGCCCGAATACGCCGACTTGCCGTCCATCGCCTGAAATCAACACGTCGGGCGGGCGCAGGAACGCCAGGCTCACCAAGCCGAGCGCAATCGGCAGCAGCCCCAGCAACCGCACTCTGCCGACCCACAGCGCCAGCCACAGCTCACCTGCGATCACGGCCAGATACAGCGCAGTAGACATCGGCGGAAAGCGAATCACCGCACCGGCCTGGCTTGCGGTCAGGTGCGCAATGGCCAGCAGCAGCGCCAGCGACTTGCCCACAAACCACCACGCCGGCGCGCCAAAGCCGCCCAGATCGAGCACCAGCGCCAGCGCAATCATCGGCATCGACACGAACGTCGTCAGCGGGATTGCCAGCACATTGGCCGCCGCCCCGTAAAGCCCGGCGCGGTGGAAGTGGTACAGCGCCATCGGCATAAGCGCGACATCGATTACCACCCCGGTCACCAGCAACATCGCCAGGTGGCGCCAGATCCGCATCGGCCACGGCTCATCGCGGTGCGCAAGGAACGCCCGGACCGGTGCGGAACCGTGCAACGCCACGATCGCCAGCACCGAACCGAAACTCATCTGGAATCCCGGCCCGACTACGGCTTCAGGCCAGAACGTCATCACGAACAGCCCGGCGAATGCCAGCAAGCGCAACGACAATGGACTGCGACCCAAGGTCAGCGCAGCCAGCACCAGCAAAGCCCCCACGCAAGACCGCACCGTCGGAACTTCGGCGCCGGTCAGCAACGTGTAAGCCAATCCGGTCAGCGCGCCGGCGGTCGATGCCAGCAACGGCAGCGACATCCGCAGCGCCAGCCACGGCCACAACGCCAGCACCCGCACCACCACCACATAAGTCAGCGCTATCACCGCGCTCACGTGCAACCCGCTGATCGACAGCAAATGGGTAAGCCCGGCATCGCGCATCGCCTGGTCGTCTTCGCGTGCAATCCCGCCACGATCGCCGCTCGCGAAAGCCGAAGCCAACGCACCGGGCGAACCGGCCACGCGCGCCCGAACGTGGTCCGATAGCTGCCGTTGCCATTGCTTGAGCCAATCGCGCCGATCGGCCGGCTTCAACACTTCGATCGACCCGAGCGGTGATCCGGTGGCCGCCAGGTGATCGAACCACGCGAACTGCGCGAAATCATACCCCCCCGGCACCGTGGGCGGGCCAGGTGGATTGAGCCGGGCGCGCAAGCGGATCGATGCGTCCTCTACCAATTGCGGATCGTCATCGCCGGGGCCCAGGTTGAGCCGGATTTCGATCGGCGCCGCCATGTGATCGAGCCGCGCCGCCAAGCGCAGCCGCACCCGATCGAGTGCGGGCTGTTCTTCACGCTCGATCACCCGCGCGGTCATCCAGTAAATGCCGCGGCTGGCCAACGGAGGCGTGCCGGCCAGCGTCGATTTCGCCCAGATCGTCACGCATCCGGCCGCCACCATAAGCCCCACCCCGACAAGCGCGGCGGCGATATGCGAAACGCGAACACCGTCATGGCCATTGTCCATTGCCAACCCGGCGAGCACCATTGCCGTGCAACCGCACAACAATGCGATCCATTGCGCCATCGCCGGCAGGCTGAACCACAGCGCAACGCCCATGCCGAAAGCAACGGCCAGCCAAGGCGCACGTTCGAACCCGCGTTCGGCCAGGAAGTGTTCGAGCGAGTCAACCAACTTGCCCGGATAAGCTGAAATTGCAGCAAGATGGCCCGACCACGTCCGTTTCGGGGGAAGAACCTGGCCGTCGGAGGCCGCTGCACGCATATGCGCATTGCCCGCAGCACCATGGTCTGCAAAAGGCGCTTGTGCGATGAGAGCAATGGCGTCCGGCGCCGACATGGCACCAGATGGAAAGGATCGCGCCGCCCATGGCAAGCACAACTGGGACCAATCCCGAAGCAGCGGCGCCCGCAAGGGGCGCGCCAGAGGGTACGCCAGAAGGTAGGGTTGTTACCCGCTTTGCACCCTCCCCAACCGGGTTCCTGCATATCGGGGGCGCGCGGACCGCGCTGTTCAACTGGCTGTTCGCGCGGCACCACGGTGGCAAAGCGCTGCTGCGGATCGAAGATACCGATCGCGCACGTTCCACCCAACCTGCCATCGATGCGATCATCTCCGGGCTCGACTGGCTTGGCCTCGATTGGGACGGGCCGCCGGTGTTCCAGTTCGCCCGTGCAGCGCGCCACGCAGAAGTTGCCAATCAACTGCTGGCGGCCGGCCACGCCTACAAGTGCTTTGCCACGCCCGAGGAGTTGGAAGCGATGCGCGCCGAGCAGCGCGCCAACAAGCAGCCGCTGCGTTACGATGGCCGCTGGCGTGACCGCGATCCCGCGTCTGCCCCAGCCGGCGCTCCGTTCGTGCTGCGGCTGCGCACGCCGCTCAGCGGCGAAGTCACCATCGAAGACCGCGTCCAGGGGCCCGTCACGGTGGCCAATGCCGAACTCGACGATTACGTGTTGCTGCGTGGCGATGGTACGCCAACGTATATGCTGGCGGTGGTGGTCGACGACCACGACATGGGCGTCACCCATGTGATCCGGGGTGACGATCACCTCAACAATGCCTTCCGCCAATTGCCGATCTATCGCGCCATGAACGAAATCGAGGGCGGCTGGTCCGATCCGATCTATGCGCACATCCCACTGATCCACGGCGCCGACGGGGCCAAGCTGTCCAAACGCCACGGCGCGCTGGGCGTCGAAGCCTATCGCGACGAGATGGGCGTGCTGCCCGAAGCGCTGTCGAACTACCTGCTCCGGCTCGGCTGGGGCTATGGCGACAAGGAAGTGATCAGCCGCGACGAGGCGGTTTCGCTGTTCGGGCTCGATGCGGTGGGCCGATCGCCCTCGAGGTTCGATCTCAAGAAGTTGCAGAACCTCAACGGCATCTATCTGCGCGAAGCCGACGATGCCCGGTTGGCCGCGCTGGTGGCCCCGCGCTTGCCTGGATTGGCGCCCGGATTCGACCAATCGCGCGATCTGGCATTGCTAAAACAGGCGATGCCGGTGCTGAAACCACGTGCTGCCGATCTCGACGAACTGGCGCGTGGTGCGGCTTTTCTGTTCGTGCAACGCCCGCTGGCGATTGATGCCAAGGCGCAAGCCCTGCTGACTGACGATGCGCGCGGCCTGCTTCAACAAATCGCAACGCGCCTCAAAGCCGAAAATGACTGGACAAGCGAAGGGCTGGAAGCCAGTCTGAAACAGATGGCAGAGGCGCTGGGGGTCGGTCTGGGCAAAATAGCCCAGCCGTTGCGAGCATCGCTAACGGGACAGACGACCTCGCCGGGTATTTTCGATGTGCTTGTCCTGCTCGGCAGGGAGGAAGCCTTGGCGCGGATCTGCGATCAGATCGGCGAAATGGCGGCCTGACCGGTCGTTTCGTCCGGACAGCATGACCATGACAGGCACCGGTTTGGCAAGCTCGGCAGCAAACGCGACAGGAGGACTCGAAGGTGGGCGATAAGCAGGCAACATTCAGCGCAGAAGGCAAGTCGTTCGACATGCCCGTCAGAAGCGGAACGATCGGCCCCGACGTGGTCGATATCCGCAAGCTCTACGGGCAATCGGGCCTGTTCACCTACGATCCAGGCTTCACCTCGACTGCAAGCTGCGATTCGGCGATCACCTACATCGATGGCGATGAAGGCGTGCTGCTTCACGGCGGTTACCCGATCGGGCAACTGGCCGAAGAATCGAGCTTCATGGAAGTTTCGTACCTGCTGCTCAACGGCGAATTGCCCAAGGCGCAGGAACTGTCGGACTTCACGCGCACGATCACCCGCCACACGATGCTGCACGAACAGCTTTCCACGTTCTATCGTGGGTTCCGCCGCGATGCGCACCCGATGGCGATCATGTGCGGCGTGGTCGGCGCGCTTTCGGCGTTCTACCACGATTCGACCGACATCGCCGATCCGGTGCAGCGCAAGATCGCCAGCCACCGCCTGATCGCCAAGATGCCGACGATCGCGGCGATGGCTTACAAGTATTCGGTCGGCCAGCCGTTCCTCTATCCCAAGAACGATCTGTCCTACACCGGCAACTTCCTGCGGATGACCTTCGGCGTGCCGGCCGAAGAATACGAAGTGGTGCCGGCGGTCGAAAAGGCGATGGATCGGATCTTCATCCTCCACGCCGATCACGAACAGAACGCGTCGACCTCGACCGTGCGGCTGGCGGGTTCGTCGGGCGCCAATCCGTTCGCGTGCATCGCCGCAGGTATCGCCTGCCTGTGGGGTCCGGCTCACGGCGGCGCCAACGAAGCCGCGCTCAACATGCTCCAGGAAATCGGCACGCCAGACCGCATCCCGCATTATATCGAGCGGGCGAAAGACAAGAACGATCCGTTCCGCCTGATGGGCTTCGGCCACCGCGTCTACAAGAACTACGATCCGCGCGCGACCGTCATGCAGAAGACCGTGCGCGAGGTGTTCGATGCGCTCAAGGTCAAGGACCCGGTGTTCGAAGTGGCGCTGCGGCTTGAAGAAATGGCGCTCAACGATCCCTACTTCATCGAAAAGAAGCTGTTCCCCAACGTCGATTTCTATTCGGGCGTGATCCTTTCGGCGATCGGCTTCCCGACCACGATGTTCACCGCGCTGTTCGCGCTGGCGCGCACCGTGGGCTGGGTGGCGCAATGGAACGAAATGATCAGCGATCCAGGCCAGAAGATCGGTCGCCCTCGCCAGCTCTACACCGGGCCGGCGCAGCGCGACTACGTTTCTATCGACAAGCGCTGACCGAGTATCCCGACCGTCGGCGCGGTTTGCGCGCCGACGGTCGAATTTTCAGGAGCATAAGCCCATGCGGTTGATTCTACAGGTGATCGCTGTGCTCGCGATCCTCATGGGCTTGCTGTGGATCGGCCAGGGCACCGGGGTGGTGATGTGGCCCTCATCCAGCTTCATGCTCGCGCAGAAGCAGTGGGCGATCAACGGCGCGGTCCTGGCAGTGGTTGGCGTGGCGCTCTTGCTGATGGCGCGGCGGCGCTGATCGGGTCGGGTCAGGCCCGTTCAGGACTACTGGCGGGCCCGGCAGGCAATGTCAGCACGAAGGACGCGCCCTGCCCCGGCGTGGCCGTTACGCTGAGTTCACCACCCATGGCACGCGCCAGCCGGCGTGAAATATACAGTCCAAGGCCGCTGCCGCCATCGTTGGAGCGGCCCAGCCGTTCGAATTTCTCGAACACCCGCGTAGCCTGATCGACGTTCAGCCCCGGCCCCTGATCGCTGACCGATACGAATGCGTGATCACCCGCGAAGCCGCAATCGAGCCGGATCTGCGTGCCTTCGGGCGCATAGTTGATCGCGTTGCCGATCAGGTTCAGCAAGATCTGCAGCACGCGACGGAATTCGCCGATCGCGGGCACGGCCTGCTCGCGCGATGGCTTCAGGATCGTGATATCGCTGCGCCGCGCGCGCACCGATAGCAGCCCGGCAGCGCGGATGGCACAATCGCAAAGATCGATCGCGTCCGCCGCCGGCGCAAACTGGGGCGATTCGATCGCGTCGAGATCGCTCAGATCATTCACCAACCCGAGCAGATGGCGGGCTGCCTCGACAATGTCGGCCGCGTAACTGGCATATTCGTCGGCCAAAGGACCGCCCAAGCGGGTCCGGATCGTTTCGGCGTTGGCGATGATGCGGTCGATCGGCTGGCGCAAGGCCGGCCCGAGTTCGCGCGCCAGCAAGCTGTGATAGACATCGTCACCGGGAGCGTCGGCCTCGGCCGTCCGGGCAGCCGGCAAATCCTGCGGCAGCGCCTCGATGGCCGCCGGAACCAGGAACAATTCGAAGCCGCCAACTGAAAGCGGTGCCAGCCGCGCCACCCATCGCCGATCGCTGCCCGGCACCGAGAGGCTGGCACCGTCGAGCAGGCGCCAATGCAACGCGGTCTGCTGTGCTCCCAGGCCGTCGAATTCAACGAGATCGGTCCACGGGCGGTCCGTCTCCGCCTTGGCCTTGCGTTCGAATGGCTTGAGATCGGCGGCTTGCGCGGACATGTAGCGGACACGTTGCGCCTCATCGAGCAGTGCATGACACTCCGCAATGTGGCGGACGAGTTCGAATTCGCGCGCCGGCCCGACTTCCGAAGGCCCCGCCGGGACTGCTGCTGCTTCGCTGCGCCAATGCGTCAGCGCCAGTCCGATGCCAGCGTCGTCGGGTTCGACTTCAGCCCAAGCGGAAATGACCTGGCCATCGTCGTGCGCAGTGATCTTGCGCGCCAGCCGCAACCGCTGGCGCCGCGCCTTGCGTACCAGCGTGAGCAGCGTGGGGATGGCGATAACGCCGGGAATCTGCCCGCCGCAGCGCAATTGCAGCCCGGCAAGCGGCTCGTCGGCGCTGACCATGCGCTCCGCTGGATCGATCCGCGCGCGGATCGGCGCGGCCGCCTGCGTCATGTCAGCGGTCCGTCCGCGCGGTGGCTTCGGCTAGGATCGCGGCTGCGGTGTCGGGCCGGAGTGTTTGCAGCCCGTCGGGCAGATCGAAATCGGGGTGCAGCGCGGCAAGCTGGCCGACCAGCGCCTCGCCCTTGAGACCGCACGCCGCGATCAGCAGCGTGAGTTTGCCGATCTGGCTGTCGGTGGTGGAAAACGCGGCTTCGTCACGGTCCTGCCGCGACCCCAGCGCCAGTGCGGTCAGGAAAAAGCCCACCCCTGCGGTTTGGAGATAGAGCGCATTGCTCGCTTCGGAGCCCATCGCCGCCAGTACTTGCTCGATCAGCGCCAGCCGCGTGCGGCGTTCATCATAGCGCGCCCGCAGCGCGGCATCGGCGGCAGCAGCCTTCGCATCGCCAGCGGGATCGTGCGCACCGTGCGCGCGCAGCGACAACAGCGTGAGGTGGAACAGGTCACCCGGCAATTCGTGGAGCGGATACTCCATGCGCCGCACGGCCTGCATGAAGCGCGCCTGCGCGGTCAGCAGCAACATCGCCGTAGCCGATTCTTCCGCATCGGGGCTGGCAATGCGCGCCTGCAGCAGCGGGCTCAGCACCGCATCGAGCGCGATCCGCGTGGCAAGATGGTCGGCCAGTTGCCATTCGAGCGTGAGTGCGTGGACATGCGACAGCAGCGCCGGAATTTCGACGAAGCTGATGACCAGCTCCTCGATCGCCTGTTCGGGCACGCGTCCGGGCTCGCTGGCGCCGTCGTGTGTGGCGGTGAGCAATTGCTTTGCCAGGTCGCGCAGGATGCCCCGCACCCGCGCAATGACTTCATCGCTGAACATCGCACGATCATCGTTGCGCAGCAGATGCCGCAGGATCGGCCCGGCGCCCGCACGAAATTGCTCGGACATCGCCACTTCATCGCGAAGCAGGTCCTCGAACGCCGCGCGTGAATCCATTGAATAAGCCGCTTCCGCCATGAAGATGGCCTTACTCGCCGTTGGTTAAGGGCGGGTTAGGGCTTGATGGATCGCCGGTCGCGGTCACCAGCAGCGACACACCAAGCAACGCCAGCGCAATCAGTGCCACTGCCGCGCCGAACGGTAACGCAACGCTTGCCACTGCCAGGACAAAAGCCGCGATCAGCCGGTCGGCAATCCAGCTCAACCGCCAGCGGCGTCCATTGGTCCGGGCCGCCATTCGGGGGATGAGGCGCAGCAGTCCAAACAACACCAGTGGGGCGAACAAGGCCGGGGCGAACGACGGCGCTCCGAACGACGAGTTGGCCGCCCCTTCGATCCGCCATGCGCAAAGCAGCACGAACAGCGCATCGAAAAACCAGTCGAGCAAGCCATCGGTGCGGAACCGCACGGCCGGGCGGATCAGCGCGGCGCGTTCGATCTCTGCCAGCAGATCGGTGGCGCGCGCGACCAGCCAGGCCAGCCCGACCAGGACCAGCCCGATCGAGGTCGCACCCAGCCAGCCCGCGCCCACGCCCAGCAGCGAAAGCAGGCCGGCACCCACACCGATCAGCGCCGGCCGCGTACCGGCATGGAGCAAGGTCGGGCCCAGCGTTCGCACGCCTAGGTTGGCCAGCCATGCACCGGGCATCGCAATTTCACCCGCAGGCACGTGCATTCGTACCCAGTCTTCCTCGGCGCGATGGGCATCGGCTTCGCTCGACAGCAGCCTCCAGCCCCCCGCCGCGAGCAATTGCGCGGGCGCCGGCCGCAGCGGCACCCCGGCCTGGACCGCCAGCCGCATCAACGCCGATGGCACGCTCCATTCTCCCGGCAAATCCGCCAGCCGCGATACCAGCCGGCCGGGCAGATGCATCGCTCCGGCATAAGCGCGGTTGATGTCGATCCGTTCGAACCCCGCAGCCAGCCCCTCGTCTATGGGGAAGCACAGCACGCCCTGCTCCTGCGCCAGCAATGCCAGCACCGCTTCAGGGCTGGCGAAAAGCCCGTCGGCCAGCACGATCAGTTCGTCGGCGGGCGTGACCAGCGGCACCAGATCGATACTGCTGCCGATCGTGTGGACTTGTGCACCCACCCGCTCGGCGGCGTTACGCAGCGGCGCGAGATCGGCAATCGACTGGTCGACCAGGATAACGATCCGCCGACAGCCCAGCGCCAGCGCTTGCGCAAGCTGGTGTCCGATCAACGGACGACCGCCCACGAGCAGCTCTCCGAGGGCGCCATCGGGTTGGCGTTCGGTGCGCTCTACCAGCGATAACAGCGCGACCCGCACCACTCGTTCTCCTGCGCAAGCACGCTCATGCAGCGTACCCTTGCGCGAGTCCGAAGCGATAGTCTGGCGCGGCGATCCTGCCAAGCCTTGCGGCCGAGCAATATCCGATCCTGGGTCCGATCGAAATTGCCGCGCTCAGGCTGGCGTCGACAATGTTTCGATATGCGCGGCGATCTCGCGCAGCGCGCGCGGATCCCCCGGTGCGGTAAGGATCGCGTAATCGGCCAGATCCATCAGCTTTTCAGCATGAAAGCTGGCGGCCAGACCGCGCAGGCGCGTTGCCGCGACCAGCCAGTTGCCATCGCAGCGCGCGCGCCGCATCAGATCGAGCTGTCGTTCGGCGCTGCTGGCGAATGCAGCGCGCAATTCGTGGAACAGCGCCTCGTCTGTCCCGCAGGCCGCAGCCAGGTTTGAATCGAAGCTTTCACCGAGATAGGCCATGTCGCGGGCTTATCGGCTTAGGGTTAAGCCGGGGTTTATGCTTGGCCGCGAGCTATGCTATGGTGTGCGAATGAGCGGGGGAACACGGATCGTAGCGATCGACGGCAGCGCGTCCGGACTTGCGTCCGACGATGTGCTCGAACTCACCATGCAGGCTGAGGAGACGGCTGTTTCCGCTGCCGCTGACCCGCACGAAGAACAGTGGTGGGAAGACGATCAGCCCAAACGACCATCACGGCTGCGCGCGCCGGCGATCGCTGTCGCGCTGCTGTTGGCCGGATGGACCGCGTTCTTTGCCTTTGCCAACTGGCCGGCGATCGTGGCGAGTCCGGCGCCGAACGTCTGGGCGGCGTGGATCGGCCAATGGGCCATGCCGGTCGTGCTGATCCTGCTGCTGGCGCATCGCATTGGTGCGGCCAAGGCGCCAAGGCCGGCGGCGTTCGATGCCGAACTCGCACGCGATCTCGCGGTGCAGTCGGCGCAGTTGCAGGACCGCATGGTCACGATGAACGGCGAATTGTCGATCGCGCGCGAATTCATCGCCGCGCAATCGCGCGATCTCGAAGCGCTGGGCCGCATGGCGGTCGAACGGCTCGAAGCCAGCGCGGGCAAGCTGGGTGCGCTCGTCACCAGCAACGGCGAAAACCTCGATCGTATCGCCACTGTATCCACGGCCGCGCTCGACAACATGGAAAAGTTGCGCGGACAGATGCCGGTGGTCGCCAATTCGGCCAAGGATGTCACCAACCTCATCGCCAATGCCGGCCGCACCGCGCATCTTCAACTCGAAGACATGGTCTCCGGGTTCCAGCGGCTCAACGAATTCGGCCAGGCCAGCACCTCGCAGATCGAAGCCTTGCGCGAAATCGTGTCGGGCGCGCTCGCCAATTTCAACAGCGAAGCCGAGGATATGGGCCGGATCAGCACCGAACGCTTTGCCGCGCTCGATGAGGCACACGCAGCCACCCGCGAAGCGTTCGACGGCCACGAAGCCGATGTGCTCGAAGCCATGCGCAACCGCGCCGAGAAACTGTCGGCCGATCTGGCCGCGCACCGCGCCGCGCTCGAAGCCGCCGAAGCCAAGTCGATCGCCGCGCATGGTGAACGGATCGGCGCACTCACCCGCGAAAGCCGCGCGGTGCGCGATGCTATCACCAACGATGCCAATTCGCTCGCCAGCCTGGCCGGGGAACGCCATGCGACCCTGACCGCACTGGCCGAACAGCACCGCATCGTGGTCGAAGAACAGCTTGCGGCGATGGACCGCGCGCTCGGCCAACGCCACGCCACGCTGGCCTCGATCGAAATCGAAGCCGCCGACGCGCTCGAACGGCGCGTGGCGGCGTTCGAGGTGTCGATCGATTCGATGCGCAAGGCGCAGCGCGACCATGCCGCCGCGCTGGCCGCGGAATGCGACAGCGTGAACGAGCGCGTTGCCGCCTTCAGTACCGCGATCCGCGAAACTGGCGAAGACGGCCGCAAGGGCGCCGAACGGATCGATGAGGCGCTCTCCGCGCTCAACGCCCGGCTCGAAGACAGCCGCAAGGTGTTCGTGGGCACCGATGTCGAAATCTCGCGGCTCACCGACGGTGCGGTGCGGGTGCTCGAACTGATCCGCGCGGCCAGCGAACACACCGCCAAGGACATTCCAGAAGCTGTGCGGACGGCCGAACAATCGCTCGCCGGGATCGAAGGCCGGGTCGATACGCTCGGCCGCAATCTCGGCATGGCGGGGGATACGGGGCGCGCGCTGTCGGGCCATGTCGAAGATTCGCGCGCCGGGCTTGTGGCGGCACAGAGCGAATTGGATGCACTGCACGACGCGTTGCGCGATCACACCGCCCAGTCTGCGGCGCTCTCAACCGAACTGGTCAAAGGCCTGGCCGAAGCGCGCACCGAAAGCGCGGCGCTGCTCGACGAGACCGACGCGAAGCTGACCCCGGCCTTCGTGCGGCTGACCGACGCCGCGCGCAGCAGCGGTGAAGCCATGCGCGATGCCGCCGATCGCGAGATCGACGGCGTGTCCGAACGGCTCGGCGAGGCCACCAGCGCTGCGGTTGTCAAAGTCATGCAGGGTCGCGCGGCCGAACTGATCTCCCGACTCGAACAGGCGATCGACCGCGCCACCGACGCCAGCCGCGAAAGCACGATCGCGATGCGCGACCAGCTTTCCAAAGTCGACGAACTGGCCGGCAACCTCGAAAGCCGCGTCGCCCGCGCCCGCGAACGCGCGCTGGAGCAAGTCGACAACGATTTCGCACGCCGCGCCGCGCTGATCACCGAAAGCCTCAATTCGAACGCGATCGACATCGCCAAGGCGCTCTCGACCGACGTGTCCGAAACCGCCTGGGCTTCGTACTTGCGTGGCGATCGCGGCATCTTCACGCGCCGCGCGGTCAGCCTGCTCGAAGGTGGCGAGGCGCGCTCGATCCAGCAGCTTTACGAAGCTGAGCCCGAGTTCCGCGAACACGTCAACCGCTACGTCCACGATTTCGAGGCGATGCTGCGCCAGATGCTCTCCACCCGCGACGGCAATTCCTTGGGTGTGACGCTGCTGTCGTCCGACATGGGCAAGCTTTACGTGGCGCTGGCGCAGGGGATCGAGCGCCTGCGCGCCTAGGCGCGCAAACTCAGGTCCAGCGCCTAAGGCGGGATCGACCCCGCGCGATCAATGGAAATCGCGCGACTTGGGGATGATCCGCACGTTGCGCGGGTGGCTGCGCGAGGCCGGCGCCGTCCGTTCGGAAAGCGGGCGATTGACTTCGTCGGCACGCGCCATGGCGGGTGCCAGCGCCTGATCCGACAGTCGCGCCAGTTCGCCCGAGGCATCGGTCAGGCTGGCGGCGATCAGGTGGATCACTTCATCGTCGTATTCCACGCGGCCCCTCACTTCCATCAGCCGCGCGCCCATCACCACCTTGCGGTTCTTTTCCATCATGTCGGGCCAGACCACCACGTTGACCACGCCGCTCTCGTCCTCGAGCGTGATGAAGCACACCCCCTTTGCGCTCCCCGGCCGCTGGCGGATCAGCACCACGCCCGCCACCTGGACCATGCTGCGGAACTTGCGCGAGCGCAGATCGGCGGCGCGCACGAAGCCGCGTTCGGCGAGGCTTGCGCGCAGGAATGCCAGCGGGTGCGCCTTCAGGCTAAGCCGCTGCGTCTGGTAATCGGCGACCACTTCTTCCGAAAGCGGCATACTCGGCAGCCGCGTTTGCGTAGCCTCGGTGCCCTCGTCGCGCGCGTCGGCAAAGGCGAACAATGGTAAGGCAGGCGCCGCGATCAGGCTGCGCGCCTCCCACAACGCTTGTCGGCGCGGCAGGTTCAGCGATCCGAACGCATCGGCCGCCGCCAGCCGCTCGATCAAAGCGGGGGTAAGCCCCCCTCGCCCCTTCAGTGCCCCGACATCGGTGAAGGCGCCACCTTCCAGCCGTGCCGCCACCAGCTTTGCGGCGGCGTGTTCGGGAAAGCCATCGATCTGGCGCAAGCCCAGTCGCAGCGCGAACCGCTGATCTTCCCCGGCATGGGGAGTATCTTGCGCCTCCAGCGTGCAATCCCACGCGCTGTGGTTCACATCCACCGCCAGCACCCGCACCCCGTGTTCCGCCGCATCGCGCACGATCTGCGCGGGGGCGTAGAACCCCATCGGCTGCGAATTGAGCAGCGCCGCCGCGAATGCCGCCGGGTAATGGCACTTGAGCCAACTCGACACATAGACCAGGTGCGCGAAGCTGGCGGCGTGGCTTTCGGGAAAGCCGTATTCGCCGAAGCCCTTGATCTGGTTGAAGCACCGTTGCGAAAAATCGCGATCGTAGCCGCGAGCAACCATCCGCTCGACCATCATGTCCTGAAGCTCATCCACCATTCCCCGGCTGCGGAACGTGGCCATCGCCTTGCGCAAGCGGTTGGCCTCTACGCTCGAAAACTTCGCCGCATCGAGCGCGATCTTCATCGCCTGTTCCTGGAAGATCGGCACGCCCAATGTGCGCCCGAGGATGCTGGTCAGTTCATCGGGCGGCCCATGCGCCGGGCCGGGCGCGGGGATCGAGACCCGCTCCTCGCCGCGCCGGCGCTTGAGGTAGGGGTGGACCATGTCGCCCTGGATCGGCCCGGGCCGCACGATCGCCACCTGGATCACCAGATCGTAGAATTCACGCGGGCGCAGCCGCGGCAGCATGTTCATCTGCGCGCGGCTTTCGACCTGGAACACGCCGAGCGAATCGCCCTTGCGCAGCATCGCGTAAGTTTCGGGGTCCTCGCGCGGCACGGTGGCGAGTGCGAGGTCGCGGCCGTGGTGTTCGCCCAGCAAATCCAGGCACTTGCGGATGCAGGTCAGCATGCCCAGCGCCAGGACATCCACCTTGAGGATGCCGAGCGCGTCGATATCGTCCTTGTCCCACTCGATAAAGCTGCGTTCGGGCATGGCGCCGTTGCCGATCGGCACGGTCTCGGTCAGCGGGCCCTGCGTGAGGATGAACCCGCCGACGTGCTGCGACAGATGGCGCGGCATGCCGATCATCAGATCGGTGAGCTTCAATACGCGGCGCAAGTGCGGATCGCTGAGGTCCATGCCGGTTTCGGCGACGTGCTTCTCGCCGATCTCGCGGCCGTGCCCGCCCCACACGGTGCGGGCGAGCGCCGATGTCACGTCCTCGCTCAGCCCCATCGCCTTGCCCACCTCGCGGATCGCCATGCGCGGGCGGTAGTGGATGACGGTGGCGCACAGGCCGGCGCGCTGGCGGCCGAAGCGACGGTAGATGTACTGGATCACCTCCTCGCGCCGCTCGTGCTCGAAATCGACGTCGATGTCGGGCGGCTCCTTGCGCTCTTCCGAGATGAAGCGATCGAACAGCAGCGCGTGGCGCGCGGGGTCCACGGCAGTGATTTCCAGGCAATAACACACCGCCGAATTGGCCGCCGAGCCGCGCCCCTGGCACAGGATCGGCGGGTCCTGCGCGCGCGCGAAATCGACGATGTCCTTTATCGTGAGGAAATAGGTGGCGAGCTTGAGCTTGCCGATCAGTGCCAGTTCGCGGGTGAGCGTATCGCGCACGGTTTGTGGCACGCCCGCAGGATAGTCATTGGCCGGATAGCGCTCCTCCGCCCCCTCCCAGGTCAGCGTTTCGAGATAGTCCTGCGGGGTGAGCCCCGGCGGGCAGATTTCCTCGGGATATTCGTAACGAAGTTCCTCCAGCGTGAACAGGCACGCATCGGCCAGATCGCGCGTCGCCGCGATCGCGTGCGGCCAGCTTGCGAACAGGCGCACCATTTCCGCGGGCGATTTGAGATGCCGCTCGGCATTTGGATCGAGCAGCAGCCCGGCGTTGGCCACTGTGGTCTTGTGCCGGATTGCAGTCATGACGTCGTGCAGCGGGCGGCGATCGGGCTCGGCGTACAGCACGTCGTTGGTCGCCAGGATCGACAGCCCGTTCGCGCGCGCCATTGCATCGAGCGCCGCGATCCGCGCCATATCGTCGCCCACATAGAGGTAGCTCGCGGCAATGTGGCGCAGGGTAGGAAGTTGCCGGATGAGGTCCGGAAGTAGCGCTGCCAAGCCCCCCGCCCGCTTGCGGGAGGGGCTGGGGGTGGGCTGGTCCGGCGCAGCGCCACCCCCAGCTGCTGTTCCTTCGGAACGCCTTCGGCTCCCCGCAAGCGGGCGGGGGACAAAGAGCGGCACAACATTGCTCTCCACCGCAACCGTGAACCGCGTCTCCAAATCCCCCGGCGGCACCAGCACCAACTGCACCCCCTCGCTCCATTCCGCCACCATGCCGAGCGAGATATCGCACACCCCCTTGGCCTGCCATTCGCCGTCGATCGTCGCCATGCGTCCGGCGGAAATCAGCCGGCACAGCCGCCCGTAAGCCTCACGATCGGTGGGATAGGCCAGGAACGTCAGTCCTTCGACGGTTTCAATCCGGCACCCGATCACCGGACGCACTCGCACCGTCGAAGCCTCGGTGTGCAGCCGCACCACGCCCGCCATGGTGTTGGCATCGGCGATCCCCAGCGCATCGTACCCCAACGCGCGCGCCGCCATGACCAGGTCGACCGCGTCCGACGCCCCGCGCAGGAACGAGAAGCACGTCATCAGCCCCAGCTCGACGTAGGGGCTGGCGGGCAGCGGCGTGACGTCATCGGGGTCGGCCACAATGCGGCGACGGTCGGGGGTCAGCGGTCCTTCGGGCATTCCATTGTTTCAGCGTGAGTCGCAATTGTTCACTTTACGTTCTCATCAACCGCTTGACTACCCTCGCCGCATCGCGCGTCTGCCACGGCATGACGAAGGCTTGCGCGCACCGGAAACTCCCAGCCGTTCCGATAGTTGTGAACCCGAGGCGACTGATCGCCCAAGGACTTGCCCGAAACCCTGCCGGAGAATCCCCATGCCCACGATCGAAACCCGCCACGGAACCCGCCTACACGCCAAGATCTGGGGCGATGGCAGCCCGGTCGTGCTGATCCACGGCTGGCCGCTTTCGGGCGATAGCTGGGACCCGGTCACTCACGCGCTCGCCGAAGCCGGGTTCAAGGCGATTGCCTATGACCGACGCGGGTTCGGCAAATCAGACCAGCCATCGGGCGGATACGACTATGACACCTTCGCCGACGATCTTGCCAGCGTGATCGAGCAAACCGCGAATGGTGAAGACGTCGCACTGATCGGCTTCTCGATGGGCGGCGGCGAAATCGCGCGCTATCTTTCACGCCACGGTGCCAAGGGCATTTCGCGCGTTGCGCTGGTCTCATCGGTCGTACCGTACATGCTCCAGACCGATGACAACCCGCACGGCGTGCCGCAAGCCACCTTCGACCAGATGACCGAGGGCATGCTGCAGGACCGGGCCAAGTTCATGCGCGGCTTTTTCAAGGACTTCTTCGGCGTCAGCCTGCTGGTCAGCCCGGTCAACAGCGAACAACTGGACCTTGCCTGGGCCAGCGCGATGCAGGCGGGCCTGCGTCCCACGCTCGCCGCCGCGCACGCTTTTGCCACCACCGATTTCCGCCCCGACTTGCCCAGCTTCACCGTGCCCACGCTGGTGATCCACGGCACCGCCGACAAGACCGTGCCGATCGACGCCACCGGCCGCGCGGTGGCCGCCGCTGTGCCGCATGCGCAACTGGTCGAATACGATGGCGAGCCGCACGGCGTGTTCGCCAGCCAGACCGATCGGCTGATTGGCGACCTGCTGGCATTCCTGGGCGGCACAGACATGCGCGAAGCCGCGCTCGACCAGGCGAGTCAGGCCGATCGGCAGATTATGCTGGATGAGTTGAGCCGCGAATCGCTGGTCATGCCGCACCTTTGAGACGGGCGCCAGCTTGACCCCCTCCCGCTTGCGGGAGGGGGTCAAGGTTACCCACACAGCCCTTGCAGAAACCATTCGGGCGCCCCGCCGCGGCCATCGCCCGCAATCCCTGCGCGATAGATCCAGTAGCGCCGGCCGGTGTCATCCTCGATCCGGTAGTAATCGCGCAGCCGGGCGGTCGATTTCTCTCGCCACCATTCCGGCGCGATCCGCTCCGGCCCTTCGGCGCGTGCGATTTCGTGGACATTGCCGCGCCAGCGGAAGCGCCGCGGCAGTCCATCGGGCGTGGCGTAAAGCACCGCGATCGATTCGGGCAGATCCAGCAATTTCAGCGGGCGCGCGTGGAACGCAAGCGCGCCCTGTTCGGCCGGCGGTGGTTCCAGCGGCGGCCGCCAGCGCTGCGCCCGTTCGGGCACGTGGCTGGCGTAAGGCACCGGGCGGCACACTGCGGCTTCGCCCAATCGCGCCGACAGCCGGTCGATGCAGGCGGCCAGGCTGGTGCCATGGCGTTCGGCCGCCTCCTCGAAATCGGCTTGAGCCAGCGCCAGGGGTTCGCTCCAGCTCACGCGCAGCCGCATCAGTTCGATGCCGAGCCCAGCATCGATATCGTCGAGCTTGCCGGCCATCAGTCGCACGATATGGCTCGCATCGCGCGTGGCGGCGGCCAGTTCGAGCCGCCGCACCACCACTTCGCCGTCGAGCTTCCACAGCCCCAGTTCGAGCCGTCGCGCGCCCTGCCCCAGCCCTTCGAGCACCCGCACCATATCGGCCGCCAGGTCTGCCACCACGCGGTCGAGCAGCGCACGATGGCGGATCGGCTCCATCAGCCGGCGTTCGACCATCGGTGCAGAAACCCCGATCACCGGTAGCGCGGGTTCGGGCACCAGCCCCAGCAACTGGTCAAGCCGCAGCAGCGGATTGGCTGCAGCCGAGCGCCGGTTGCGGAAGCGCCGCGCCAAGGCCGCGCGGTCCACGCCATGCAGATCACCCAGCCGCTTCAACCCCAGCCGGCGAAGCAGCACCAGCACATCGTCATCGAGCCGCAGCGCCGCCGCCGGCAAGTCTGCCAGCCGCGCCATCGGTTCATCGTGCAGGTCCAGGATCGAACGATCACGCCCATGATGCGCAAGCGCCCAGGCCGCGCCCGCCGTGGGCGCCAGGGCCAGCCGCACGCCCAGCCCGCGCCGCGCGAACCGGCGGGCAGCATCGGCCAACAGCGCCGTTTCACCGCCGTAAAGATGCGCAACACCGGCAGTATCGACCAGCAGGCCATCGGGCGGGTCGAGCGCACTCCACGGCCCCCAGCGCTGCGCCCACAGCGCCAGCGCCTCGAGCATGGCAAGATCGCCCGCCGGATCGGACGGCTGCACCACCAGCGCCGGGCACAGCGCGCGCGCGTCGGCGAGCAGCATTCCCGCGCGCGCACCCGATCCTTGCGCGGCACGGTTGGCGGCATCGATCCGCGGCCCCCGCGCGGTTTCGGTGATCAGGACGACAGGGTCTGCGTCGGCACTTTCCTCGCTAACCAGCCGCCACCGGTCGATCGCCAGGTCCATGCACCAGATCGCCATGATCCGGCGAAGTGGAGGTGGCTTCGGCGAAAAGGGTGGTTGGGTCATCGGTGGGGGACTTTCCGGTGCCTAATATCCAGCGTCCGGGTTGGAAGGTGTGTGCGCGGAACAGATCGGCATGCCAGCGCGGCGGGCCCGGCGCATGACCGTTCCAGCGCGGTGGAGGCGAGGGTGCGGCGCGCGCCTCCCACCGCATCCGCGCCGAACCGAGATCGCGCCGCGCCCCCAGCCGTATCAGCCACAGCGGCACGCCGTGCTTTTCGGCGGCCAGGCTCAACCGGCGCGACGCGGTGAAATCGAGCGCGCGGGGGTTGCCTGCGATTTCTCCCACCACGAACGCCAGATCGCGGCAGCGCAGCCCTTCTTCGAGCGCGAACAGCGCGTCTTCGGGGCTTTCGGCGGAAACGTGGACCAGGCGATGGCGCAAGGCCTGCGGCAGGCCGGCGCGGTAAGGCCGCCCGCCCAGCCGGCGCGCGGCCTTGTCCTGCACCCACAACCAAGGCCGCTGATCTTCATCTGCGGCTTGCGAGGCTTGTGACTGACCGGCCCGGTTCAGCGCAAAAGCCAGCGCCAGCCCGGCGCCGCTGGCTTCCCCAGCGGCGGCAAAAATTTCGGTGTGCCGGCAATCGAAGCCCTGCCCCGGAGACCAGCGGCCTTCGATCGGCCCGACTCGCGCCAGCAAGCCCGGAACCAGCCCATGCGCGGGTGTCGCAGCGGGATCTGCGGAGGAAGATGCGTGTGTTGATGCCATGCGAATCGCCTTTTCGTTCTTATTATGTTCCGTTTTACAGGATTCGCAATCGGCTTTTGGGGAATGTCCCCGATCATCTTTCCCACTTTGGATCGCCGGGAACCAGGCACCGGACTCCCCGTTTCCAAAGCAATCCCATTCCCGAAAGGTCAAATCATGCAGTACAGCGACGGCAAGCCCGACGAATTGAAAAAGAAATTCTGGAATGCACTCGAAGCGTCATCCTTCGTGATGCTCCAGCGCGATGCCGACCCCGAATCCGCAGCGCCGATGACCGCAAGCCTGGATAAGGACGCCCATCACGCAATCTGGTTCTTCACCGGCCGCGACAACCGCTTCGCCGCGAAGGGCCCCGCCACCGCCAACTTCGCATCGAAGGGCCACGACCTGTTCGCGCGCTTTTCGGGCTTGCTGGTCGAGGAAACCGACAAGGCGCGGCTCGACAAGCAATGGTCGAACTTCGTCGAGGCGTGGTTCCCCGGCGGCAAGCAGGACCCCAACCTGCTGTTCCTGCGCATGGACCTGGGCCATGCCGCGATCTGGTCGGGCCAGATGGGCCTGCTGACCACCGCCAGGATGGCGCTGGGCATGGACGTGCGCGACGAAGTTGGCGGAAAGTACGTCGAAACCGTGCTGTGAACCTCGCGGCCAACTAAGAAAAAGGGCCGCCCGGATTACTCCGGGCGGCCCTTTTTGCGTCTGGCGGGCCAGAAGCCCCGCTTAAGCGATCAGACCTCGTGCCCCGCCGCGATCACTGGAGGCACATCGTCGAGGCTGTCATCGATCCCCCGGCCCACATGGCTGCGGCTGCGGCTGTAGCCGAAATAGACCACCAGCCCGATCAGCCCCCACGCGGGGAAGAAGGTTTTGGTGAACAGCGGCAGACTGAAATACAGATAGACGCAGCCGATGATCGCCAGCGGCCCGATCACATAGACCGCCGGGGTGCGGAAGCTGCGCACGCGGTCGGGATCGGTGCGCCGCAGCACCATCACCGCGATCGCCACGCAGGCGAATGCATAGAGCGTGCCCGCGTTCGACAGATCGGCCAGCTTGCCCACCGGCAGGAACCCGGCGAACACCAGCGCGAACATGCCCGTAGCGATGGTGATCACGTAAGGCGTTTTATAGCGCGGGTGGACTTTGGCGAAAGCGGCGGGAAAAAGCCCGTCGCGCGCCATCACGAAAGCAACGCGGGTCTGGCCGTACATCATCATCAGGATCACCGAAGGCAGCGCGATCGTCGCCGCCAACGCAAGCAGGTTGCCCACTTGCAAGTGCCCGGTCTGCTGCATCACCGTGACCAGCGCCTCGTGGCTGCACGTCATCGGCAATTTGGCGCCGCCCGCGACGATCTCATTGCAACGCTGCGTCAGTGCCATGCTGCCCGGATCGAGCAAGGCCCCGCCGATCGCCGTAACCGGCTGCGCACCGATCGATCCGATCGCGCCGGCGGCGACCAGGATATAGATGATCGTGCAGAAAATCAGCGATCCGATCAGCCCGATCGGCACGTTGCGCTGCGGGTTGATGGTTTCCTCGGCCGCGGTCGACACCGCGTCGAACCCGACATAGGCAAAGAAGATCGAGGCCGCTGCGCCCGCCACGCCGGTCATCCCCGTAGGCATGAACGGGTGAAACTTTTCGGCGTGCATCACCGGCAGCGCCAGCACCAGGAACAGCGCCAGTGCCGACAGCTTGACCATCACCAGCACCGAGTTGACCCGCGCGCTTTCGGTCGTGCCGATAACCAGCAGCCAGGTTACCAGCATCGCGATCACCACCGCGGGCAGGTTGATGACGCCGCCATCGTTGGGCGCATTGGCAATGGCCTTGGGGATGTCGATATGCGCAAAATCGTGGAGCAGCCCGACGAAGTGGTGCGACCATCCTACCGCCACCGCGCTCGCCCCCAGGGCATATTCAAGCACCAGCGACCAGCCGACAGTCCACGCCAGTACCTCACCCAGCACCGCATAGGTGTAAGTATAAGCCGAGCCAGCCACCGGCACCATCGACGACAGTTCGGAATAGCACAGCGCCGCGAACGCGCAGACCAATCCGGCGATGACGAAGCTGACCATCATCCCCGGCCCGGCCTTCTGCGCGGCTTCGGCCGTCAGCACGAAGATCCCGGTGCCGATCACCGCGCCGATCCCGAGCATGGTCAACTGGAACGCGCCGAGCGATCGGTGCAACGACTTCTTCTTTGCCGTCGCCAGGATGGCATCGAGCGACTTTACGCGACCAAACATCAAATTCTCCCTCATCCAGGGCACAACACCGCCTCGCGTTTTCACGAGTGACCGGTTGGTTGCCCCGGAAACCAGTCATGTTGCAGACGCTAACGGTCGCACCGCAGGGCGCAAGCGGTTTTTGCCCAAGCTTGCGCGTACCCGCCGAGCGACTAGAAGCAGGGCCATGTCCACCACCTTCCAACTCGACACCGCGACCAGTCGCGCCAACCCCACGCCCGCACCGATGAAGCGGCTGACCGTACCCGCGATCCGCGCGCGCAAGGTCGAAGGCCACACCGCCCGGCCGATCGTGATGCTGACCGCCTACACCGCGCGGATGGCGCAATTGCTCGACGAACATTGCGACATGCTGCTGGTCGGCGATTCGCTGGGCCAGGTGATCTATGGCCTGCCGTCCAGCGTGCCGGTCACGCTCGACATGATGATCGCGCACGGCGCGGCGGTGGTGCGCGGCAGCTATCACGCGGTGGTGGTCGTCGACCTGCCGTTCGGGACCTATGAAGCCTCGCCCGAGCAGGCCTTCGCCAGCGCCGCGCGCGTGCTCAAGGAAACCGGCTGCGCTGCGATCAAGCTGGAAGGCGGTGCTGCGATGGCTGAAACAGTCGCGTTTCTGGTCGCGCGCGGCATTCCGGTGATCGGTCATGTCGGGCTGACCCCGCAGGCGGTCAACGTGCTGGGCGGCTACAACGCCCGTGGGCGCAGCGACGCCGAGGCCGACAAGATCTTGGGCGATGCGCGCGCGCTGGCCGATGCCGGCGCCTTCGCGATCGTGATCGAAGGCGTGGTCGAACCGATCGCGGTGGCCATCACGCAGGCCGTCCCCTGCCCCACCATCGGCATCGGCGCTTCGGCACAATGCGACGGGCAAGTTCTTGTTACCGACGACATGCTGGGCATGTTCGATCGCGTGCCGCGCTTCGTGAAGCGATACGAAGCGATCGCCGAAACCATCTCGGGCGCCGCTGCACGCTATGCCGACGAAGTGCGTGACCGCAGCTTTCCCGGACCGGACCAGACTTACCAGCCCAAGTGATCGATAGCGCTGTTGATCGGCGCGCGGGGAAACCGACTGCGGGTATTGCCGTTCAGCCTTCTCGGCCCCATTGAGGCGGCTCGCCAATCTTACGGGATGTAACCTTTGCTTCGCCACTTCCGCTCATCGCTGATCTTCACCGCTGTGTGCTTCATCCTGGCCGCCGCCTTCGGCTGGTCGAGCGCACACAGCCTCGTCGGCGTGGCCGAAGTGGTGTGGATCGTGTTCGTGCTGGCCATTCTCGAAGTGTCGCTGTCGTTCGACAACGCGGTGGTCAACGCCGCGATCCTGCGCACGATGGAGCCGGTGTGGAGCAAGCGCTTCCTCACCTGGGGCATGCTGATTTCGGTGTTCGGGGTGCGGATCGTGTTTCCGCTGGCAATCGTCGCGATCGCGGCGGGCATCGGGCCGTATCAGGCGCTGGAACTGTCGCTGCGCCATCCCGACCAGTACCAAGTGATCGTCAGCGCCGCGCATGTCAGCATCGCGGGTTTCGGCGGCGCATTCCTGCTGATGGTCGGCCTCGGCTTCTTTTTCGACCAGGAAAAGGACGTCCACTGGGTTCGCTCGATCGAACATTTCCTCTCGCGCTTCGCCGCGGTCGAAGCGGTCGAGATCGCGCTGGTGCTGATCGTGCTGCTGGTGATCGGCAACACCTTGCCGCCCGAAGAAGCGCACCGCTTCGTGGTGGCGGGCATGCTCGGCCTGATCAGTTTCGTCGCGATGGAGGGCCTTGGCACGATGCTGAAAGGGCCGGAAGCGGACGATGCGAGCCATGCTCCCAGCGCCGCCGCCACGACCGCGGCAAAAGCCGGCGTCGGCGCGTTCCTGTACCTCAACCTGCTCGACGCCACCTTCAGCTTCGACGGCGTGATCGGCGCCTTCGCGCTGTCCAACTCGATGCCGGTGATCGCACTAGGCCTGTCGATCGGCGCGATGTTCGTCCGCTCGCTCACCACGCTGATGGTCGAACGTGATACGCTCGCGCAGTACCGCTACCTCGAACACGGCGCCTTCTGGGCCATCCTCGCGCTCGGCGTGCTGATGCTGGTGTCGGCGCGCTACGAAGTGCCCGAAGTGATCACCGGCATGATCGGCGCGGTGGTGATCGGACTGTCGCTGGTGTGGTCGGTACGGTATCGCCGGCGGAATGGGATGGAAGCGCTAAATGTGCCTTGACCCTGATCCACTGGCTAGCCTAGCAGGTCACGAGCCGGCCGCTCCTTATGGATAATCGGCATTTTGCGCGCGATAGCGTGTAACCGCCACCATCGAGAGATAGTCGACCATTGAAGCCGAAGCCTGCTCAGTCAACCTGACGAAGCGCCGGCGGCGGTCGGATTCATCGTCTTCTCGAACGACAACTCCCTCGTTTTCCAACACCTCGATCCAACGCAAGGCCGTAGTCGGGGGAACTCCAGAAGCCAAACAGGCCGATGTGATCGAAACATCGCGACCAAGCTGTTGCTGCACGAAAAGATCGATCATGATGTTCCATCCAGCATCCTCAAGGACGGTACTTGGAAAATAGGAAGCCCGCATTTTCTTGATCGATATTTCCCTTTCAGCAACGTAACGCAGTTGAAATTGGGGAAGGCTGCGCCGTCCCCCGGCAATCAGGTATCTTTCTGGATCATCGGGCGGTGATGGACGGGTTTCGAGCGCAAAACTCGCAGCGACCTTGATCGCTGTTTCGATGGCTTTGATGGCAGCAAGAGCCCCATCCAGCCTCGACCTGAAATCGTCCTCCACGGCTGCATCGCTGCTCAGAAATCCAGCATTCTTAATCTGCTGAGTCATTCGGATAACCTTTGGTGCGCAGCCATCCGTCATCTCGACAATGGATTTATTTGCACCTTAAGTTTCTGTGCCAGGAAAGGACACTAGGTAGGATTGCAGAATTGATATATTCAATTTGAATGTAGTTCGGATAAACGCGCAAATTACCGGCGATCGTCCAAAGAGTCATCTTAACACCCGAACCGCATGGATCTGCAAACTGAGTCTTCGCCATTTTGGATCGCTCGCAGATGCAAGCCTCCCAGACACCAAGGAATAAGTCGTGAATCGCAACGCCGACGGCCCGATGGTCGTTCCGTCTTTTCAAACGGACCGCGACGCGATCGACTTTATCGACAATCAGTTGGAACTGATGATCAGGATCGCCGATGAACGTAAGATCGATCCGAAACTTGGTGTTGCCCTCAGTCGCGCGCTTGATGTGATAACCATCTTGGGTGGCTGAAACCTGGTTCATTTTCAACAGGTTAATCGAACAGCACAGCCCGCCCCAACCTACCCCATTACCTCCCCCGCCAGCCTCGGCTTGGGCGCAGGAGTGGCGGAAAAGCGGGGTGCCGGCGCGGGCATGACCATGCCTTCGTCCTCGACGAAAGTACCGCGCTCCACGTTGTGCGGGTGGCGGGGTGCTTCGGTCAGGCTCAGCACGGGGGCGAAGCAGATATCGGTGCCGTCCATCAAAGCGCACCATTCGTCGCGCGATTTGGTCAGGAATAGCGCGGTCAGCTTGTCCTTGAGCGCGGGCCAGCCCGTCGGGTCCATCTGCGCGGCGAAGGCGGGATCGGTGGTCAGTTCGGCCTTTTCCAACAGGATCTTGTAGAATTGTGGTTCGATCGAGCCGATCGAGATCCACTTGCCGTCGGCGGTTTCGTACGTGTCGTAGAAGTGCGCGCCCGAATCGAGCAGGTTTACGCCCCTCTCGTCCTTCCACATGCCGTTGCCGAGGAAGCTGTAGGTCATCGCCGAAAGGATCGCGGCGCCGTCGACCATCGCGCAATCGACGACCTGGCCCCGCCCGGTGGTCCGCGCATTGAGCACCGCAGCCAGCACGCCGAACGCCATCATCATGCCGCCACCGCCAAAATCACCGACCGCGTTGACCGGGAAACTGGGCTTCTCGCCCTTGCGGCCATACGAATGGAGCGCGCCCGACAGCGCGATGTAATTGATGTCGTGGCCCGCCAGCGGCGCCATCGGCCCGTCCTGTCCCCAGCCGGTCATGCGGCCGAACACCAGCCTGGGATTGTCGGCCAGCAGCTCGTCGGGGCCGAGGCCAAGTCGTTCCATCACGCCGGGGCGGAAGCCTTCGATCACCGCGTCGGCGCTGCGGACCAGCTCGCGGATGCGGGCAATCGCGGCGGGGTCCTTCATGTCGAGTTCGAGCCGCGTGCGGTTGCGGTTGAGAATGTCGCGCCCGCCGGCATCACCCACGCGGCCCTTCACGCCGGGGCGCTCGATACGGATCACTTTCGCGCCGTGATCGGCCAGCATCATGCACGCAAACGGTCCGGGACCGATGCCGGCGAATTCGATGACGGTCAGGCCCTCAAGCACTCCGGGCATGCAAACTCTCCCTTTAATCGATCGGTTAAGGGAGGGTCATGCCCTTGCGGTTCGGGGCTGTCCAGCCCCCAAGGTCCGGTCCCTTGCTCGCGGCGACCAGTCGCTGCGCCGGCAGGCTCAGCGGATACTGCGCCAGGAAGCGCGCCAGCGTGGCATCGGCCTCGGCTGTCTGGCCGAGCGCGCGCAGCGTGAAATCGAGCCGCCGGGCCAGGCCCGGGCTGGCCTGGACCTGCGCAGCGCGGCGATAATCGGCCAGCGCGGCGGCATAGCTGCCCGCCATCGCCTCGACATCGCCAACCAGGATATGGGCTTCGGACGCACCCGGGTTGGCTTGCCGCAGGGTCTGGGCAGCCAGGAGCGCGCGGGGGGCGTCGCTGGCGGCAAGCAAGGCCCGGACAAAGGGCACGACTGCGGCGGCGCTGCGGGGATTTTCAGCCGCGCCGATCGCCAACACTTCGGGCGGTCGACTGGTGGGCAGCGCAATCCAGCCGGCAAAAGCGGGCGGCAGTGCGCGCGCCAGCACCGGCGCCGCGCGGGCGCGCTGGCCGGTGATCTCGTACCCGCGCGCCACCAGCGTCGCGAGATATGGCGCGGTTGTCGGGCGGTCTGCAACCGGGCCGAAGCGATCGAGCAACGGCCCCCACCCGGCCTGCTCGGCCATTGCACGCGCCAGCAATTGCGCGCCGTAGCGGTTGTCGGGCTGGAGCCGCAGCAGCCGGTCGAACTGCTCGACCGCCAGGTTGAGATTGCCCGCGCGGTATTCGAGCACTCCGCCCAGCAGGATCGCCGCGGGCTGATCGCGCAGCTTCTTGCCGGTGCGCTGGAGGATGCTGCGGGCCAGATCGGTCTGCCCGACCCGCGCGGCCAGCACGGCTTGCAGGTACAGCCCGCGCGCGTTGCCGGGCGCGGCCAGGTCGAGCCGGCGACAGGCGGCCAGCATGTCGGTGTAACGGCCGAGATCGCCCAGCGTGGCGGCATGTTCGCCAAGCAGATCGATGTTGCGCGGGGCAAGCTGCAACCCGCGCTCGAACCAAGGCAATGCCGCCAGCAATCCGGTGCGACTGCGTTCGAGCAGGCCCATCACCAGCATTGCACGCGGCTCTTTCGGACCGAGTTGAACGGCGCGGACCGCTGCTTCGTAAGCCTGCGCCTGCTCGCCGCCGCGGTAGCGCAATTGCGCGATATCGTCCCACAGCAGCGGATCATCGGCGATGGTGCGCAACGCTAGGTCGTAAGCCTGCCCGGCTTGCGGCAAGTTGCCGGCGCCGAATTCGAGCCGTCCACGCGCGCGCCAGCCCACCCCTTCGGTGCCCGGCGCGAAGGTGCCCGGGGCGAGCACGGTCCTCGCTCCGCGCGCATCGCCTTCGTACAGCAGCGCCTGCCCCAGCCGTGCGCGGACCGCGTCGAGCGGCACCCCGGCCTTGACCGCCGCGCGCAATGCCACCTCGGCCGAAACAGCATCGCCGCGCGCGAAGGCGGACTCGGCCTTGCGGTTGGCCTCTGCCGCAGGGTCGATCGCGCTGCCGGCAATGCCCGGCCACAGCACCAACGCCGCGCTTAACAAGGCACGGCGCAGCGCTTCAGGCATGGAGATCATATTGCTTGAGCAGATCGTACAGCGTCGGGCGGCTGATCCCGAGCAGCCGCGCGGTGCCCGAAATGTTGCCTTCGCTGCGCGCCAATGCGTGTCGGATCACCCGTCGATCGGCAGTCTCGCGAGCGCTTTTGAGGTTGAGCGGGTTTTCGGCATTTTCATCGGGGGCAACCAGATCGAGATCGGCGGCGGTCAGCAGCTTGCCATCGGCCATCACAACCGCGCGCTTCAACCGGTTTTCGAGTTCGCGCACGTTTCCGGGCCAGGTCCAGGCGTCAATCGCGGCCAGTGCATCGGGCGCAAAGCCCTTCACTTGCGGGTTCATTTCGGCCGCGAACCGCGCAAGCAAGCTTTTTGCAAGCAGTGCTGCGTCGCCTGGACGCTGCGCGAGCCCCGGAATTTTCACGACGATTTCGGCAAGGCGGTAATACAGATCCTCGCGGAACCGCCCATCACCGATCATCGCGTCGAGATCCTGGTGCGTCGCGCAAACGATCCGGGTGTCGACCGCGATCGACCGCCGCGATCCGATCCGCTCGATCGTACGCTCCTGCAGAAAGCGCAGCAATTTAACCTGCAACGGCAGCGGAATATCGCCCACTTCGTCGAGGAACAGCGTGCCCCCGTGGGCCAGTTCGATCTTGCCCTCGGTGGTCTTGACCGCGCCGGTGAAAGCGCCCTTCTCGTGCCCGAACAGCTCGCTTTCGAGGAGGTTTTCCGGGATCGCCGCGCAGTTGATTGCCACGAATGCGCCCCGGTTGCGCGGGCTGGCATCGTGCAGGCCCCGCGCCAGCAATTCCTTGCCGGTGCCACTGGCGCCCAGCAGCATGACGGAGACATTGGTGCTCGCCACCCGCTCGATCGTGCGCGCCACGCGCACCATTTCGGGCGCCGCGGTGATCATCCGGCCGAGCACGCGATTGTCCTCACCCGCCTTGTCGGCAAGCCGGCGATTTTCGGCCTCGATCTTCTGGACGTGAAGCGCGCGGCGCACGATCAGCCCCAGTTCGTCGATCCGCACCGGCTTCTGATAGAAATCGTAAGCCCCGCGCGCGATCGCCGCCCTTGCGCTTTCGCGTGCACCGTGACCCGACGCCACAATCACTTTGGTATCGGGCTTCATCGTCATGATCGCATCGAGCAGGGCCAGCCCTTCGGTCACGCCATCGGGATCGGGCGGCAAACCAAGGTCGAGCGTAACCACGGCAGGCTCTTCCGAACGCAGCAGCGCCAGCGCCTCGGCGCGATCACCGGCGATGAACACCTCGAAATCATCGTAAGCCCACTTGAGCTGCGCCTGCAAACCCAGATCATCCTCAACCACCAGCAGCTTGGGCAACGCATGGCCGGGATCGGTTGATGGCTTAGCCGAGACGGCCTGGTTTCGCATTACGCAACCTTCCTGTGAAATGGGGCGGGCATCGGCCGATCGCCATCGGTTCGCTGGCCGAGCGCGGCAGCGCTGCTCGCAAGCCCGTCATTCAGCGCCAGCGGTAGCCGGACGACGAAGCGACTGCCCAGTCCTTCGCGGCTTTCGACTTCGAGCCGCCCGCGCATCGCCTGAACCAGTTCGCGCGATTCGAAGGCACCGATCCCGAACCCGCCGGGCTTGGTCGAAACGAACGGCTTGAACAGACTGCCGCGCATGAATTCGGCGCTCATCCCGCAGCCGAAATCGATCACTTCGATCACCGCTTCGAAGCCGATGACGCTTGCCCGAAGCTCGACATCACAGCCCGATTCGCTGGCATCGAGCGCGTTCTGGACGAGATGGCGCAGCACTTGTTCGAGCGTCTCGGAACTGGCGACGGCAATACACGACGACGGCGCTTCGATCGTGACCCGCGCACCGGGATAGCCGGCCGCCACCCGTTCGAGCAGCGACGCCACCGCCACCGGGCCAAGCGCATCGCCAGTGCCGCCACCGGCACCATAGCGCGACAGCCGCGACAGCAGACCGCCCAGCCGTTCGGACGCATTGCGCAGCGTGATCAGCATATCTGCGCGGAACGCCGGGTTCTCTGCGTGACGTTCGGCATTGTGGGCCAGCAGACCAAGCTGGCTCGCCAGGTTCTTGATATCGTGCATCACGAAGGCGATGCGGCGGTTGAAATCCTCGAACTGCGCGGCTTCGAGCAGCGCATGCTGGCTGGCGTGCTCGGCCAGATGGCTCGCCAGTTGCCGACCGACCACGCGCAGCAGATCGAAATCCTCCCAATCGAGCGTACGCGCGAATGAAGGGCGGCCCAGCATGACCACCCCTGCCAGCCGGCCGAAGTGGAGCAGCGGCACGATCGCCCAGGCACGTTCTTCATCGATCAGCCACTGCGGGATGATGGCCTTTTCGCCGTTATGGTCGATCCCGGCGCGCACTGCATCGAGATCGACGATGAAACCATCACGCTCGAAGAACGCCACGGCTTCGCGCGGCAATACTTGCGCCGGAATGTCGAGCGTGCGCCATTGCCAGCGCGCGGAAACGGTCAGGTGGCCGCTATCATCCGGCGCGATGAGCACGCCGCAGGGGGCATCGGCGATATCGGCCAGCACCTTGACCACGCGTTCGGGCAAGGCCGGCTCGGTCGGCCCGGCGCGGCCGATCGTCTCGCTGAACTGCAGCCATTCGGCGCGATAATCGTAACGGTGCTGGAAGAAGTGCTTGGCCACCGTCACCTTGAGCCAGCCGCGCAACCGTGATGAGGGCAGGAACGCAAGGCACAGCGCGGTCGATCCCAGCGCGAACGCCAGTTGGACGAAGTGCGCCGGCCCTGCTCCCAGCCACGCCAGCGAGCGCGACGCACCCACCATCACGATCAGGTAAATACCGATCACCAGCAACGACAGCGACTGGAAAGCCACCGCGCGCGAGGGTGAAAGCCGCTGGTTCGATCCCTGACGCACCACGCCGATCGCCAGCAGGTTGGTAAAGGCCACCAGCGCCACACCGCGCAAGCTCGTCAGTTCGAGCGGGAAGCCCCACCCTTCGTGTCCACTGCCGAGATAGGCGATCGTGTAGTAATTCAGATCGTACCCCCACAGCAGCGCCAGCGCCGCGCATGTCCAGCGGATCATGCCGCGCGCGGCGCCCATCGCGCCCACGTAAAGGTTGTGGACCATCACCAGCGCGCCGATCACCACCAGCAGGCGGAACGTCACGATGAGTTGGAGAATGCTGGATTCTGCTTCGGGCAGAGCGGAAAAGCGCCACGCCAGCAGCAGCAGGGCGGGCTGTAGCAGTTCGAGCAACGCAAGCACTATCAGCATCGGCCGAACCGGAGCCATGCTGGAGTGGCGTCCGTCGCGCGCGAACAGCGTGTAAGTCACCCCCAGCCAGGCGAGATTGCGCAAGGTCTCGCCGATGCCTGCCACAACCGCGTCGGCGCCCAGGCCGGCGACAGAGATGGCCCAGCCGGCGCTGACCCACAGCGCAAGGATTTCCGCGCGGCCATCGCCGCCGACCAGGTTCGATTTGCGGTCGGCAGCTCCGACAGCCGCGCGCGCGCGACGCTGCATGATCCACACCGCCACCAGCGCGCAGCAGAACGCGGCGCCGGCATTGGCCCAATGCCCGAAGCCGTCCCACCCGATCGGGCTGGGCAAGCCGCCCCCGGAAAATTCGGCAACGGAGGCCGGAACTGCGCTCATCGCGCGCCTTCGTTCCACAGCACGACGCGAATGGTCTGGAGCAGGATCAGCAGATCGAGGAACGGCGTGTAGTTCTTGGCATAATACAGGTCGTATTCGAGCTTGTGCCGCGAATCCTCGATCGAGGCGCCGTAAGGGTAATTGATCTGCGCCCAGCCGGTGATGCCCGGCTTCACCATGTGCCGTTCGGCGAAATAGGGCAGCTTGTCTTCCAGATCGATCACGAATTCGGGCCGTTCCGGACGCGGGCCGACAAAACTCATGTGGCCCTTGAGCACCGCCCAGGTCTGCGGCAGTTCGTCGATCCGGCAGGCGCGGATCAGCCGGCCGATGCGGGTGACGCGCGGATCATCCTTGACCGCCCATTGCGCGCCCGCGGCTTCCGCATCGGTGCGCATCGAACGCAGCTTGATCAACTGGAAATCCTGCCCGTACAGCCCGACCCGGGTCTGCCGGAAAAACGCCGGGCCCTTGCTGTCCAGCTTCACCAGCACAGCGAACAGACCGATGATCGGGAACGTCAGCAGCAGCAGCAGCAGGCTCGCCAGCACGTCGAAAATGCGCTTGAACGCGCTCGAAAGCATGCGGCCCGACGAGAATCCGTCCGAAAAGATCAGCCAACTGGGATTGACCGTATCGAGATCGATCCGCCCTGTCTCGCGCTCCAGGAAAGTCGAGAAATCGTTGACGTGGACCCCGGTGGTCTTGATCCGCAGCAGATCTTTCAGCGGCAACGCGTTGCGCCGTTCTTCAAGCGCCAGGACCACTTCGCTGACGCCCAGGTTTTCGACGAAGCGCGTGAGATTGTGAATGGCCGAGCGGTTGATCGCTTCTTCGACCACCTGCACGCCTTCGTGCATGGCGAGGTACGATACGATGACGAAACCCGCATCCGGCTTTTCGGAAAGCTTGCGCAGCCGATCGGCGCGATGGCCAGCACCCAGCACCAGCACACGGCGGCGAAACGCTGCGGCGCCGATGAATTCGCCCACGATCAGCCGCAACGCCAGCAGCAGCACCATCGCGAAGCCCATCGCGTAAACCAGGTTCGATCGCCACAGCGTATGGCCCGGCAGCATGAAGTACAGCGCCGAGAGCGCGATGATGCCCAGGCTGATCGCCACCAGCAACCGCGCCGTGGCATAGCGCATCGACCGCAGCGCATCGGCGCCGTAGACCCCGACCGAGATCATCGCGAGCTGGATCATCGCTGCAAAAACCGTCAGCGGCACCCAACGGCCGGCCATCGGACCGACGGTGATGCCGATCTGGCGCGCACGCATGGCCCAGCCCAATTCGCCCGCCAGCAGCAACACCGCGAAATCGAACAGGCCGAGCAGCAGCACGGTGTTGGGAATGTAATGCTTGAACAAGCGGATCATCGCGGCGTCGATCCCTAACCGACCAGGCCGGAGCGGCGGTCGTCGTGCTTGATGGTTCCTAAGGCGAATGGGTAAACTGTCGGTAAATCTGACAATCGTCCCGCCCATTCTGTCGGGCCTGTTTACAAGCACGTGAACACTGGCGGCACGCGCCCAAGCCTGCCATGTTACACCGATGCGGCAGAAGGAACTGCGCATCGCACTGGTGTGCTATGGGGGAGTCAGCCTCGCCGTCTACATGCACGGCGTGACCAAGGAGCTGTGGCACGCGGTCCGCGCCAGCCGCGCGCACCATGCACGCCAGCCGAGCACCCCCGGCGTCGAAGCCGTTTATCGCGAACTGCTGGAAACCATCGGCGCCACCCGCGACCTGAAGCTGCGCGTGCTGCTGGACATCGTTGCCGGCGCGAGTGCTGGCGGCATGAACGGCGTGTTCCTGGCTCAGGCCATCGCCAACGGGCAAAGCCTCGAACCATTGACCAGACTGTGGCTCGAAAAGGCGGACATCGAGGTTCTGCTCGATCCCGACGCCAAGCCGTGGAGCCGCCTGGCCAAATTCTGGGCCCAGCCTCTGGTGTGGTTGCTGCTCAAGCGTCCGGGTAACGTGGTATCGGGTACGGTCGCGCCCGAAACGCGCAACGAAGTGAGGCGGAAGGTCTCGGCACTGATCCGCGCGCGCTGGTTTGCGCCACCGTTCAGCGGCATCGGTTTCTCGCGGCTGATCGCGGACGCCCTCGATGCAATGGCCGCAACGCCCGCTGGCCCCCCGCTGCTGCCCGATGGCCACCCGCTCGACCTGCTGGTCACCGCCACCGATTTCAACGGCCACCCGATGGCGCTGCAACTCCACAGTCCGCCCGTGGTCGAGGAAACCGAGCACCGCCTGTCGATCGGTTTCCGCAAAGTGGTAACCCAGGGGCCAGGCCGCGCGTTGGCGCCCTGGCCCGAACTGGTCGTTGCCGCGCGCGCCACCGCCAGCTTCCCCGGCGCCTTCCCGCCGCTTGCGCTGCGCGAGGTCGACGGGCTGGTGACCGAGCGGGAAGACACTTGGCCCAGCCGCGACGCATTCATTGCGCGGATCATGCCCGAACGGCACCAGCGCGGGGAATTCGACGATCTTGCGCTGATCGACGGGGCCGTCCTGGTCAACGCCCCCTTCGCCGAGGCGATCGCGGTGCTGGGTGATCGACCGGCGCAGCGCGAAGTAGACCGCCGCTTTGTCTATATCGACCCCCGTCCCGATGCGATGCACATCGGCCAGCGCGCGACGAAGACCGTGGGATTTTTCTCGGCGATCCTGGGTTCGCTCTCGTCGATCCCACGCGAACAGCCGATCCGCGACAACCTGGAGGCGCTGCGGCGCCAGTCCGATGGTCGCGCGCGATTGCGCGGCATTGTCGAGGCGCTGCGGCCCGAAATCGAGGAAGCGGTCGAAGGTCTGTTCGGCCGGACATTCTTCCTCGACCGGCCCAACCCCAAGCGGCTGACCGCGTGGCGCAACCGCGCGCAGCAGGCTGCGGCCGAACGCGCCGGGTTCGCCTTTCGCGCTTATGCCCAGGTCAAGCTCGACGGGATCGTCACAGCGCTCGCGCAAACGATCCATTCCGCCGCACCCGACGCGGCAAGCCCCGATGCTGTCGAAACCGCGCTGTGGCGGCACTTGCGCGCCAAGGGTTTCAACCGGCTGGCTGAGCTTGGCGGCGGCGCCACGCCCGAAACGATTGCATTTTTCCGCGCACACGATTTCGCCTTCCGCATCCGCCGTATCAAGATGCTGGCGCGGCGGCTGGCGCATGATTGGAGCGATATGGCCGGCATCGATCCAGTCGCTCGCGAAGCGGCGCGTGACACGGTGTTCCGCGCGCAGGCGCTGTACCAGGCGCGCGAAACCGGCGCCGGCTTCGGCACAAGCTTCGGCGCCATCGCCGCGCGCGCGTGCGAAGATCCCGGCGGGGTGCTGGCGGCAATAGCCGAGCGGCGAGCGTTGACCGCAATCGACCTGACTGTCGATGCGATGCTGGTCGAATCGCTGGTGGTGATGGACAGGGTGCTGCGCCGGCGCGTGCTGCTCGCCTACCTTGGCTTCCCGTTTTACGATGTCGCCACGCTGCCGTTGTTGCAGGGCGACAGCCTGAATGCGAATGGCGGCGAGTTCGATCCGGTCAAGATCGACCGCATTTCACCCGATGATGCGCCCTCGATCCGACCCGGCGGCACATTCGCATGCCTGCGCGGGGTGGAATTCTTCAACTTCGGCGCGTTCTTCAGCCGCGCCTACCGCGAGAACGATTACTTGTGGGGCCGGCTCCACGGTGCCGAACGCGTGATCGACCTGATCGCCTCGACCGTGGAAGAACCCCTGCCCCCGGCGATGATCCGTCGCGCCAAACACCAGGCATTCCTGGCCGTACTCGAATCCGAACGCGACCAGCTCAAGGCCGAACCAGGGCTGGTGCAGCGCTTGATCGACGAGGTCGAGGCGGCGTTTGCTGCGCCCGCCTGAGGCGATGGTCAGCCGGTAAAGGCATCCTTCAACCGATCGAAAAAGCCCTTCGATTGCGGTGTTTCATCACCCGTCTCGGTGGCCTGGAATTCGCGCAGCAATTCCTTCTGCCGCGCCGAAAGCTTCATCGGGGTTTCGACCTGGATCTCTACCACCAGATCGCCATGCCCGCGCCCTTGCAGCACCGGCATGCCCGCGCCACGCTTGCGCAACTGCTTGCCCGACTGGATGCCGGCGGGAATGTCGATGGTGTGCGTGGCGCCGTCGAGCCCGGGAATGGCGATCTCGCCGCCCAAGGCCGCCTTGGTGAAGCTGATCGGCGCGCGTGTGATCAGCGTGGTGCTTTCGCGTTCGAAAACATTGTGCCGCGAAACGTGGAGGAAAATATACAAGTCGCCCGATGGCGCGCCCTGTGGCCCTGCCTCGCCCTTGCCGCTCAAGCGGATGCGCGTGCCAGAATCGACACCCGCGGGGATCTGCACGTCGAGCGTCTGCGGCGCATCGATGCGGCCTTCCCCGCCACAACTGCGGCATGGGTTTTCGATCACCTGGCCGCGCCCGTGGCACGAGGGGCACGCCCGTTCGACCATGAAGAAACCCTGCTGCGCGCGCACTTTGCCGTGCCCGCCGCACAGCTTGCACCCGCGCGCGGCTGTGCCGGGCTGCGCGCCCGATCCGCCGCACGGGTCACACTTCTGCGAGACCTCGACCGTGATTTGCGCGGGCTTTCCGTGGAACGCCTCTTCGAGCGTGATCTCCATGTCGTAACGCAAGTCCGCGCCGCGCCGCGCTTGACCGCGCCCACCGCCACCGCCGAACGCGCCGCCGAAGATCGTTTCGAAAATATCGCCCAGGTCGCCGAAATCGGCACCGCCGCCTGCTCCACCGCCGCCCTGCTGTTCGAACGCGGCATGGCCATAGCGATCATAAGCCGCACGCTTCTGCGGATCGGACAAGCACGAATAGGCCGCGCTGATGGATTTGAACTTGGCCTCGGCTTCCTTGTTGCCGGGGTTCTTGTCCGGGTGGTGGATCATCGCCAGCCGCCGGTAAGCGGACTTGAGCACCTTGTCGTCAGCGGTGCGCTCGACTTCGAGCAATTCGTAGAAATCGACTTCGGTCGTCATTCGTCACCATCGTCCATGATGGTCGGCAGAAGATCGTTGTTTTCCTCTATCCGCAACATGCGAATGTCGCGCACGGCGGCCTTGAACCAGGGAAATTTCCGACTCAACCGTTGGATCGTCAGCACGCATTTGACTGCATCTACGCTGTCATCGCCGAAATACCCGCTGCCCTGAACCCACTCAAACCCCCGCGCGGTCAAGAATCCGCGAATGTCTGCATAGGCATTGTTCCAGGACGGATTCGGATAGGCCAACTGTAACGCTGATGTATCGAGATCGAATATGATCGCGTACATGCTTTTTCGTCCCCCTGAATTGTGACCGACCCCGGCCCCGCGCGCGAGAAAGCGCCACGCATCGCTACCGCCAGCAATTTCGCGAGCCAATACCATGGCGCTTTCCTAGCTTGTCACAGGATCGGCACAACACCGTTGTCGATCGAGCGCAGTCAGCCCTTGTTTTCGTCGACTTCGGAGAATTCCGCGTCAACCACGCCGTCGTCGGGCTTGACTTGGCCACCCGCGCCGCCGGGGGCTGCCGATGCGGCCTGTTCCTTTTCGTAGATCGCCTGACCCAGCTTCATCGCCACTTCGGTGAGGGCCTGGGTCTTGGCGGTCATCGCATCGACATCGCCGCCTTCGATCGCGGACTTGGTCTCGACGAGGGCGGCTTCGATCTCGCCCTTGAGGCTCGCGTCGATCTTGTCGGCATGTTCCTCAAGCTGACGCTCGGTCGCGTGGACGAGGCTTTCGGCGTTGTTCTT
>NZ_JANXWG010000018.1 GCF_025351285.1 Novosphingobium sp.
CAACGCTGTGCTGTCAAAATCTTCCCTCAAGCTGATCGCTGATCCCATGGTCACGCCCTCCAATTGCAGGGCGCCATTGATTCAGAATTTCGCCAGTTTGGGAATCCCCCCCGTGAGTCAGCCTCACGGCAGGTTGGTATAACATCCTGATTCGGCGCGGTAATCGTGGCGGAAAGTTCCAGTGCGAACTTCACTCACCATGCGTTATACGCAAGAGGTTGGCGAAGAAGCCGCCCAAAGCGCAATCAATTCAACACCTTGCGGGCAGTACCAACTTCACGCCGTGGCGCTTCGCTCGCAAAACAGAACCAGACACCGGGAGCGCGAGGGCGATGGCCCTCGAACCTAATCTTCTGAATCTTCAAAGACTTCCTGAGCCAAAGCCCGCGCTTTGAACCCCGTCGCCACCACGTACCATTCGGACGAATCCTTGCGGCTGGCCGGCGGTTTGGCGTGCTTGACCGCGGTGAAGTGCTTTTTGAGCAGCGCGAGCAGGTCGGTGTCGGTGCCGCCGGCCAGCACTTTGGCCACGAAGGCTCCGCCGGGCGCCAGCGTGCCGATGGCGAAATCGGCGGCGGTTTCGACCAGGCCCATCGTGCGCAAGTGGTCGGTCTGTTTGTGGCCGACGGTGTTGGCGGCCATGTCCGACAGCACGAGATCGGGCGCGCCGCCCAGCGCATCGGTGAGCGCGGCGGGGGCCTCGTCGGCCATGAAGTCCATTTCGAACAGCGTTACGCCGGGGATCGGGTCGGTCGGCAGCAGGTCGATGCCGACGACGGCCGCGCGGGGGCTGCGCTGGCGGACGACCTGGCTCCAGCCGCCCGGCGCCACGCCCAGATCGACCACGCGAGTGGCGTGCTTGAGCAAGCCGAAGCGATCGTCCAGTTCGGCCAGCTTGTAGGCCGCGCGGCTGCGGTATCCGTCGGCGCGGGCCTGCTTGACGTAGGGGTCGTTGAGTTGGCGCTGGAGCCAGCGCGACGATGACGCGGTGCGCCCACGCCCGGTCTTGAGGCGCGTGCCCTGGTCCTTGGTGCCGCGGCTCATGCTTGCGTACTCCGTGAGTGGGTCGTGCGCGTCACCGGTGGGTGTCACGGTCGCGGCGAAGGTTGCGCAAGGCAGCGCGGCTGCGTTCGGCCACGCCCTCAGACGCCATCAGGCTGCGCAGGATGCCTTCACGGATGCCGCGATCGGCGATGCCCAGCCGGGTGGCGGGCCAGACGTCTAGGATCGATTCGAGGATGGCGCAGCCGGCCACCACCAGGTCCGAACGTTCGCGGCCGATGCAGGGCAGCGCGATCCGTTCGGCCAGCGACATCGCCGCCATGCGCTGGCTGATGTCGCGCATGGCGTCGGCGGGTACGACCAGGCCATCGATGGCGTTGCGATCGTAATGCGGCAGTTCGAGGTATACGCTGGCGAGCGTGGTGACGGTGCCGCTGGTGCCGAGCAGGCGGATATTGCCTTGGGCCACGCCGGTTTCGCGGGCCTGGGCAATGCGTTCGACGAAGGGCGCAAAGGCATCGTCGACCTGCCCGCGCATATCGGCGTAGGCGGCGGCGCGGGCATCTTTGCTGTCGGCTATGGGACCGACGCTTTCGGTGAGCGAGACGACGCCCCACGGCACGCTTTGCCAATCGATGATGCGCGGCACGGTGCCTTGCGGATCGACCAGCACCAGTTCGGTCGATCCGCCGCCGATGTCGAAGATCATCGCCGGGCCTTCGCCCTGTTCGAGCAGGATGTGGCAGCCCAGCACCGCCAGCCGCGCTTCTTCCTGCGCGGTGATGATGTCGAGCCGGATGCCGGTTTCTTCGTAGACCCGCTCGATGAACGCGGCGCCGTTGGTGGCGCGGCGGCAGGCTTCGGTGGCGACCGAGCGCGCGAGGTGGACGTTGCGCTTGCGCAGCTTGTCGGCGCAGACGTGCAGCGCGGCGAGTGCGCGTTCCATCGAAATGTCGGACAGGCGCCCGGTCTGGCTGAGGCCTTCGCCCAAACGGACGACGCGGCTGAAAGCGTCGACCACCACGAAATGGTCGCCCGAAGGCCGCGCGATCAGCAGGCGGCAGTTGTTGGTGCCAAGGTCGATCGCGGCGTAAGCCTGCCGGTGCGGAGACGTCGGGTGCTGGGACGGGCCGGCATTCCAGGCGTAAGCGCGCTTGGCGTCCGGATGCTGGCCATCAGCGCGCCCAAGCTCGTTGCGGGCGTCGTTCGGGGTATTGTCGGTGGTGCCTGCGCCGGTGTCGGGGGCATCTCCTCCTGCGGAAATGTCGGGGTCTGGCGGGGTGGCTTGCGGGACCGATCCGTCTGCCGCCCTCCGCTGATCCCCCGATACCCATGCCGGCGGTTCGAAATCCGCCATTGTCGTCACGTCGCTTATGTTCTCCCGCGCAAGCTGGATCGCCGGCGAGGACTTGCGTTGCATGCTAGCGCCGCAAAGGTTCGGGAGCAAGGCCGGCGGCGATGTCGCGGCGTTCCCGATGAAGCGGGGCGCATTTCAGCGCTGACAGCGGTCCGCCCTTGCTTGACTCGGGTCCGGCCGCTGCCTAAGGACCGGCGCCTTCGCTGCCCTGTCGTCTAATGGTAAGACAACGGACTCTGACTCCGTTAATCGAGGTTCGAATCCTCGCGGGGCATCCACTTTTTTCGGAATAGCCATAAATTTCAGCCGCTTAGCGGTTGGGGTGGGCTTTGCATTGAATAGCACGAGGCTGCCATCACCCGCTTGATCGGCGCCATCCTCATGGAGCAATCCGACGAAGGGGCAGTCCAGCGCGCCCGCTACATCACGCTGGAAAGTGTCTCGCAATTGAGCGATGATCCCATCGTCACGCTGCTTACAATGGCAGTATGATCAACCCGGGATGGGCAAGGCTACGCCGGCGAAGCTAGACCACGCGGTGAGACACGGTCCGTTAATGCTCCGAAGGCCTGGCCTTCAAGTGCCGGTCGCAGGCGCACAACGACCGACACCCTTCGACGAACGTCCGCCCACTCATCCATTTCTGGCGCCACGACGATGGGATTCCCCCTCGAATTCGCGCGCTTATGTGACACCTGCTGCCGACGGCGAACGGCGCATATCGCGGCGCGCGCCGGCATTTCTAAAACCCGACGCGCAATCCCGCCTGGGCCCCGCCACCCCGGTAATTGCGGCTGTAGTTGCCAAAGCCTTCGATGAAGCCGGTCACGCCTCCAGCAGACGCGATGTTCAGCCCTACCTTGCCTTCGCCGTATGTCCCGATCCGGTTGCTGCCGTAGGAGAAGGGAGTCGCGTTGGAAGTGAAGGTCAGTACGCTTCCCCCCCGGAATTCATGAACAGCGTTCCCGGAGACATACAACACTACATGGTTGGGCTCTCCATCAAGACTGGCTCCCAGCAGCAATCCTGCCTTGCCCCGCGCACCGTCCATGCTCGCGAAGTTCAGCGTGGCGTTCGGCACGATAGGCGAGTCCAGATCGGTGCGGACGATCGCAGCGCTCACTGCGGGCTCGGCAAAGAAAGTGCCAAATGACAAATGAAGTCCGACTTCGCCTTGACCGCCATACGACTTGCCATGATAGCGACTGGCGAAGTTGGCCAGCGGGCTTACCGAATAGATTGAGTAATGGTCATATTTGGCCAGCGCATTTGCGAATATCGGACCGGATATAAAGCTGACATATGCCCCCGCATTCAGAGCATCATAGCTAGTCCGCTCGGCGGTGGTCGAAAATTTGAGTTTCGATGTCAAGTAGCCGCCGGTGATGCCGAAGGTAAGAGACCCGCTCCCAACGATGCGGACCGCCTCCAGTCCAACCTGTCCGCCGAAGGCATCCTGCCTGTAGCTCGTATCGACGACGCGGCTGACGCCATAGGCAGTTGCCAACTGCGTGTCGCTTCTCCTTTGCACCCCGCCACTCATCGCCCCCCAGATGCGGACGTTGGAAACGGGCTTTTGGTCGTCTACGCCCCGCTGCGTGGCGCGCAGATCGGTCATGTGCGCGGCCAGCGTGTCCGCCGAGCGATACCAAAGGTTCTGCGCGCCTTCGCTGATTTTTGTCATGCGGACAACACCGTCGCCAAGTGTGCCGACCACGACAAAGCTGGTGGTGCCGGCAGCCGCAGTGGGCACGATTGTATAAGTGATGAAACCGACATTCTGCGACTGGGCTGCGATGCCGAAAGCCGTCGTGGACGTTCCCGCGCCTCCGGTGGCAAGGATGATGCCGGATGTCACCGTGGCATTGGCGCTGGTGAGGCCATTGAGCACGATCGCGGTAGACCCGGTGGCGGCACCTTGCACGATCAGCCGATCGCTAGCGGGCGTGGCACCGGTCACGACATCGAGCGCAAGTGTGCTGCCGCCGGTGCCGTTGAACGTACCGGGCAGGGTCAGGCTGTTACCCGTCCGGCCGTTGACGAGGTTGATCGTGCCGCTGTTGTTGAAGGTCTCGAGGCTGGTAAACTCGATCGTACTCGGCACGGCGCTGCCCGACAGCACGTTCAATGTGCCGCTGTTGTTGAAGACATCGCTTCCGTCGCCGAAATCGGAATTTGAAAGCGCGTTAAACGTGCCTCCATTGTTCACCGTATCATTCAAAAAGCTCAAGCGGACCGAGCCGTTGATCGTGCCTGTATTTGTGACCGTCGTAGGGCCGCGCGTCGCAAGGATCGCAAGGCTGACCCCGGACCCGATCGTGCCCGAATTTGCGATGGTCGTCGTGCCTGCCATCGGTACGACGGACGTTCCCGAAGTGACCGATACCGCGGCGCCTGTGCCACCGGTGATCGTACCGGCGTTGGTGAGCGAAACGCTGGCCGAACCCGTCAACACGATGCCGTTGACACCGCCCGATACCGAAGCCCCACCGGCGACGGTTGCCGTCGCCGCCGTGCCCGCGATCACCGCGGCATCTCCGTTGATGGAACTGACCGTTCCGTTGATGGTCGCCGCTGCCGCCGTGCCTGCTGTCACGACAAGCGCGCGTGGCCTGACCGCCCCCGCGCCCGTCGAAAGCGGGCCGGTCACCGAGATGTTCTTGACGATCGCCGTTGCAGTGCCCGTCGTACCGATGATCGCGATGCCATTTCCGTTGGAAGTGGTGCCGCGAGTGCCCGATGTCGAAACATCCTCGATCGAGGTAACGGCGGCGTTTACGCCAGTCGCCACGATGCCGGGCCGGTCATTGCCGGTCGTCGTGACCGTTCCATTATTGACGACGGTGGTCGTCCCGATGGTCGTCACCCGGACCGGGCCTGTCACTGCCACATCCGTGTTGGTGGTCAGCGTGAGATCGCCGGCGGCCGGCGCATAAGCGATGCCGTTTGCATAAGGGTTGCCCGTTGCCGCGCATGTCACGGCACCGCCGGTCGTCACGCCACATTCGCTCTGTGCGTGGGCGGGAACGGCGGTTGCTGCGCACGCCAGCCCGACCGCACTGGCCTTGAGAAGCGATGCACGGAAGCATTTGAAGGTCGTTTCGTTGCTCGATTTGATGAGAGGCATGTCGATCTTCTGAATCGAATACAGATTGGGGCGGGAGCCGGGCTGCTTTTGCGCGCCGCTATCGTGCGGGCAGGGCACCCGCCGGATCGGCCATCGGAACGTTGAACTGTCCGACGTTGCCGAAACCGGCGAGCCCCCCGCTTCACACGGGTTGTTTGACCGCAATGGTGCTGACGGCGTCGTACAGCGAAAAGACCGAGCGTGTCCGCGTGTAGGCGGGGAAGCGGGTCACCGTTGAGACGTTGATGAACCAGCTTTCGGGCGAGTTGAACGCCAGGCCGCCGTCGAGGTCGTCGTAAATACGGATGGCACACCCCTCGCCCATTTGGAGCGCCTTCGTCATTATGTTGTTGTCCCCGAAACGCTTGCCGATGCGATAAGCGCCGGCAGCCGCATAAAAAACAACGCCGGGCAATATTTCGTTGACCTCGGACCCTGACGAATAAACGCTGAAATCCGGCAACATGATGGTCGGTGCGCCCATCAATCTGCCTTGCGGATCCCTGAATCTCAGGACCTGGTCGAGCGTATTGTTGAGGTGGGTCCTCGCGTGATCCAGGTTGATGAGATCAGGCAATCCGAGTTCCATCGCGATGCACTGTCCCGCGAAGGATTCGAACCAGATCGCGTCGGGCGCAGGCACCGGTTTGACGATACCTTGAATGACGCCGGTTTTCCCCTGAATGCCGCCGATGCCGTCGCAATAGCGATAGCGACCCGTCGTCGGATTCCAGAAGACAGTCTCGAATTCCGCCTTTGCCAGTCCCAGTTCGGTATCGATCGCTGTCTGTTGGGCAGCCGTGGCTTCTGCAACCCCCAACGATCCAGCCTTTGCCGTGATGGTCGACATAATCTGCAACGACAGCAGGTACAGGCCGCAATTGTAGATACCGTGACCATCGACCGGCGACTGATCGATTGTGTTCGGCGGGTTGTTCGAGGGGGGATCCATCGGCAGATGCGATCCGGTCGGACGAAAGAACTGGGAATATGTCAGCGCCCGCAACATCATGGGGTAAGCATATTTCAGCAGGTCGTCGTCATTGTAGAACTTGATCAATCCGTACGTACGGAAGATCAGCTTGTGCGGGCAGTCACGGAAGGAATCTCCACCCGTCGCGGCGAACAAGGCGCCCAGATCGCTACCGGCGGGTGCGACGCCCATGACCGGGGGCGTGTTTACGGTTTGCCCCTGGTGTGACATCGTTGCGGTTATGTACGGTCCATTTCCCGTCGTGGTTTGCTGGGCGGTGCGTCCGATGCCGAGCGGGTTCTGCCTTATCCCTTGCAGATAGGGCAGGATGAAGCCCCGCTCCATGCCGCGGAACAACTTGGAGAACGCCAGCCAACCGGCGCTGTCCATGTCCATCTCGTTTTGTGGCGTTCCGCCATTGCCGCCATCACGGTGGTAATAGATGTGCGTGCCGGGGATGTCTGTTCCCCAGCGCGGTGAGTTGCCGTTCGTGACCGACCCCGCCAGGTTGGTCGAGACCAGCCCAGACTCCCACAACGCGCCGTTGAAGGTCATGTGGTACAATTCGTTCAAGGACGCCTTCCGGAGCCAGGCCGGAACAGCCGTGTTCAGTGCGATCGGATTCCACCAGGATTCGACAGCGGCGAGAGAATTGTCGTACCGCGCCAATTCCTTTTTCGCGATCGTGAAGCCCTGTTTGAACGGATAGGATCCAGCGACATAAGCATTGTTCGACGTCGTCTGCCCACCGAGGAATGCCGTGTAGCGACGCATTCAGATGGTGCTGTTGTAAACCTGCTGTGGGAAATCCCAGGCTAGGGCAAAGCGCACCGTTTGCGTTTGTCCGGGCTGGAGGGTCAGCGATACCGCGATTGCGCCCGCCGTCGAAGTCGGAGTCGCCTCGGTCGGCGCATTGGACAGTACGCCGCTGGTGCTAAAGGCAGAGTAGATGTCGGTGTCATCCCCGGCGCCATTCCAGGAGTTGCAATAGCTGACCGTTTGTCCCGCTACCTGTTGAGTGGCAATGGTCCATTCGGACTTGATCGCGTTGGCGGAGTTGGTTGGCGCATCCGAGCCAAGCGTTATTCCAGTAATGCCCGTCGCAGCATCGAAATCTACCTTGTTGTAAAATCCCGTGCGGATCGATCCGGTTGCGAATGCGGGCGCGTTTGGAAAGGTGAACATGGCCGCGAGCTTGATCGGAAGGCTGGTAGGATTGTTCAACTTCATTTCAAAGAACGCGACTGGCATCGAAAGTCGTTCGTCTTCATTCGAAATGATGGGTGACCAGATCTTGGTTGATATCTGTGCCTGGAATGCGTTGTATTTCGTTCACGCAAAAGGAAAGAGCACGGAATACTCGCCATCTCCCGGATTCAGCGGGATCCATCCTGGCAGAACAGTGCCCAGGCGCCGGTCGGTCGAAACGTTCGTGTGATTGACCGCGAGCGTTTTGACAGTGACGCCCGTGCTTCCCCCGACGACTTCTTCGCGGATGTGGAATGCCGCCTGAGTCAGCGTCCGCTGCTCCCAATTTCCGGTGGTCGGCTGCCCTGCCATGTCCCACGGCCCAAAGGTCCCGCACTGGTTGATCATCATAGATCCGCCGCCCACGCCCCCGAGCGGCAGGCCGAGGCCCGGCACTGACAAACCCGCGCCAGCCCCCTTCAACCCGGGGATGCCGACTCCGGCGTTGCAGGTCAGTGTATTGCAAATCCCTTCCGGGACGGCGCCGAGCGTGCGGACAAATGCCGAGTCCGGGATAGCGTAAGTGGTGGCCTGGATCGCTGTTGGGACGGCCACCGGATTGGTCACCGGCACTGCCGTTGAACTGTCGCCCGAGCCACAGCCCGTCAGGTCTGCCATCATGCCGACACCAGCCGCGGCGACGGCACCGCGCACAAAAGTCCGACGATTCAGAATGGCGCTCGTCCCGCTATCAATGCCGGCCGGGTTGATCAGTTCGTCTTTCATGGTCCATCCTCTTTTTGCCTGTGCCTTGGTTGGCAACTGGAATGGGAAATCAATTTTAGACGGGCACTGCGGTGGCACTTCGCGGTGCCAGCGCTTGTTGGGTCATGGTTCTTGCGACCAGACGCGTGGCTGCCACGGCGACACAGCGCCGACGGTCAGCAAAACTGGAATGGAATGATCCGAATGAAATTATTCCCCCCCTGAAGTAATTTGATCCGAGCGGAGAAAGCGACGGCCTTTGCCAAACGTCAAGCCCTATTTGAGGCATATCGCTGTGGTGCAGTTTAATGAGAGGCGCGGATTTGCAGTGGACGTCTGGAGCTCTATGGGGGCGCGTGAGAATCAGCGATCAGGAGGCAAATCAGCTATGCCTTATGAAAGCCATTCGCCGCGCCGAGCCGGTTTCTCGAACGCAGCTCGTGGCGATGACCGGGCTTTCGGCGGGCACGATCAGCGAGCTGACGTCAGAGCTTTTGCGACACGGCATTGTTCTCGATGAGAAGGAGCCCAGCAAGGGTCGAGGGCGTCCACGCGTCCAGCTACGGCTCAACCCGGATGCCGCCTTTGTCGCGGGTGTTTTCGTGTTTCCGAACAGCACGCTCGAGGTCGGGTTGACGAACCTGCGGGGAGATAAGGTCTTCAGCAAGATTCGCCCGATCCCGTTGGTTCCCAGCGTTCAGGATCTGGCAATGCAAATCGCAATTCTGGTGGACGAGACGATTGCCGACAGCCCGTTGGAAAAAAGTGCGATCCATAGCGTCGGCGTTGGGCTGCCAGCCACCGTGAACAGCGTCAGCGGCGAGGTTCACTGGCTGCAATACCATCCTGCACCGCCAGTGCCGTTTGCCGCGATCATCGGAGAATACCTGAACCTGCCGGTGTTTCTCGATAACACTGCCGATGTGGTCGCTCGTGCCGAACATTGGTTCGGTGAAGACCGGCAGCTCGACGACTTTTGTCTTGTCATGTTGGGAATGGGGCTGAGCTTTGCTCAATATGTCGAGGGCATGCTGTGGACCAGTCCCCGCGGTTTGAATTCCGAGTTCAGCCATTTGAAAGTCGTGGGCCAGGGCGGGCCACGCTGCGTGTGCGGTGCGACCGGCTGTCTGATGACCTACTGTTCGATGTACGGCATAGTGTCTCAGGTCAGCATGCTGCGCGGCCTTGACCCGCCGCCGTACGACAAACTGGAAGACGCGTTTGAAATCGTTGCCGAGCAAGCGCGTTGTGGTGACAAGGTCGCGATCGAGGTATTTGATCGTGCCGGCACCGCATTGGGCACTTGCCTGGCCAACCATGTCAACGTGTGGGACCCCGGCCGGATCATCGTTTTATGCGCAAACCCTACTTTGTCACAATTCATCAAGCCACGCGCGCTCGAAGCACTTCGATCAGCGACCTTTCCAGCCTTCGCTGACCGGGTATCCATAGAATTTCGGATCGAGGGAGAAGATCAGTATTCCAAGGGATCGGCTGCCCTGGTCCTCGAACAAATTTATCGCGTAGCGGGGCGGCGGTCCAATCGTCGTTGAGAGTAGCTGTTGATTTCCCGTGAGCTCACCTGGAAGCGAAATCCTCTCGGCATCGGCTAGGTGTGCGTGCCGTACTGCCGCCCCAAAACGGCAGCGTCCCAGACACGGCCGCCGCACGGCTGGCAACGCAGCCTTTTCCGATGACTTTTTCGGGCTGGACTGCGCGGGATCGAAGTTCACCCAAATGCGTTGAATTCGCTCAACGCAGGTGCGCGATCGCAAGGCGTTGTTCATCACCGGCTATGTCGACAATGCGGTTATCGGCAACGAACGGCTTGCGCCGGGCAAGCACATCCTGACCAAGCCGCTTGCAATCGATGCGTTGACCAACCGCATCCTCGATCCGATCGTAAGCCGGTAAAGCCCCGAGATGTGCAGAACGCCGCCATTGTGGCAGCAAGTGCAGCATTTTTACCATAGCCGACAACAATCTGCCGGGGCCGGTTGTCGCAGCGACGCACGCGGCTATGATTGCGACAACTTGATATAAATCAGGAAATGGAGCGGGGGAGGGGACGCCACGATCGCCAATTATTGAGGGAATAGACTTATGACGCATTCAGCTCGCCCGCTGGCAGCTCGCCCGCTGGCCGCCCGCCTTCTGGCCGGTGCTGCCATGCTCGCGCTTTCCGCGCTGGCAGCCGCCCCGGCCCAGGCCCAATCAACCCCGCAGGCCGATACGCCGCAATCCGCCGCGGCTGACGATGCCGGCAACACCCCGATCATCGTTACCGGTTCGCGCATTCGCCGGGATCCGCTGGATCAGTCCTCGCCAGTCGTCACGCTCGATACCGAAGCCCTGGCCAAGACCGGCCTGTCTTCGGTTGCGGACATTCTGCAGCGCCTGCCCGGTTCGGCCGGCGGCCTCAATTCGCGCTTCAACAATAGCGGCAACCTCGGCAATCCGCCAGACGGCGGCGGCGTTGGCGCGGGTTCGGCCACGATCGATCTGCGTTATCTCGGTGCCAAGCGCACGCTCGTTCTGGTCGACGGCCTGCGCTATGTCAGCGGTGCTTCGGGCAGCGGTATCCCCAACGCGGTCGATCTCAACTCGATCCCCGATGGCATGATCGACCGGATCGAAGTGCTCCAGTCGGGCGCTTCACCGCTATACGGTTCGGACGCGATCGCGGGCGTGGTCAACGTGATCACCAAGTCGAAGCAGGACGGCTTCAAGGCCTCGGCGCAGCTTGGTGAATTCCGCCAGAAGGACGGCAAGACCGGCAGCTACCAGATGAGCTTCGGCGCCGGAAAAGACGGCTTCCACATCGTCGCGGGCATCAACTATGTCGGCCAGGGTTCGGTCAGCGCGCGCGATCGTTCGATCTCGCAGTTCCCCAACCCCGGCCAGACCAGTTGCACCGATGCCATCGGCGGATGCAGCAGCGCCACCCCGCTCGGCCGGTTCATCGTGCTCGGCCGCAACCTGACGCTCAAGGCGCCGGTGGTGGGCCGCCCCGTGGTCTACGATCCCACGCTGGTCGGCGGCGATTTCAAGGCTTTCACCTCGGCCGATCGCTTCAACTTCGCGCCGTTCAACTACTTCGAAACCCCCAACCAGCGCTATGGCGGCTTCGTCAATGCGCGCGGTGAAATCAGCGACGCGTTCAACTTCCGCGTCAAGGCGGTATACAACCACCGCCATTCGCAGAACCAGGCGGCGTTCCTGCCCTTGTTTGTCGGGCCAGACGCCGGCAACGGCAACCTGCTCGACACGATTTCGATCGACAAGACCAACCCGTTCAACCCGTTCGGCGTCACGCTCAATTCGGGCACCAACGGCCAGCCCGCCAACTACAGCTTCATCGCGCGGCGTCTGGTCGAAGCGGGGCAGCGCACTTACACGCAGGACGTCGACACCTTCAACCTGACCGGCACGATCGACGGCAAGTTCCAGATGCTGGGCCACACCTGGTATTACGATCTCAACGCGGTGTTCGGCGTCAACGATGCGCACCAGTTGTTCACCGGCAACGTCAACGCCGCCAAGCTGGCGCAGGCGCTCGGTCCGGTGGCGCAGTGCACCGGCGGCTGCGTGCCGTTCAACATCTTCGGCGGCGTGGGTTCGGTCACCCCGGCGATGCTTGCGTTCATCGGCTTCGATGAACACGACAAGAGCACGCAGCGGCTGAACGATTACCAGGCCAACCTGTCTGGCACCTTGTTCGATCTGCCCGCAGGCCCGGTCGGCGTGGCGATCGGTTACGAACACCGCATCCAGTACGGCAGTTTCCAGCCCGATCCGATCATCCAGGCGGGGCTTGGCGCGGACATCCCCGCCCAGGCCGCCAAGGGTTCGGTCAGGTCCGACGAGTTCTATGGCGAGTTGCGCGTGCCCTTGCTCAAGGACAAGCCGTTCTTCCAGTCGCTCGAAGTCAACGGCGCAGCGCGCTATTCGAAGTACAAGACCTTCAGCGGCAATACCTCGCTAACCGGCGGCGTGCAGTGGAAGCCGGTACGCGACTTCCTGCTGCGCGGCTCCTACGCCCAAAGCTTCCGCGCCCCCAGCATCGGTGAACTTTACGGCGCACAATCGCGCTTCGATCAGCCGCTGTCGGACCCTTGCACCAACGTTGCAGGCTCGTTGTACCAGACCTCGGCAACGGTGCGCGCCAACTGCACCGCCAACGGTGTTCCGGCGGGCGGCACTTACGCCGAACCGCAGGGCGGCCAGCTTCCGGTGTTGACCGGCGGCAACCCGGCGCTGCGGCCCGAAACCGCGCGCACCTTGCTGGTCGGCGGCGTCTACAGCCCCGAATGGGCACGCGGCGGCATGCTCCGCGCGTTCAACGTCGAGGTCAATTACTACGACGTGAAGCTGAAGGGCGCGATCGCCTCGATCCCCGCCGACGTGCTGCTCAGCCGCTGCGCACTCACCGCCGATGCGTTGAGCTGTGCTGCCGTGAAGCGCACACCGTCGGGCTTCATCTCGGCGATCAACGGCGTGCTGCTCAACACCGGAACGATCCGCACCCGCGGGCTCGATGCCACGCTGAACGCGCGCTCGGACAAATCCAGCGCAGGCACCTTCGGGCTGACGCTCACGGGTAACCTGTTGTTCCAGTACGAAGAAGGCGTGCCCGCCACCGTCGGTACCACCACCACCAGCTACCGCGGGTTCGAACGCGGCAGCCCCAGCCAGGCCTATCCCAAGTTCAAGGGCACCGGCACGATCGACTGGTCGCTCGGTCCGGTCACAACATCTGTAACGGGGCGCTACATCGGCGCGGTCAGCGAACTTTCGGCGGTGAACAAGATGCCTTCGCGCTTCTACACCGACTTGCAGTTCCAGGTGCGACCCAGCTTCATCGACAGCAAGTTCGCGCTGACCTTCGGGGTGAACAACGTGTTCAACGTCAACCCTCCGGGCTGCTTCAGTTGCGATCTGAACAACTATGACGCGACGACGTACGATGTGCCCGGACAGTTCGGCTACATCCGGCTTTCGTACCGCATGTAGTCAAGCGGGTGAGGCCGGGTCGGCCCGACACCCTGACGGCAAAACAGCGAGCGGGTCATGCACGGCATGGCCCGCTCGTTGCATATGGTGGCCGAAATAAAGTAATATTACTTATCGTAGCGGCAATGTATTGTTGTGAATGTCGGCGATTAATCGGCAAAATCTTGCAATAAATTATCGTAACGATGCCGTTAACCGCACATCGTGATCGGTTGTTGATCGAACGGCCGCAAACTGCAGTCAGGCAAATTCTCTTGGGAAGCTTGACGATGAACATTCGCCTTGGATCAGCAGTGCTTTCAACTGCACTTGTACTGGCAGTACCCGCATCGGCCGTCGCGCCCGGGGTCAATCTCGGCTCGGGCCAGTCCACCATCGGCCAGTTCACTATTGGCCTCTCGGGCTTTGTCCCGGTAATCTGCCGCGCCAGCGTGGACGCAACCGTGGTCGCGCCGGGCAGCGGCACGGTGCAGCTTGGTGCACTCAACGAATTCTGCAACAGCCCTAACGGCTACGTGGTTGTGGCCAATTACTCGGCCTCGCTCGGCAAGGCGACGCTGCTGGTGGACGGCAAGGCCGTGCCGCTGGGCGCAGACGGCAACACGATTGTCACGCAATCGGATACGGCCGCGATCAGCACGCACGAACTGGCCTTGCAGGGTGCAAGCCAGGGCTCGCTGAGCTTCCGGATCGAACCGCGTTAAAGTGTTTCGCAAGCCGTTGGCGCAACATCCTGAGCCGCCAGCGGGGTGACGGTAACCGTCAGGATGTCGGTGTAATGCGGTGAGGGGGCCTTGCCCATGCCGCCTTCTGCAAGCGTGGCGGAGACCGGCAAGTGGTCTTCGAACGCGGCGCCCACACCCGCGCGGGCGCAAGTCTGGTTCAACGCGATGCTGCCAGGCAAGGCGCTGGTTCCGCTATCGCGTTCTGCACCGAGGAACCGCACCCGATAGCGGATCGTCGTGGCCGGATCGGTGACGGCGCCGCTGGGGTGCAGCAGATGGAAGGCGTTCTGCGAGGCGAGTGTCACCGCATAAGGTCCTGAGCTTTGTACGCGCACATAATTGCCTGCGGGCGTTGTCGGGCCGGTCTGACCCTGCGCAACCGACAGCCCGCCCACTTCGCCGAAATCGAGCGCACTGCCCGCGTAGCTCGCCTGAAGCGCGCTCAGCACCGTAATCGGAAAAGCCAGCGCATTGTCCAGCGTGCCGGTCTGCTCGAACGTAGCTGTCGGATCGAACGTAGCAAGCTTGCCGCCGGTCGCCTTGCACGCAAACCAGGCATTGAAACCGAGCGTGGTCGATGCAGTGAAATTGGCCGCAGGCGGCAACGACACCTGGAACGTTACCGTCGCGCTATCCGCGCCCGTGCCGCCGGTGAAGTCCAGTTGCAGGAACGGGTTAGTCGCGCTTGGGGTCATGACGGTGGGCGCGATCGTCGGCGGGGCAGCGCTGGTGTTGATGAACACGTTGCGTCCGGTGCCCAGCGCCTGGATCGGGCCGCTGACAGAGATCGGCACGATCACCGTGCCGTCCGCGCTAGCATCGTTGCCCTTGAGGTAGAAGTTGACCCGCGTGGTCATGCCGATGCCCGGCGGATTGATCCTGGTCAGGTTGAGCGTAACCGTGGTGGTGGCAAGGCCGGCGGGGTTGAACGGATCGTAGTTCGCCGTGCTGGCGGTGGCGCTGCCGGTCACGCCGCAGCCCGCCGCTTGCGCAGGGCCGCACCAGCCGCAAAGCACGATGCTGGCCCCCAGCAGGCTGGTTCGCATCACATTCCAACGCGAGTTCGCCATGCTCAATTTTCCTTCACCGGCTTGATTTCACCCAGCCGCACCACGCCCTTGGCGTCCTTGGGAATGTCGATCAGATAGACCGACTTGGCGTCGTCGAGCATTTCCAGCCGCCATTGCCCTGGCGCCAGTCCGGTCGCGCCAAAGCGACCGATGCGGTTGGTGAACAGCGTGACGGGCGGGTGATCGGGGTGCTTCACTTCGATTGCGGTGCCCGAAACCAGTGCCACCGGCTGACCATCGAGCCCCAGCATCGTGCCCAGCGCAGTGACGTTGTTGGCGCTGCCGACTTCGAACACATAGCCGCTGCGGTAGGCCGGGAAGACCTTGAACGCGCCTTGGCCGATGTCGGTGCCCGCTGGTGCATTGGCCACGTCGACCGCGATGTTGCGTTCCGAATAGGACGAAAGGCCCGGCATCGTCGCGGCGTGCAACGCGCCGCTGTTGGCGGTGTAGCCGTATGGTGTGGGTTCGACTACGATATCGGCGCGGCCCAGGCTGGGGTGCGGCTTGACGATGGCGAAGCTGTCATAGATCGGGCGCCCGACCGACACGCTGCCATCCGCGATCGCGATCGATGTGCCCAGCCGGAAGCTGGTGCGCTGTTGGAGGCTGGAGGAAAACGCGCTGTTGAACACGCCGAAGTGGCTCAGCCCCAGTTCGGCGCGGTTGGCGAGGTAGTTGGCATTGACCTGGACATCGCCGCCCAGATCCGACCGTTCGAAATCGGCGCTGACGTTGTAGCTGCCCACGCCCGATCCGTGGAGCGTCTGGAACGAGGCACGCGTGCGGTTGTCGCGCGTGTCGTATTCGGTGCGCACGCTGGAATAGCGGCCCAGCCGCATTGTCAGCGTGATGAAGCCGCTGAACTGGCGGCCGAGCGAATCGCGGCTGTAGCGCGCTTCGGTGGTCACGCTGGCGGTGGACGACAAGCGGTATCCCGACGACACGCGGTAATTGTGCACATCGGGCGTGGCGCCGCGCCCGTGCGAATAGCGGCCGTCGAACCCGGCGTAGAATGCCGCGTTGAACGCGTGGCTGTACCCGCCGCCCACTTCGTATTGGTAGGGGTTGTTGGGCAGCACGAACGACACCGGCGCAAACTTCCGGCTGCGGCGTTCGGCAAACAGGTTGAAGGTGTCGGCCTGACCGCCCGGGTGCTGGATCAGGCGCTGGAATGTCGCCTGGAGCGCGTATCCTTGACCGATCCCGCGCGTGGTGCTGAACGCGGCCTGCCCGCCCAGCGCTCCCAAAGGCGTGGCGATCACCGCCTCCAAACCACCCATCTGGATCATCTTGTCGGCCTGGAAATTGGTGCCGAGCGTGAGATAGTCGTTCACGCCGCGGCGGTAGAAGCCAGAGGCGACCCAATCGTTGCTGTAGACCGGCCCGCGCGGACCCAGCGGCGCGCGTACGCCGGCGTAGATCCCGAATTCGCTCAGCCCCCGAGCGAGCTGCGTCTGGTCAAGGAAAATGTTGAAGCGCAGCGTTTCATTGCGCCCAGTATCGTCGAGCACATTGAGCCGGATGTCGTTGGCGCCTTGCGCATACGGAAAATCGCGCAAGTTGTAATTGCCCGGTGCCAATTGCAGGCGGCGCACCTGCTGGCCGTTGACGATCACTTCGACCGTGGAGGCGCGCTGCAACTGAAAGCTCTGATCGCCGCGCGGGCGGATGATCTGGCCCGGGTTGAGCACGCTGTACGATCGCATGATCGAAATGCCGGCGATATCTGGCGCGGTCTGGAAGCCCCGCCCTTGCGTCTGGAGATCGCCCACCGTGACGCGGACGAGGTCTTTTAGGTCATCATAGACCAATCGGCTGCCGAGCCGCTGGAACACCGCGCCTCTGTTGCCGGGCGACACGATCGCATCGGATTCCGCGACCACCCGCCCGATCCGCGCGGCGCCGTTGAACAGAAGGATCGGGCTGGCAAGGCCTTGCGATGGGCCGCTTTCAACCAGGTCGAGCGATCCGCGCATGTTGAGATAAGCGCTGAAGGCAGCGGGTTTGAGCCGCGTGCCCACGGCGGCGCGATCGATCGGGCTGACCGACACGCCGCGCGACGCGCGCCTTTCGACCGGGATTTCGAACCGCAGTTCCAGCTTTTGCGGATCGTAGACGGTGCCGATGCCCGCCGAAGCGAATTCGTCGGGACCGATCGCCGGCTTGCCCGCCAGCTTGGTGCGCAATGCTTCGAACACGTCGGGCGCGAGCGTGGGCTGGAGCAGTTGCAGCGCGCGATCGGTCGGGAACGAGATCGCATCATCGGTGCCGATGGTGACGCCAAGGTCGCCGAGATAGGTCGATCCGTCGCGCGCCGGGATGGTCAGCGCGATGCTCCGGCCGGTGGAGTTGATCCGTCCGCTGCGTGCGGGCGGGCTCGATGGTGCGCCGGACGGCTCACCCGATGCAGGCGCAGCGGCCGCGCGAGCCAAGCCCGGCAGCAGCAGTGGCACCAGCAGCGACAGGCCGCTGATGCCGATCAACAGCCGGTGCAAGCTTCGGTGCCTGGCTCCCCCCTTTCGCATCGTTCAGCGGTCCGCGCTGAAGCTCGCGTCGATCGAGCCACCGTCCTGCGGCAGTTCGACCGGAACGGTGACCTTGCGGGTCTGGTTGCCGCCGATCAGCCCGAAGCCCATGGTTTGCTGGATTTCGGCGCCCGACAGCGTGCGGCGGAACACCTCCTTGCCGCTCGCGTCCTTCTCGACGATGCGCAAGTGGCCGTTGGCGAGATAGCCATGCGCGCCCGATGTGTTGTCGACCGTCAGCAAGGGCACCGGCTTGCCCTTGGCATCGTGCCCGATTGTGGCCGACGTCACCGCGATCGCGGGCTTCATGCCCTGCGGTTCGACACTGACCAGCACCTGGAAGTTGTAAAGGATCTGGATCGCCGACTGGCCCTGCGGCAGCTTCACCGGCAATTGCGCGACGGTGATGTAATAGTGCCGGCTGCGCTTGAGATCGGGATCGCCGACGTACTGCACGCGAAAGGTTTGCGTCTGGCCCGCCGGGATCAGGGCTTGCGGCGGAAATACCAGCAGATCGCCGTTGTCCTTGCCAGTCTGCTTGACGCCGTCGGCGGTCAGTTCCAGCTCCTGGATGGTCAGTTCGACGGGCAGCGGGTTGGCGAACGTATTCTCGACCGTAACCACTTGCGACATCGCGCGGCCCGAAGTCTGCAGGTCTATCACCACCGGCTGCACGGTCATCGCCAGCGCGGCCGGGGCCGGGAGCAATCCCGCCAAAGCACCGAACAACGGCATTGCAACACTGGACAGGGCCTTCACATCATTCTCCCGGATCGCCTTTCAGCGCCGTCTTTGGGTTCAGTTGGCGGCGTGGACTTCGATCACGATCGAATCGTCGTAGCGCCCGGCGACGAGCGGCCCGCTGCCCGCCGCGGTTGCCACGCGCAGAACGATGTTGCCTTTGCTCGGCTGCGCCGCTGTGATCGTGGCTTGGCCGGCGGTGCTGGCCTGATCGAGCGACTGGCCCGCCCAATCGAGTCCCAACCGATAACCGAGAAACTCGCTGAACCCGCCCGGTGCTGCCGATACGGCCGCCGAACCGACGCGCCGCAACCCGCCGTTGGTGGTGCGCAAGGTGACGCTGTTGGAGGCGTTGCAGGTGACCGGCAGGCTTAGCGCGATGGCGCTGGCGAGCGAAACCGCGGTCTGGCTGTCGACCAGTTGGGTGATCGCGATTTGTGCGCTCGATGCCCCAGTTACCGCGAAGCTGGCATTGGTTGCGGTATCGACGACCGGGGCGCTGAGCAGGCAAGCCGAAGGTGTGGTGCCAGCGAAGCGCAATTGCTGCAAACTGGCCTGGACTTCCTGCGCGGCTGCCGGCGCGGCCGCTATGATGCCGGCGAGTGCGAAGATGCCGAGCCCGCGCATCAGCGCGGCTCCAGGAAGATGCGGATGGTATCGCCATAAGCGCCGGCAGCCAGCGGCGCGCGTTGTTCGAGGTTCGAGGCGCCGTCGGCGATGTCGAGCCGCAGTTGCACATCGCCGGCGGTGGCGTCATCTACCGCCAGGCTCTGCTCTGACGTGCGACGGACTTTGGCGTTGGCATCGAGCGCGCCGCTGGCCGCGCCCCACTGCAGGCGCGCCTGGTAAGGCACGGCATAAGCGAACCCGCCGGCCGCTGCCCCGGTCCGTCCGTCGGTGGGCCACAAGCCGTTGTTTTGCGATTCGATGCGCAAGCTATGCGGGTAATTGCACACCGCCGAGAAGCTGATCGTCGCGCTCGATGCGCGGGCGGCGAGCGTCTGCGGATCGGCCAGTTCGACGATGCGCAAGGTATCACCGTCGATCCCGCTGACATTGGTGAGACTGCCGGTCTGGATGCGCCCGGTCTGCATCGCGCAGACTTGCGGCGCATTGCCCGTGACCGTCAGCGTGCGCGCCGCAATAGCGGACGGTGCAACTGCCGATTGGGCGACCGCCGACTGGGAGACCGCCGATGTGCCAGGCGGGGCCAGCAGCACCGCGAACGCAACCCGGCGCAGCACGCGCCGATGATTGCGTGAGCGGTCTTGCTGGAAATGCGGCACGATCAGTTGGTTGCCGTCAGCGTGACGGTTACGGTGCCGCTGTAGTTGGTATCCGCCACCAACCGCAGACTGCTGCCGCCCGTGGTTGCGAAGCTTCCGATGCCCACGGTGATGTCGCCGGTAAAGGCTGTGTTGCGGGTCTGCGTGGCGGCAGGGTTGGTCGCGGCGGCGGTGCCGAAGCTGGCCGGCGTGGTGGTCCAACCCGAAGCCGTGGCGGTGTAGTCGACCGTGCGCGCAAAACCGGTGGGGGCGGTGGCGGTGAAGGTTTGCGCGGCAATCGGGCTGGCAGCGACGGTGATCGTGCTGCGCGACGTGCAGAATGATCCGGTCAGCACGCGGGCAGGGGCGGCAAGATCGGTGCGCAGCAGGCCGGTGGTGGTGTCGGTCAACACGCCGAGATCGAACGTGGCGCTGCCGCCGGTGATCGTGCCGCCGACGCATTGCGTGGGAACGCTGCCGATCACGTTGAGGGTTTGGGTTGCCACCGCCGATGCTGCCGGGGTCGGCGTGCCCGATGGCGTTTTGATCGGGACCGTCTGGGCAATTGCGGGTGCCGCCTGGACCGCAAGCGCGGCAATCAGGGCGGCAGAAGCAAGGGATCGATGAAGCATGGCAAGTCTCCGGTTGGGGGCGGTTCGGGTGATTGGGGAAGGCATGGTCATTCGAATGTCATGGACTTGGGCAAGCGGCGCGCGCCATCAGGCACCCGGAGCGATGGTGACGGCGATGCTGCCCTTGTAGCTGGCGTCAGCGACAAGGATGTCGGCAGCGCCGGCCGTGTGGAAAGCTGATGCGGTCAGCACGACGTTGCCCGGGCTGTTGGCGATGCGGCCTTCGCCAGCGGACAGCGTGTGCGAGGCGCTTGACCCGCTGGCGGTGGAGAGCACCACCGGCGCCGATGCGGTGGTGAGGAAAGACACCGTTGCGGTAAAGGCGACCGCGTTGGCAAAGCCGGCGGGCGGGGTGCCGGTGTTGGTCTGCGCCGACAAGGGTGACGCGCTGATGCTGACGGTAGGCGCCGCAGTGTTGCACACCACGCTGATTGCCGCGACGGCGTTGGCGAACTGGCCTTCGATGCCAGAGCGCAAGGTGCCATTGGCGGCGGCCAGTTCGCCCAGCGCAACCGTCTGATCCAGGCTCGTGCCGCTGCCCGATGCCGCAACGCCGCAACGCGACGCCACGCTACCGGTCAGGTTGACGGTGCCGGTAGTACTTTGCGCACTCTTGGTGATTTGCGCGCCAGCCGGTTGCGCCAGCGTTGCCATTGCGGCGGCCAGCGCCAGCCAGACTTGCCGGACTGTTACGAGTCGCGCTGTCATGAGGTGCCTTGTCACGAAGATGGCGCGACCGTAACGGTGAGCGTGTCGGCGTATGCGCCCGCAACCAGTATATTCGTGCCCGCATATGGCGGGGCGCTGACACGCATGAACGATCCGGGCTGACCGGATGTGGCCGCCGGTATCAGCATTCCTTCTGTGGCCGATGCAGTGCCCGCAAGCACACAGCCCGAACCGGAGCTTGCACCCGTTGGCGCCACCAATTGCGCGGCGGGGCACGATGCTTCACTGGTTCCCGTGGTCAGCGCGATGCTGACCGAGACCGTATAGGGTGCAAGGCTGGCGTAACCTGGCGCCGCCTGCGGCAGATCGGTCTTGAGCCCGAAATTGCGCGATGCGATCGCAATGCGCGAGGGGCCGTTGCAGTCAAGTGTGAAGGCGAAATCGTTCGACCATCCCATACGGTCGATCGCGCCGGCGTCGAAAGTTCCGGCTGGCGCGGCACCGGCGGCAAAACCGCAGCGCGCGCTGACCGATGCGGATACCGGGATCGCGAACGATACGAAGGCCGGTGATCCTTCGTAAGTGGCCGTCATCGCCTGTGCTTTGGCCGAAATAGAGCAGAAACAGCCAAAAACAGCAGCCAGCAGCGCTGATAGATGCAACAACAAGGTTTTTGTATGATTCAATGCCGTGCAATCCTGTTTGAGCAACCGCGTTCAGGGTCAGACAGCAGCACTGCAATCGCAAATGACGCCACACAGATGAAAGTTGGTTCTTTCGCCAGACCAGACGAGCTGGTTAATTGCTTTGCGGCATGTAGTTTAAGGGGAGAATGCGCGATAAGCGTCGCGATTGCTGTTGACAGTTAAAAAATGCCATTTTTGCGTGCTTATTCGATGCAAAATGGAGGGGGTTTCTGCCAATTTTATCGATGCGTATAGTTACGCAGTGCCATGCCATCCGGTCGAGGCGCTTTGAAACGCCCAGTCGTGCCTTGCGAATCGGTGCAAGATTGTCTGCGCCCGCCACAGGAGGCCTGCAGCAGCGGGGTTGCAACGCGCCTGCATCGGGGCCAATCAGGGATGCACGACCGGGAAGTTCGATCGGCCTGCGGAACCGCTGGTTGCGGCCGGCATTGTCGGAGGCACTCGCGGTCGCGCAGTGTCACCTTCTCGGGACCGGACCTCTTCTCGGGACCGGACCTGGCGTAAGCACAATGTCTTGGGGTCCAACCTATCCAATGGAGCGCAAATTCACCCGCGATGACTGAAAAAGACCTCTCGACCCGCAAATTCTACAAGGCCGAACAGGAAGCCGTGTTCGACGAGGCGCATCCCAAGGATACGCCGCAGACGCAGAGCGCATCCTACATGCTGGCCTTCCGCGACACCGATTTCCTGCTGCGCGAGGAATTGCGCCCGGTGCGCTTTCAGCTCGAACTGCTGAAAACCGAGATGCTGCTTGAGGAGGCCGGCATCGGCTCCACGCTGGTGTGCTACGGCTCGGCGCGGATACCTTCGCCCGAAGCGGCCGAGGCGATGATCGCCGCCGCCCCGCCCGAACGCAAGGAAGTGGTCGAGCGGCTGGCCGCCAAATCGAAGTATTACGCAGAAGCGCGCAAGCTGGCCGAGATCGCCAGCAATTGCGCGATCGTGGAAAAGGGCATGCGCCAATTCGTGATCTGCTCGGGTGGCGGACCATCGATCATGGAAGCGGCCAACCGCGGTGCGCGCGATGCCGGGGCGGAATCGATCGGGCTCAACATCGTGTTGCCGCACGAACAGGCGCCCAACGAATTCGTGACTCCGCGGCTGGCGTTCCAGTTCCACTATTTCGCGCTGCGCAAGATGCACTTCCTGCTCCGTGCCCGCGCGGTGGCGGTGTTCCCGGGTGGGTTCGGCACGCTCGACGAGTTCATGGAACTGCTCACCCTGATCCAGACCGGCAAGATGAAGCCGATCCCGATCCTGCTGTTCGGCAAGGAATTCTGGGACAAGGTGATCAATTTTCAGGCGCTGGCCGATGAAGGCGTGGTCAACCACACCGATCTGAATCTGTTCCACTGGACCGAAACGGCCGAGGAAGCCTGGGCGCACATCACCGAGTTCTACAAGCTGGATTGATCGTCCGATCCGGGTTTAAAACTTGTCCTGACGTCGGATTCGGGCCGGCCGCGCGGCGTTCCATCGCATTCATCGCTCGCTTCGTCGATGGGGCGCGGCTGGATTTGTGCGGCCTGCTGCCCGGTCTATTCCTAAACTCAATTGTAATTGCCGAATAAAATCAGACCATTTCCGTGTTATCGCGCGAAAATGTCATTCATCGTGCCAGTTGTCCGTAAAAAATGTAGAATCCATACAATCGAATCGCCACGAAGCGGGAGTAATTTACTCAAGTCCCCAAGGTCTGATCGAATCATTCAGCTAGGGATTGAGGTCGCGCAAGCATTGCCAGCGATAAATTGCAAAAAAGGTATCAGCTTTGTTAGTTAATTTATTGCAATCAAACTTACGCGAGAGGGACCATACAATGACCTGCAACTGCTTTATTATCCCCGACGATGTGCTCGAACGCTTCGCTTCCGATCCTCAATTGTCCGACGAAGTGCGGCAGAACTTCCACCACAGCGCGGCGCTTAGCCGGGGCATGCGTTCAGTGCGCGACCGCAACAACGCGCTGACGATGACCGCGATCAGCCTGCCGTTCCCACGCCCACCGTTTCCGTTTCCGCTGCCGCACCGGCTGCCGGTGGGCCAGGTGTTCGATTGCCATCACGGCACCACGCTGCCGGGCGCCGCGGTCGCCAACCCCGGCGCATCGGCCGATCCCACAATCAAGCGCGCCTATGTCGAGGAAGAAAGCGTCGCGCGGTTCTACTGGAACGTGTTCAAGCGCGATTCGATCGACGGTCATCACATGACGCTGATCTCGTCGGTCCACTATGGCGTGAAATACAACAACGCCTTCTGGAACGGCGCGCAGATGACGTACGGCGATGGCGATGGCCAGGTGTTCCTCGATTTCACGCTGGGCGATGACGTGATCGGGCACGAACTGACCCATGGCGTCACCCAGCACAGCCTGGGGCTGGTCTATTCGGGCGAGGCCGGCGGGCTCAACGAAAGCATGTCCGACGTGTTCGGATCGATGTTCCGCCAGTGGGAAAAGAGCCAGACCACAGCCACGGCCGATTGGCTGATCGGTGCCGACATCATGGGGCCGGTGTCCAAGGGCAAGGGCTATACCTGCCTGCGCGACATGGCGGCGCCCAAGGCCGCGCACGCGTTGGCAGCGCAGCCCGATCACTATTACCCCGGCATCGGCAACCTCGATCCGCATTACTCCAGCGGGGTGCCCAATCTGGCCTTCACCAACGCCGCCAAGGCGATCGGCGGGCACAGTTGGGAAAAGGCCGGCCAGGTCTGGTACAAGGCGCTGACCGGCTTCGGACCGAGCCCGAACATGACCATGTCTCAATTTGCGAGCAGAACCCGTGCGCTATCCACATCGATGTTTCCGGCGGAACCTGCGGTCCATACTGCCGTTCATAATGCCTGGACTGGTGTGGGGCTGTAGCGGCTCGCATGGTGGAACCCACGAACATGCAATCCAGACAGCGGAGGCGAAAGGCATGGGCGTGGTGACGATCGAGGAAAAGGGCGGGTTCGTCGGTGCAGGAATGCCCGGCGGACACGTCCACACCCGCGGCGAGATGGCCTGGGACGCGTTGTCCCAGGCCGATCGTGCGACGATCGACACCTTGTTTGCGGCAAAAAGGCCCGTCAACGCGAACTTGTACTATCGCTTGTCTCGCAGCGGGCCGGCCGGCACCGAAGCCGTCGACGCGTTGCGCGAAGCTGTGCCGGCAGCGCTGCTGGCGCGCGTGAAGACGACTTTGGACTAGAGATCCGCCGTTGGAACCCGGCACCCGGCCCACAATCGCCGCCCGATAGCCCCGGGCCCGGTACGATATCGAGCCGGGGCTGCCGGCGAGGGGCATTGTTCAGGACACGCCCCCCCGTCCGGGACAATGCCCCTGACCTTTGGGCGCTTCGTTCAGTCGCGCCACTGCGCTGCGGTCACCGCGTGGTGGCCGAGCGGGCCACTGCCCTGGCCGAACCCGGGCGCCGCTTCGAGCGCCGCGCGGACGAAGGCGCGCGCACGCGCGATGGCTGTAGGCAGCGGCAGACCCTGGCCGAGCAGGCAGGCGATCGCGCTCGAAAGCGTGCAGCCGGTGCCGTGGCTGTGGCGCGTGGCAATGCGCGGGGCGCTCCAGCTTTGCACCGGTTGGCCGGGCATGTGGAGGTGGTCGGTCACGATCTCGCCGGGCGCATCGCCGCCTTTGGCCAGGAAGGTGATCCCGCGCGCGGCGAGCGCTTCGGCACCGCCCAGCGCGGCCAGTTCAACAACATTGGGCGTGACCAGCGTGGCCAGCGTCATCAGGCGGTCGAACGCGGCAATGGTGGCAGGGTCAGCGAGTGCTGCGCCCGAGGTGGCCATCATCACCGGATCGAACACCACCGGCACGCGCGCCTGCTCGATCCGGTCCGCAACAAGCGCGGCAATCGCAGCCGAGCCGAGCATCCCGATCTTGATTGCATCGACGCCGATGTCGGCAATGCACGCATCGATCTGCGCCGCTACCAGCGCAGGATCGAGCACCATCGCCGCGTGGACCCCGGTGCTGTCCTGCGCGGTGACGGCGGTGATCGCGGTCATCGCGTAGCCGCCCATCATGGTGATCGTCTTGATATCGGCCTGGATACCCGCGCCGCCAGAGCTATCCGATCCGGCGATGCTGAGGACGCGAGCGGGACGGCTCATGCGGCCTTGAACCGCCGTTCGGTCGAGGGCGCCGCCTTGGCATGGTGCTTTTTCGCACGGGTCGGTCGGTCGAGCAATTCGCCGCCGCAGTTGGGGCACAAATCGTCGAGCGCTTCGGCGCATTCGGCGCAGAAGGTGCATTCGAACGAACAGATGAACGCGCCCGAGGCCTCGGCGGGGAGGTCGGTGCCGCAGCGTTCGCAATCGGGGCGCATTTCGAGCATCTGTTGTCCTAACCAAAACCCGTTCGCGCTGAGCTTGTCAAAGCGCTGCACTTCTTTGTGCGCGGCGCGAGTCTGGGCTCAACAAGAAAACCAGTCCTTCGACAAGCTCAGGACGAACGGAAACAGGGTGGTGTTCAAGCCGCCTTGCGCACCGCGTCGCAGATCGTGTCGACCACTTGTTCGACTTCGGCGGCATCGTCACCTTCGGCCATCACGCGGATCACGGGTTCGGTGCCCGATGGGCGGATCACCAGCCGTCCGCGCCCGGTCAATTGCGCCTCGGCGTGCGCGATCACGTCCTTGACCGCCTGCTTGTCGAGCGGCTTGCCCCCGGATGCCTTGGCGTCGAAGCGCACGTTCTTGAGCAGTTGCGGCACTGGATCGAACTGGTGGAGCAACTCGCTCGCGGGTTTGCCGCTATCGACCAATGCGGCGAGCACTTGCAGCGCGGCAATCGTGCCGTCACCCGTTGTTGCGTGATCGGCCAGGATCATGTGGCCCGATTGCTCGCCGCCCAGGTTGAACCCGCCTTCGCGCATGCGTTCGAGCACATAGCGGTCGCCCACCGACGTACGTTCCAGCGTCAGGCCCAGCGCTTGCAGATACCGTTCGAGGCCGAGGTTGGACATCACCGTCGCCACCACACCGCCGCCGGTCAGCTTGCCCTGGCGGTGCAATTGGCTGCCGATCAGCGCCATGATCTGGTCGCCGTCGACGGCTTGCGATTTTTCATCGACCACGATCAGCCGGTCGGCATCGCCATCCAATGCGATGCCGATATCGGCGCGCACTTCGCGGACCTTGTCCTTGAGCGCCTGGAGCGAGGTGGAGCCGACGTTGAGATTGATGTTGCGGCCGTTGGGTTCGACCCCGATCGCGATCACTTCGGCGCCCAGTTCCCACAGCACCGAGGGCGCGACGTTGTACGCCGCGCCGTTCGCGCAATCGACCACGATGCGCAAGCCATCGAGCCGCACGTTGTCGGGCAGGCTCGCCTTGATCGCGTGGATGTAGCGCCCGCGCGCGTCTTCGATGCGGCGCGCACGGCCGACTTCGCTGGCGTCGGCCAGCGGGATTTCGGTTGCCAGCAGCGCCTCGATCGCCAGTTCGTCTTCATCCGACAGCTTGTAGCCGTCGGGCCCGAACAACTTGATGCCGTTGTCCTCGAACGGGTTGTGGCTGGCCGAGATCATCACGCCCAGATCGGCGCGCATCGACCGCGTCAGCATCGCCACCGCCGGGGTGGGCATCGGGCCGAGCAGGACCACGTCCATCCCCACCGAAGTGAAGCCCGCGACCATCGCGCTTTCCATCATGTAGCCCGAAAGCCGCGTGTCCTTGCCGATGACCACGCGGTGGCGGTGATCTCCGCGCAGGAAGAACGCGCCGGCCGCCTGGCCGACTTTCATCGCGGTGGCGGCGGTCATCACGCCGGCGTTGGTGCGGCCCCGGATGCCGTCTGTGCCGAAAAACTTGCGTGCCATTGCGTGCCTGGTGCTTCCCAAATGCATTGCGGTTGCGTTGCTGTTGCAGTGGCGTCCTATACGATTATTGTCACCAGCGCATGAACCAAGATTTGAACGATCCGCCTGCTGCTGACGCGGCTCCGTTGTTGCCCGCCATTGCCCAGGTCCCTGCGGGCTGGACTTTCGGCGCGCTGGCGGGGGGCTTGCTGGGCGGGCTGCTGCTGGCATTCTGGTCGCCGGGCGCGATGCCCACGGTGCTGGGCATCGTCCAGCCGATCGGCGAATTGTGGCTGCGCGCCTTGCAGGCTACGATCGTGCCGCTGGTGGCCGCGCTGCTGTTCACCGGCGTGGTGCAGACCGTGGCGACCGCCAGCGCAGGCGCCATGGCGCGGCGCAGTTTGGGCTATTTCCTGGCATTCCTGGGCTTCAGCGCGCTGGCGGCGTTGATCGTGACCCCGGCGCTGCTGGCGCTGTTGCCGATCCCGGGCAATGCCGAAGCGCTGCGGGGCAGCCTGTCCGCCGCAGCCACGCCCGCCGCGAACGCGGTGCCCGGCCTCGCCGAATACCTCAAGTCGATCGTGCCGACCAACGTGATCGATGCCGCGGCCAACGATCGCATGCTGCCGCTGATCCTGTTCATGGCGGTGTTCGCGATCGCCACGACGCGGCTGCCCGCGCCGCAGCGCGACTTGCTCTCCACCTTCTTCGCGGCAATCGCCTCGGCCATGCTGGTGGTGATCGGCTGGGTTCTGGCGATCGCGCCGCTCGGCGTGTTCGCGCTGGGACTGACGGTGGCGGCGAAAACCGGCGCGGGTGCGATCGGCGCGCTGATCCACTATGTGCTGATCGTGGCGCTTACCGGCACGGTGATCCTGCTGGCCGGCTATGCCTTTGCCGTGCTGGTGGCACGGCAAAGGCTGGGCGCCTTTGCCCGCGCGCTGATCCCGGTGCAGATATTCGCGTTTTCGACGCAGTCCTCGCTGGCTTCGCTGCCCGCCATGCTTGGCGCATGCAAGCGGCTGGGGGTGCGCGACACGACTTCGGAATTCGTGATGCCGCTGGCGGTTTCGCTGTTCCGCGCGACCAGCCCGGCGATGAACCTGGCGGTCGTGATCTACGTCGCCAAATGGTACGGCGTGACGATGACCCCGGAGGCGATGGTTTCGGGCTGGGTCATGGCGATCCTGGTGTCGCTGTCGTCGGTCAGCCTGCCAGGCACGATCAGCTTCATCGCCTCGGTCGGGCCGATCGCGATCGCGATGGGGGTTCCGGTCAGCCCGCTGGCGCTGCTCGTTGCAGTCGAGGTGCTGCCCGACCTGATGCGCACGCTTGGCAACGTGACCATGGACGTGGCCGCAACTGCGGCGGTCGATCGGAGCGAGGATCGCGCGGGCCGGGCCTGACGCGCGACCAATCGTCAGGCGCGACGGAAACCGCCGGCGGTGCAGATCGTTCGAACAGCAGGGCCCCATCAGTGGCCCACGGCTTCCCCCCGATCAAAGGACTTCGATCATGGCCATCACGCTTCCCGCCCTGCCTTATCCCGAGGACGCGCTCGCCCCCGCGATCTCGGCCACCACGCTGCAAACGCACCATGGCAAGCACCACAAGGCCTATGTCGACAAGACCAACGATGCGGTGAAGGACGGCCCGCTGGCGAGCGCCTCGCTCGAGGACATCATCAGGGCCGCGCGCGACAAGGGCGACAAGCCGCTGTTCAACAACGCTGCGCAGGCCTGGAACCACGGCTTCTACTGGCAAAGCCTGAGCCCGGCGAAACAGGCGCCATCGGCTGCGCTGGCCGATGCAATCGGGCAGGCGTTCGGTTCGATCGAAGGCTTGGGCAAGGAACTGGCCAAGCAGGGCACTGCGCACTTCGCTTCGGGTTGGGTATGGCTGGTCGCGCGCGGGAATGCGCTGGCGGTCGAGCAGACGCACGATGCCGAAACCTTCGCGGACACTGAAGCGCGCCCGCTGCTGGTGATCGACTTGTGGGAGCACGCCTACTACCTCGATCACAAGAACGTGCGGCCCGATTACCTCAAGCAGGTGATCGCCGACCATCTGGCTTGGGACTTCGCTTCGCGCAATTTCGAGGCTTCGGGCACCTGGACTTATCCTGCGATGCAACTCACTTCGGCCTGAACGGGCTGAAGAACGTGAAAAGGGCCGGCACCTTGCGGTGTCGGCCCTTTTCGTTTGAAGCTTCAAAATGGTTGCGCGCTGTCAGCTTTGGCCGTGCGTTTCGCCGCCGTGGTCCTTGGCTTCTTCTTCGGCCTTGCGCAGCGCGTCGCCTTCGGGACCGTCGAGCGCATCGGCGGCATCGCGCGCGAGCTGCGGCATGTCCTTGCCCTTCTTGTCGAGAAATTCCTTGGTCCGCTCGTCGTATTCGCGGGTGCCCTCGTAGCTGCCTTCACCATGTTGGTTTTTATCGGTCATCGCCTGTCTCCTTCAAGGATGTCAGGACTCTAACCGACGTCAGGAAAACACGTTCCCGCAAAGTCGGCCGGCCTACTTGGCCGATTGGACCGTCCGGTCGAGTTCGAGCATGATCGCATCCTGCGCGACCGCATCGTCGGTGCTGCGGCGTGGCAGGTTGCCGCTTTCGATCATCGCGCTCAACGTCGCGCGGGCCCGGCCCACGCGGCTTTTGATCGTGCCCACTGCGCAATCGCAGATCTGCGCGGCTTCTTCGTAGCTGAACCCGCCGGCACCGACGAGCAGCAGCGCCTCGCGCCGTTCGGGCGGAAGTTGCAGCAGCGCACGGTGCATGTCCGACAAGTGCAGCGGCCCTTCCTGCGCGGCCGGTGCCACCAGAATGCGTTCAGCCACGGTTTCATCGTAATCGCCACGAAAGCGGTTGCGGCGCATGTCGGTGAGGTAGGCATTGCGCAGGATCACGAAGGTCCACGCGCGCATCGATGTACCGGGTTCGAAGCGTGCTTGTGCCGCCCATGCCTTCAGCAGGGCTTCCTGAACGAGATCGTCGGCCATATCGGGCCGACCGCACAGGCCGCGTGCAAAAGCGCGCAAGTGCGGGATGACCGCAGTCAGCTCGCGCTTGAATTCGGCTGCCGCAGCCGCCGTAACAGGCTTCGGCGTCACCGGAACAGTTTCGGACTCAGACATCAGACGCTGAATCCAACTGTTCGAGCAGCTTGGCGAAGGAATCCGGCAAGGGTTCCTCGACCACCGAATTGTACAACTGGCGCAGTCCGCTGGTCCAGTCGGGCGCTTGCGGCCCCCCGCCGCCTGCGTTCTTTTTGATGTTGGGTGGAGTCACTTTTTCCTCGTCCATGATGCCGCAATACGCTCCCTGCTTTGCCTGTCGGTCGTACAACGCCGCATCCTCGGGATTGCCCTTGTTGACAGGGTCGGGCAACCAGAATCCTTGCCCCGGAATCCGGCAGTCGTGTTGCGGTGGTGACACGACGTGTTCGGATATCCGGCATAGGAACGAAACAGCCGCTTCGTGGTTCCCCCCTTATGCGGAATAACCGTGCCCGCGTGCACGCCGCATTGTACACATTCGTCGCAAGCCTTGGTGGGCCTGCAATTCGGGCTTTCGGGCCGCCAATCAATGCAAGCCTTGCGGAGAGGGATCGATCTGCCGGTGCGAAGGCTCAATTCATCTGCGACCGGGATTGAAGTGCATAAGCCGTCAGCCTCAAGTTCTTTTGGCGCGAAGCCGTCTGGCGAGCATCCGCATCGCTGGTACGAACGCTATCCGCGCGCGTTGCCGGTGGGCGTGTTCGCGCTCACCCTGGGTGTAACCGCGATCAGCGTGGCCGCGGTCGAACATGCCGAAGACGGGCGGGAAGCGGCCCAGCTTTCGCAGACCACGGCGAGCATTTCTTCGGCGATCGAACGCCGGGCGGGTTCGAGCGCCATGTCGTTGCGCGCGGGCGCCGCGCTGATTGCCACGCAAACGAAGTTCGATCCGGCCACGTTCGGCCTGTTCATCGACCAGCTTGGCCAGGAAGGCCGCGCTTCGGGTGCAGAGGGCATCGGGTGGGTGGCGCGGGTCGATCCGGGGCAAGAGTCCGCGTTCGCAGCCGAAGTGCGCGCAAGCGGTGTTCCAGGCTTTGCGATCCGTCCGGATGGTGCTGCGCAAGGCGGTATGGATCGCTATGTGGTGCGCTATCTTCGCCCGGCCACCCCCCGCAACAACCGCGCGATCGGTTTCGACATGGCGAGCGAGCGGGTCCGGCGCGAAGCGATGATGAGCGCGGCGCAGTTCGGGCGGCCAACGGCTTCGGGCAAGATAGTGCTCGTTCAGGAGGACAAAGCAACGTCGCCGCCGGGCTTCGTGCTGTTCATGCCGGTTTATTCGTCCGCTGCGATGGGGCACCACTTGCGCGGGTTCGTCTACACCCCGTTCAATGCGCGCGCGTTCCTGGCATCGTCGGTCGATATCGATCGGATGTCCGGCGTTGGCTTTGCGCTTTACGATGGCGATGCTGCGCCGGCCAATCTGCTTTATCAGCGCGCCCTGGCAGGCGGTCCGGTCCGCACCGAGACGCGGCACGTGGTGGTCGCGGATCGCTCGTGGACGCTCGTCGTATCGATCCCCGACGGGACGCTGTTCAGCCCGGTCTCGCTGATGACGCTGCTGTTCGGGCTGCTGGTGGCCACGTTGCTGCTGGTGCTGGCGCGGCTGGTCACGCAGCAGGCTTCGGAAGACCGCACGACGCTCGAATGGTTCGAGCAGCAATCGTCGATCCGCAATTCGCTGGTGCGCGAACTCAACCATCGCGTGAAGAACACGCTGGCCAATGTGCTGTCGATCCTGGCGCTTACGCGCGGGCGAGCGACCGATCTGGACAGCTTTGCCCAAAGCCTCGATGGCCGGGTCCGCGCGCTTTCGGCCACGCATGATCTGCTGACCCAATCCGATTGGGGCAGCACGTCGATCCGTGCGCTGATCGAGGCCGAAATGGCGCCCTATGTCCGCGATCAGAGCGGTGGTGTGACGCTGTCGGGTGATCCGGTGATGCTGGCGCCCAACGACGCGCTGTCGCTGGGGATGGCGATCCACGAACTGGCCACCAACGCCGCCAAGTACGGCGCGCTGAGCGTCGAGGCGGGCCGGGTGTCGATTGCCTGGCGTATGGTGACCGCGCAGATCGCCCAGCTCGACTGGGCCGAAAGCGGCGGGCCGACGCTCGATCCGGTGGCATCACGCAAGCGCGGGTTCGGCACCGAACTGATCCAGAAGATTGTGGCGCACGAATTGAAGCACCCGGTCGAGCTGGAATTTCTGCCCGGTGGCGTGCGCTGCCGGCTGATGGTGGCAGTGCGTGAGGGCGGCAATTTCGCCATGCGCGAGCAGAAGCCGGGCTAATCCAGACGCCGACGCAAGACGGGCCGGGGAAGCGATTCCCCGGCCCGTTGCGTTTGGTTGTCGGCGCGCAATCAGCGCAGCGGGCGGCTCGATCCGAAGAACAGCGCCTGGCTGATTGCCGCGCGCACGGTGGCTTCGTGGAACGGCTTGGTGATCAGGTAGGTCGGTTCGGGCCGATCGCCGGTCAGCAGCCGCTCGGGATAGGCGGTGATGAAGATGACCGGCACGTCGTCGATCGCCAGGATATCGTCCACTGCATCGAGCCCTGAGCTGCCATCGGCCAACTGGATATCGGCCAGCACGAGGCCGGGGGTTTCGCGGGTGATGATCTCGCGCGCCTGGGTGCGGGTGGCGGCGGTGCCGCAGATGTCGTGGCCGAGCGCGCGGACGATGTCCTCTAGCTGCATCGAAATCAGCGGTTCGTCCTCGATGATCAGTACGCGGGTGGCCGAATCGTCGTCGATCTCGGCGATTGCTTCGTGGACTAGCGCTTCGACTTCGGCGGGTGTCGACCCGATGATCGTGGCGGTGTCCTCGATGCTGAAATCTTCGAGCGTGGTCAGCAGCAGTGCCTGGCGGTTGCGAGGCGTGATCCGCGACAACCGTTCCTGCGCCGCAACTTCATGATCGCCCGACAGTCCGTTGTTGCCAGAAGTGTCGCGCGTGTCGACATTGGCACTCGTCCACAAGTGGCTGAACGCGTGATACAATGCGACCCGGCTTTCGGCGATGGCGTTGCGCAGTTTGTCATCGGCCAGCGCGGCCTCGAGCGTGGCGCGGACGAATGCGTCACCAGCCGCCTGATTACCCGTCAGGGCGCGCGCGTAACGCCTTAGATATGGGAGGTTTCCCGCTACTTTCGCCCCAATCGACATGAAATCCCTTCCGCTTCAAGTGCGCCCGAAAAACGCGCGAGGCTGTCTCCGGTTCCCGGGGCGCTACGCACTTTGCATTATACTCTGGATCGGGCTCAAAACAGGCCCGGAAAAAAATCTTCAAATTGTTTTGCGGGCCGGGAACCGGCTTACAGGACGGTCGTTATGTCCATGTCACCACCGAGACCCCCCCTCCCGTCCAAGCGGTGGTGACACGATCCCAAGGCCTTCGCCGTTCATTCGGCGAAGGCCTTTTTTTGGTTCAATTCAAGTTTGCACTCGTCGGGGCCGGGCAAAGCGAC
>NZ_JANXWG010000019.1 GCF_025351285.1 Novosphingobium sp.
AACCGCGTCTTCACATCCTACGACAACATCATCGACCACTGCTGCGAAGCCTGGAACAAGCTCATCGATCAGCCTTGGCACATCATGACCATCGGCCGCCGCAAATGGGCGCGTGGGTCATGATCAGTGCAGGTTGGTATAACTGCGCAGCTTGCCGCCCCAGCCGTTCACGTCGATCACGCCGGCAATGCGTTTCAGGCGGCGCTGGAGCACCCAGTCCTGCAAGGTCTTGAGGTCCATCACCGAATAGCCGGTTGGCGCGCTCAGCCGGTAGCGGTAGATTTCGCCGACCGGGCTGGTCGGCGAAATCAACGGCTGCGCGCCTCCGGGAAGCTGCTGGAGCTGTGCAAGCCGGCCGCGAACAAGCGCTTCGGCTTCGGAAAACGTCACCCCGTAGTCGAACTGGACCCGCACATCCGACAGCCCGAACAATGAGATCGAGCGGATCGCCTTGAGATGCGGCAACCCTGTTACCGCGATCTCGATCGGGGTGGTGATGTTGCGTTCCATCTCCTCGGACGAGATGCCGTTGCTCCGCGTGATGACCTCGACCAGCGGCGGCACCGGATCGGGATAGGCCTCGATGTTGAGGTTGGCGTAGCCGATCACGCCCGCCAGAATCGTGACCACCAGCAAGACCAGCACCAGCATTCGCTGGCGTAGCGCGAGTTCAATCAGCCGGTTCACGCCCGCCTCATTGCCCGAGGCCGGCCTCGTTAACGAACAATGCGCCCGAGACAACGACTCGCTCGCCGGAATTCAGGCCTCGCACAACGCGGGTCAGTCCGCCCTCGGTGTCGCCTGTCTGCACCATGCGAGCATGGAGCAGACCGTCGCGGCCATAGACCCACAGCCGCGCGGCTTCGCCCTCGTGGATGATTGCCTCGGCCGGCACGAGCGCCCCGGCCTCGCCGCCCAGCATTCGGCGGATCGTAAAGCTTGCGAACATCTGCGGCTTGAGCAGGCCTTCAGCATCTGCAACCGTCGCCCTGACAGGCAACCGATGTGTGTTGGGATCGAGCGCAGCGCTGATGTTGTCGATCCGCGCGCTGAATGTCCGTCCCGGCACCGAAGGCGTCGTCACGACGACGCCGTCGCCCAGGCGCACGTTGGCCGCTTCGCTTTCCGGCAACTGCGCTACAAGCCAGACGCGCGATAGATCGGTGATCGTCATCAGCGCGTTGCTGCCGCCAGCGCTGAGGAACTGGCCGGGCGATACGCTGCGATCGGCAACGACACCTGTAACCGGTGACCGGTAGACCGTCGCGGCCTGGCCACCAAGGGCGAGCGATGTGGATTGGAGCGCGCGGATTTCGCCGGCAGACTTGCCGAACAGACCCAACCGGTCCTGCGCCGATCGCAAGGCCTATTGAGCGCTGCGTGAGTTGGCTTGCGCGGTCACGAGGTCGGCCTGCGCCTGGAGGTCGTCCTTGAGCGCCCCGCCTGCGGTTTCATGAATGGCTTTCATCCGGGCAGCATTTTGCTGCGCGATACGGACAGACTGACCCGTCGATGTCACCTGCGCGGCAGCGGTAAGAAGGGCATTGCGCGCGTCGCCCAGTTCAGGAGAAGCAACCGCAAGCAACGGCGTTCCTTTTGTGACACGCTGGTCTGCTTCGACAAACACGTGCACAACTTGGCCGGAAAATGGCAGGAGTATCGGCGTACTATGGTCCGCATCCACCGCGATCGCCCCACTGGCTCGAACCAAGGTGGCATTGGCTCCAAATCTTACCGGGGCAAACTTCAACTGTGACAACTGCTCATGCGTCAGACGCAGGGTGTCTGGCGGCAGGATTTCGGCTCGCTGCGAATGCGGGGCAAGCAACCAACGCCCACCTGCGATGATAAGTACAACGAATATTGCAGCCGCCGCGATCAAGCCAAGCAACCGCAGTTGCTGGTTACCCGGCAGGCTTTTCCCAGTCGTCAATCGAGTGGTCGGCACCTCGTCGTCGGTCAATACGAAGACCCGATTACGACGATGCTGAGAAAGGAATGGGAACCGCTGATCATGTGACCAGCCGCCTAGACCGCGGCGCTTACGCGCGCCTTTCAATTCCAGGCCGTAACCTCATAACTGGCCTTGAGGTTTGTGTATCAGCGGGATTCGAGCTCTCCATTGCGAAGGAGGCTTGATGGCGCGGCGGCGAATCTGGCCATATCGGCAATGGCAGCAGTCGACCCGATTTTAGCCATTTCGCGATCAATGCGTGAACGGCCGATTTTACCGAATCCCGCTGCTCGCCCCTGGTGCTCGGGCATCTCCGTCGATTCTCTGCATCTGATGTGATGGGCACGCACGCGAGGAGCCCCTGGCAGCACGGCGCAGCGCCCGTGCCGCCAGGAGCAGCCTGCTTCAATATCGATCCGCGCTCATAACCTTGGTCCAGGCCGCGGCAAAATCATCGACGAATTTGCTCTGGCCGTCGCGCATTGCATAGGCTTCGGCCACCGCACGCAGTTCTGATGTGTAGCCGAACGACAAGTCTACCGTACTCGCGGTCCACACCCGCTGCCCGGTCACGCGGTTCGATCCGACATACATTGCGCCTGTGGAGTCGGCCTTGCTCCACACGGTGTTCATGTCGAGCAGATTGATGAAGAAGTCGTTGGTCAACTGGTGTGGACGCGTGGTCAGCACGCCAGCCTGCGATCCGCCTTCGTTGGCATCGAGTACGCGCATCCCGCCCACAAGCACGGTCATTTCCGAGGCCGTAAGTCCCAGCGCACCGGCTTTGTCGACCAGCGCTTCGGGTGGGGTCAGCCGCTGGCCGGGCTCGTAGTAGTTGCGAAAGCCATCGGCCTTGGGTTCGAGATAGCCAAAGCTCTTCACATCGGTCTGCTCCTGCTTCGCATCGGTGCGCCCCGGAGTGAACGGCAGCCTGATCGGCGTGCCTGCGTCAGCAGCAGCCTTTTCAATGCCGACATTGCCTCCAAGCACGATCAGATCGGCCAGCGAGACCGGCCGTTCGCGGTGGCTTTTGTTGAACCCCGCCTGGATCGCCTGATAGCGTGCCAGTACCGGTGCCAGATCCTGCGGATCGTTGACAGGCCAGTCCTTTTGCGGCGCCAGCGCCAGCCGCGCGCCGTTGGCTCCGCCGCGCCAGTCGGTATTGCGGAACGTTGCCGCCGCCGCCCAGGCAGTGCGCACCATTTGCGGCACGCTCAGCCCCGATAACTTGAGTTCATCGCGCAAGCCCTGAACATCTCCGTCCGAAATACGCTTGGTACTCTCGCGGGGAACCGGATCTTGCCAGATGAAGTCCTGCGGGGGCACTTCGCTGCCAAGATAGCGGGACTTCGGGCCCAGATCGCGGTGCGTAAGCTTGAACCATGTCACCGCAAATTCGTCGCGGAACTGATCGGGGTGCGTGCGATAACGCTCGATTGTAGAGAGGTACGCGGGGTCCATCTTGAGCGCCACGTCGGTGGTCAACATCATCGGCGCATGCCGCAGCTTGGGATCGAACGCATCGGGCACCAGCTTCGCAGCTTTGGGATCGGACGGCTTCCACTGCACCCCACCGCCAGGGCTTGGAGTCTTGACCCAGTTATACTTCAGCAGACCTTCGTTGTAATTGTTGCTGAAACGTGTCGGGGTCTGCACCCACGCGCCCTCGAGTGGCGACGTGATCGCATCTTTGCCTACACCCGTGCCGCACGAACTCTGGTAACCGATGCCCTGCTGCTCGATTGGCGCGCCTGCAGGCTCCTTGCCCTGACACGCTGCCTGATTGTGCGCGCTGTGCGCTTTGCCGATGGTGTGGCCGCCCGCGATCAGCACTGCGGTTTCCTGGTCATCCATTCCCATGTTACCGAAGGTCTGGCGGATATCGTCGACTGCGTGCGCGGGATCGTGATCGCCCAGATGGCCTTCGGGATTGACGTAGATCAACCCTTGCGTGCTTGCGGCAAGCGGCTCGATCAGCTTCCCATCCTTGTCATACCGCGCAACGGTCAGCATCTTGCGCTCCGGACCCCAAAAGACGCGCTCCGCGGTCCAGGCGTCCGGGCGGCCACCGCCGAAACCAATGATCTTGAAGCCCATCTGTCCAAGTGCGACGTTGCCCGTCAGCACCATCAGATCGCCCCACGATAACGCGCGACCATACTTCTGCTTGAGCGGCCACAACAGCCGCCGCGCTTTGTCGAGGTTGGCGTTATCGGGCCAGCTCGACAATGGCTCAAAGCGCTGCTGCGCGCCGTCTTCACCGCCACGGCCATCGGCGGCGCGATACGTGCCCGCCGCATGCCAGGCCATGCGCACGAAAAACGGTGCATACGTGCCATAATCGGCTGGCCACCATGGCTGCGAAACGGTCAACATCTGCGCGATATCAGCCTTGACCGCTTTCAGATCGAGTGCGCTGAACGCCTTGGCGTAATCGAAATCGCGGTAGGGGTTCGAGTTCTGCTCGTTTGCGCGCAGCGGTTCGAGATCGAGACGCTGCGGCCACCACTCCTGATTGGTTTGGCCAGTAACGCGATCCTCTGCGTTCGTCGGTGCGGGTGCCAGCGGATTGACCACAGGGCCAGGCGGCGGCGCCGGCTGCTGAGCCAGCGCGGGCGCAGCAAATGCGAGGCACGCGGCCGGGATCAGGCTTGAGCGATAGGGGTACAGGTTGCTATTCATGGTCATTCGCCCCGTTGTTGCAATTGCATTCGGCAATTGCCCAGCGGTTAGGCCCGCAGCACTGATCGGCGAAATGGCTTTTACCGCTCACAGAGAGTGGTTTTATCGTTCACCCGGGGCTGATCGCGTAACCTCGCCTACGCGCCCGGTACGCTGACCGGATATTTGCCGAGAGCGGCAAGCCCAAGGGGCTGCCGGGTAATCTCGTCATCCGGTTGCGCAACATGCTCGCGTGACCTCGCCGAGGCAAGCAGTCACGAAGCCAGGATCAAGGTCGATCGGTTCGCCGCATAGGGTGTGCTAGATTTTGTTCCCACTCTGTACACTTTTGTAGCAGGAATTCGGCCAACCAATTTTCCGGCATATCCGGTCGAACCCCGCGGAATCCTTAGCCGAACGGGCGACTGAAGGGAAGGCGGCGGCCTGGCGAGAAATGGGCGTGATCGCGATTTACGGAAGCAAATGGCCATTTGACAGGTGCGAACTGCGACGCGGGCGCAGGTTGCCTTTGGAACAGTTTGCGAACTTGAGCTATGCTTTGCAAATGCACGCAATAAGCCCCGATCTGCCACGCGGCAGTGCGAGGCTCTGTTCGTGCCCGAGAGCTTGCGGCGCTATTTCGAGCGCTACTTGTTGCGGTCCTACGCAGCAGCTTCCTTTGTTTTGGCGGGGAAGTCGATCCGATCCGCGGTTATCTCGCGTCGTACCGGGCCCAACTCACATTATCGGTCAAGCAGGTGCATCGGATTTGGTCGTAGAAAATATGACCGCGAGCAGCGGCTTCCCGGCTGTCAGGCCGACTTGAGATCGCAATCCGCAGGCAATTGCTCGATTGCAATGAAAGGTGCCCGTAAGCGCTACGGTCTAGGCGGTTTTGCGCGCCGAGCGAGCGTTGCTCGGGCAAAGCATCAAGATGAGAATTGGTTAATTGGCTTGACGGACGACGACACCCCGCCAACGCGTTTGGCGAGTGCACCAAGCTTGTTGATCAGCCAGCAGCGGCGGCTGCTTGGTCTCATAGCCATGGCGATTGTTCTGCTGATCGTCGCATACATCGGCCTCGGCTGGTTGCGATCACCGGCGTCGCAGGGATTTGAATCGCTTACGCCAGACACCTTGCGGCTCACGCCCGCGCAGCTGGCGCAATTGAAGATCGAGCCGGTCCGGTTCGGCGCCAATGCGACGCTCGTTCGGGCCAGTGGTTCAATCGCGGTCGATGCCGATCACAGCACGCCGATCCTGCTCCCGTTCTCCGGGCAAGTGGTGCGCGTGTTCGTTGAGCCGGGACAGCGTGTCTCGCAAGGCTCGCCGCTGTTGGCGGTGGCATCGCCCGAACTGGTTGATGCGCGCAACACGCTGCTGACCGCCGCCGCGCAAGTCACCTCGACGGGCGAGGTGGTGCAGACAGCGCGGGCCAATTCGGCACGGATGAAGGCGATCTACGAGACCGCCGGCGGCGCGCTCAAGGACTATCTCCAGGCGCAGGCCGATCTCGTGACCGCGCAAGCCAATTATCGCGCCGCGCAATCGGCGCTGCGATCGGCGCAGGACCGGCTCGGCCTGTTCGGCAAGTCGGCGGGCGAGATCCGCTCGCTACAGTCGTCTTCGGTCGGCCTCGGCGGTCAATCGGCGACTGTCTATCGTTCGCCGGTGTCGGGCGTCGTCGCCGATCGCAGCGTTTCGCCCGGCCAGTTCCTCAGCGCCGGCGGGAATGCCGCGTTGATGACGATCACCGACTTGTCGCGCGTGTGGCTGGTCGCGCAATTGCCCGAAAGCGAAGCGGCCAACGCGCGACTGGGAGACGAGGTGGAGGTGACGACGCCGTCGGTGCCGGGGCGGGCATTCCGCGCGCGGATCGACAACATCAGCGCCGCGCTCGATCCCAATACCCACCGCCTGCCCGTACGCGCGACGGTGGACAATGCCGAAGGCCTGCTCAAACCGCAGATGTTCGCCAGCTTCACGATCCGGCGCGCGCTGGGTGGCGAGCCTGGCGTTCTTGTCCCGGCACAGGCGATCATCCACGAGGGCGAGACCTCACGGGCCTGGGTCCAAAGCCGCGATGGCCTGCTGCACGCGCGCGTGGTGCAGGTCGGCGATACCGAAGGCGGGCTGACGCGCGTGGCAAGGGGGCTGAACCCGGGCGATCGCATCGTGGTGGCGGGTGCGTTGTTCGTCAACGAGGCCGGGATCGACCGGTGAGCTGTTGATGAACCGCCTGATCGAACTTGCCCTGCGCCAGCGGATGCTGGTGCTCACGCTCTTGATCGTGACGATCCTGGCGGGCGTGGCCGGCTATGCCAATCTCAACATCGAGGCCTATCCCGATCCAGTGCCGCCGCTCGTCGAGGTGATCACGCAAAGCAACGGTATCTCGTCCGAGGAGATGGAGCGCAACATCACCACGCCGATCGAGATCGCGGTAATCGGGCTGCCGCACCAGAAGGCGATCCGCTCGATCTCGCTGTTCGGGCTGTCGGACGTGAAGGTCCAGTTCGATTACGGCGTCACCTTTGCCGAGGCAGAGGCACTGGTGCGCGGCCGGCTGGCGCAGTTGCCGCAGCTTCCGGGCGGGGCGCAGCCTCAGATTTCTCCTACTAGCCCAATCGGTGAAATCTACCGCTACCGGTTGACCGCGCCGACAGGCTATTCGGTGATGGACCTCAAGACGCTTCAGGACTGGGTTCTGCAACGCCGGTTGAAGCGCATACCGGGCGTGATCGACGTGAACGGCTGGGGCGGCAAGCTGCGCAGCTACGAAGTCCAGCTCGATCGCGACAAGCTGCTCGCGCACAGTGTCACGGTGCCGCAAGTGCTGTCAGCGATCGGCAAGAGCGATGCCAACGTCGGCGGGCAGACGGTGAACTTCGGCGAGCAGTCGGCGATCGTGCGCGGGATCGGCCTGATTCAGTCGGTCGAGGCGATCCGCAACGTGCTGGTCGGCACGCTCGGCGGAACCCCGGTTCTGTTGCGCGACGTCGGCCAGGTGAAGATCGGCAACCTTCCGCGGCTCGGCATCGCGGGCGAGGGGCGTGACGACGATATCGTCATGGGCATCGTGCTGATGCAGCGCGGCGCGCAATCCTTGCCGACGATCCACGCGGTCGAACAGGAAATCGACACGATCAACGCGGGCGGGGTGCTGCCGCCGGGCGTCAAGCTAGAGCGGATTTATGACCGGTCGGACCTGATCGGCGTTACCACGCACACAGTGATGGAAAACCTGGCGGCGGGCGTGCTGCTGATCTTTGTCCTACAGTGGCTGTTCCTGGGCAATTTCCGCAGCGCGCTGATCGTGGCGATGACAATCCCCTTCGCGCTTTCGGTCGCGATCCTGATTCTGACTTTGCAGGGCGAAAGCGCAAACCTGCTGTCGCTAGGCGCGCTCGATTTCGGACTGGTAGTCGACGCCGCGGTCATCATGGTCGAGGCGATCTTCCGGCGCATGGCTGACCGCAGCCACGCCATCGGTGCCGGCCGCATCTCTGCCAGTCGCGCCACGCGCTTTTCGGCCGTGCTACACGCGTCGAGCGATGTCAGCCGTGGCATCTTTTTCGCGGCGGCGATCATCATCGCCAGCTTCCTGCCGCTGTTCACGCTGACCGGAATCGAGGGGCACATCTTCGGGCCGATGGCCAAGACTTATGCCTATGCGATCTGCGGCGGGCTGGTGGCGGCCTTTACGATCGCGCCAGTGCTTTCGGTGCTGCTGCTGCCCGACCGCCTGCAGGAAGTCGATACCTGGCTGGTCCGCCAGATCCGCCGCCGTTACGAACCGGCGGCTTCGTTCGCGCTGAAAAATTCTGTGCTGACGCTGGGCACGGCTGCCATCGCGCTGGTGGTGACGGTGGGCTCGATCATGGCGCTGGGCGTGGAGTTCCTGCCGCACCTGGAGGAGGGCAACCTCTATATCCGCGCGACCTTGCCGCCTTCGGTCTCGCTCGAGGCTGGCCAGCCCAAGGTCATCGAGATCCGCAACATCATCTCCAGCTACCCCGAGGTCGAGCGCGTAACCTCGCAGCACGGCCGCCCCGACGACGGCACCGACGCGACCGGCTTCTTCAACGCCGAGTTCTACGCACCGCTCAAGCCGGCGAGCGAATGGCCCGCCGGGGTAACCAAGGAATCGCTGACCGCCGATCTGCAGCACCGGCTGCAGGACCGGTTTGCCGGGCTCGACTTCGAGTTCTCGCAATACATCGAAGACAACGTCGAAGAGGCGACCTCGGGCGTGAAGGGGGCGAATTCGGTCAAGATCTTCGGCAACGATCTTGCGGTGATCGAGCGACTTTCGGACCAGATCAAGGCGCAGATGGTCAAGGTCAGGGGGGTGACCGACCTTGGCGTGAACAACTCTCTCGGCCAGCCCACTGTGCGGATCGACGTCGATCGGCTGGCGGCCGGCCGCTACGGGCTGACCACCGACGATATCAACACCACGGTGGCGGCAGCGATCGGTGGGCAGTCGCCGGGCGATCTCTACGAGCCGGGCACCGATCGTCACTTCCCGATTCAGGTCCGGCTCGATCCGTCGCAGCGGGGCGACATCGAGGCGATCAGGCGCATCACGATCGGCGCACCCGCGCCGAACGGCGGCGGCCTGGTGCAGGTTCCGCTGTCCGAAGTCGCGCAAGTGCACCTGACTTCGGGCGCCTCGTTCATCTACCGCGAGCACCAGGAGCGCTATGTCCCGATCAAGTTTAGCGTGCGCGGGCGGGATCTGGGCGGTACGGTCGGTGAGATCAAGCAGCGCATCGCGCGCAACGTGGTGCTGCCGACCGGCTATCATCTCGAATGGGCGGGCGATCTCGACAATCTGACCAACGCGGTCGCTCGGCTCAAGGTGGTGGTCCCGATCAGCTTGCTGCTGATCCTGGTGCTGCTCTATGCCAACTTCGGCTCGATCCGCGATACATTCCTCGCTTTCAGCGTGATCCCGATGGCGCTGGTCGGCGGGGTGCTGGCGCTGTTGCTGACTGGAACGCCGTTCAGCATTTCCGCGGCGATCGGCTTCGTCGCACTGTTCGGGATCGCGACGATGGACGGCATCCTGCTTGTCACCGCGTTCAACCAGCAGATCAACGAGGACCAGCACCGCGACGACGCGATTGCCATCACCATCCGCCATTCAATGCGGCCGGTCGTGCTGACTTGCCTGGCGGCGGCGATCGGGCTGCTGCCGGCGGCCCTTTCGTCGGGGATCGGCAGCCAGGTGCAGAAGCCGCTGGCGCTGGTCGTGGTCGGCGGCATGACGCTGGCGCCGATCCTTATTCTGCTGGTGCTGCCGGTGCTGATCGTGCGCTTCTCGCACCACCGCGGCGCGCATGGCCATGGGATCCGCCGGCATCATGCCGATGGCACGCCGATGGAGCCGGCATGACGCGCCTGCCTACCGCTGCTCTATCGGCGGTGCTGCTGCTTGCAGCCTGCACACCCGGCCCGCGCGATGTGCGCGGCTCTGCACCGCTGCCCCCGGCGCGTGCGTCCGAAACGATCGCCCCTGCATCGGGCCCGGCGCAAGCGATCGAGGCCGGCGCCGAGCCGTTGCCGCGTTGGTGGGAAAGCTTCGGCAGCGCGCGACTGAAAGCGCTGGTCGATGTGGCGCTCGCGCACAATAACGATCTGGCGATGGCCGAGGCGACGCTGCGCCAGGCACGCGAGCAGGCAGCTGCGGTCGCGGGATCGCAAGGCCCGCAAGTCGACGCCAGTCTGCAATCGCAGCGGCTGCGGGTGTCGCAGACGTTCTCCCCGCCGTTGCCTGATCCCAACGCCTACATCTACACGCTCCACACCGCGCAATTGACCGTGTCCTATCCGATCGACATGTTCGGAGCTGGGCGCAGCAAGGTCCGATCGGCGCGTGCAGCGGCCGATGTTGCCGCCGCCCGACTGGTCGCGGCGCGGACCACGATCGTCGCGAACCTGGCGCTGGCGGTTATCCAGCACGCCTCGCTTGAAGCGCAGATCGCGGCGACGCACGACGCGGTTGAAAGCGACCGGCAGCTCGTCACGCTGCTTGAACGGCGCCGGGCGATCGGCGATCTGGGCGAAGCCGATGTGATCGCGCAGAAGGCCGCGCTTGCAGCGATCGAAGCCACGCTACCCGGGCTCGAACGCCAGGCAGAGCACCAGCTCGGGCTGATCGACAGCCTGACCGGGGTGCCGGCCGGCAGTCCGCCTCCCGATCTGCCGCTCATGGCCGATCTTGCGCTGCCCGCCGGCCTGCCGCTCGGGTTGCCGGCGGACATCATCGCGCATCGCCCCGATGTGCGCGCCGCCGAAGCGCAGCTGCGCGGCGCAGCGGCCGACCTGGGCACCGCGATCGCCGCGCGGCTACCCGCACTCCAGTTGACGGGCAACATCGGCGGATCGGCCAACCGCATTGAAGACCTGTTTGCCACCGGCAATCCGTTTTTCGCGGTGATCGGCACGCTGACCCAGCCAATCTTTCACTCCCGCCAGTTGTTGCACCAACAGCGCGCGAGCGCTGCCGCGCTCGATGCGGCCAAGGCACAATACCGTTCCGCCGCGCTTCAGGCGTTTCTCGACGTGGATGATGCATTGGCCGGGCTTAGGACCGATGCCGCTGCGCTCGACGCGGCATCGCGCGCCAACGCCGCTGCAAGTCGATCGTTTAGCCTGACCCGTCGCCAGGTTGAATTGGGCGCCTTGGGTACGACTGCCCTTCTCAATGCATCAGTTGCCGCATCGCAGGCCACCGCCCTTCTTGTCCAGGCCCAAGCGGCGCGGTTGAGCGACAGCGTGGCCTTGTTCCAAGCGACGGGAACAAATTTGGTCATTCAGTCAAAAGAGGATTAAATTCATGTCTGGTCCGATCGGCATCATGTCTCACAAGATCGTCCTCAAGGCGGGATTGTTGTTGATTTCTGCACGGATCGATTTGCAGCCAGTCGAGGCTGTGATCGATCCATCTGCTCCGATTACAACGGCCGATCCCTCAGTAGCAAAAAACCTGAAAGTCGATCCGGCAATGCGAGGGCCGCAGCTGGTGATCAAGAACCGCGTTATTGGCATCGACCGCGACGAAATGCGCATACATCGCGTCGATATAGAACCAACACGGCCTGCGACGGATTTGATCATTGGGTCAGATTTGATGAGTGACATGAGGATCGGCTTCGACTTCAAGCGGTCCAAATTGCGTGTATTTGATCAGGGCGACCGTCACGTTGGCAAGGGCATGCAGATCGCAGCCGTTTCGCAGTCAAAGATCAGTGGTTGTCTGATTGCCGATGCGCGCAATGAGCATGGCGATCCCATCCGGATGGCCATTTTGGGACGACCAGTGAATTTTGATAATTCTGGCCGCCCGCTTGTGAAAGTTTCATTGGGAGGCGTCTCGCTCGACGCATTCGATATTCCGAGCGGATCTAACCCATGCACCGATAGCGATGTTGTCGTCACGTGGGGTAACTTCGCAGATCAGCACGTCATATTTGACGTTGGGCACAATCGGATGTGGCTTTCACCAAATTTATGACAAATTTGAAAGCAACCTGTATGGAAAGGTGGTTATAAATTAGCAGTAACTATAACTATAGTACCTCATAATGTAAATATCTATTTATGCAGACGCCGTATTATTTGCATTATTTTCTGCGTTTGAAACGGTGGAAAAATTATTTGACAATGAGTTTCCGAGTGACCCCATAGCTGTGATTGCAGCAACGGCAATGAGCGCTGCTATGAGCCCATACTCTATTGCGGTTGCACCCTCATTGTTTTTGATTACACGTTGTAAGTTCGACATTTCGATATCCCAATGGATTGATGTACTTGCTCTGTGCCATCGGAGATATCAAAAGATTTACTAAAGTTACGATAATTACGGAGTGTTATAGAATTCTACCTCGCCATCGATTCGTACGTCCGATTTGATACCATCAGTTTCCCGCTCAGGGTTGTTGATGATCGGCCACTTCAGTTGCGGACAGGGTCCATCTGAGAGTTTGGACGTGACGCCCCAGGGTGTTCGACAACGATGATCAACGATGGCGCTGCACCTGCCATTCCCGACATGTTAGACTTGTGTTCGGATGAGCAAATTTTGGGCAGGGCTTGGCTATATCGCGGAGGAAATTATGACGTTGAAGTGGAAAATTTGCGCCGCTCTCATTCCTGCCCTGTTTACAGCAGGCTGCGTCTCGATGCGACCGACGATGACCAATTTTGCGATCGATTACAATCGCGTGGTGGCCGATACACGTAATCGGATGATCTTGCTCAACATTGTCAGGGCAGCGTACCGAGAACCCACTTATTATACGGCGTTCAACCAGATTGAAGGCAGTCTGAACGTGCAAGCGTCAGTCAGCGGAGAGGTCGCCGATTTGTTGGGAGGCACCAACACCGCGTTCAAGCCGACGGTAAACGGCAGCTTCCAGAATGCACCAACGTTCACAATCGTGCCGCTAAACAGCGACGAATTCGCCAAGGGAATGCTCCAGCCCGTCGGCAGCGACACTATCCTGCTGTTCTTGTCGCAGGGGTGGCGCTCCCGAATGCTCGCCCCGTTGGTCGTCCAGAAAGTCGAATGCATCTATCACGACAAGGTCGTCGCGACCTTCGATAATGGGCCAATGCACTATTCCCCGACACTGGGATTTTCAGCGTGGCAGGGCATCGAATTTTCCGCGGAAAAGGCCACTCCCCCTCCCGCCCTCACGTTCAACGTACCTGCCGCGAAGGCACTTGAGTTGATTGCAGGAGGGCTGCTCGACAAATTCGGCGTCGACGAGAAGCAAACAGGCGGAGAAGCAGCGATGATGACTCTGACCCCGCCTGGATCAACCCAACTGGTGGTGACCGTTCCGCAGCCGTTCCGTGACGGTTGCAGCGAGAAACTAACAGCTCGTATCGGTGATGCGAATAGCCACTTGGCAGCCCAATTTTCCGCCAGTGCGGTTGCGGTGGGTAAAATGTCGATTGGGGCGCTAGGCCGCCCTGCCACAGCAGATGACAGCTATGTAAGCGTGACATTCCGCTCACCTGACGAGATTGTTTACTACCTTGGCGAAGTACTCCGGGCCGAGATGGGGCCGACGCCACTTTCGCATGCTATCACGCGCGACGGCGAGAACCTGCTGTTTGACGCCCTTCGCAACGACTCGAGCGACGCTGTGATTTTCATAGAACATCGAGGCTCCAAATGGTCGATTCCGGCCACCGATCCGCGAGTAGAAGATAGATCGCTTGAAGTGATCAGTCTGCTCAACCAATTGATTGCAAGCCAGACGACCTTGAAGGAATTTTCCCGCAGCTCTGCGTCAGTCAGAGTCAGGCCGTAGTCCGTGCTCGCATATGCGCCGATACCTTGGCGCGCCAGTCAGGTAAGCGCGGCGTAAGCTAGGCGTGCCATATCTTGAAAGCGATCCACCTGCGGCAGCACGCCGTTCGCTGGGTCGCAGTTTTCAAAAGGGAACCGGACATGGGTTTTGAAAAGTTGGCCGAAGAAGCTGCTGGCGCGTTCGCAGCAGAAAAAGCTCTGGACGCGGTCGATCCCGACGCAGGATTTTTGGCGAAGGCCGCCGCTGGCATCGCTGGTTTCGAAGGCGGGGGAGCACTGGGCGATCTGATCTCGGGTCATGGCAAGGGCGCTGAGCAGGCTGCAAATGAGCAGGCACCCGAGGACTCGCCGACCAATGATGTGAGTGACGACCAGAACGGATAATCCTGAAGGATAGAGCCAGCCCGGCACCGAATCCCGGTGCCGGGCTGGCTCTACCTTGCACATGATCCCGCCCAGCGTGAAGGTAGCGTCTCGGTATTATTATCGGGTCAGTCGCACCGGCCCGCACACAGGTGACGCAAACTGGACTTGTAACGGTTTCGTGCCGGTCACCTATCTCATTATGCCACCTTGGCCTCGAATGCGAGCGGGCTGATCCCGGCCAGATATGAGTGACGCCGCCGCGTGTTGTAGAACCCGTTGATGTACTGGAAGATCGCTGC
>NZ_JANXWG010000041.1 GCF_025351285.1 Novosphingobium sp.
CGCATCGGGCACGCTGATCGGCGGCAGCACCATCCACGCCACCGCGCGCGACTGGGCCCGCTTCGGCGAAATGCTGCGCAACAAGGGCGCGGTGCGCGGCGTGCAATTGGTCCCCCGCCAGTGGATCGACTTCATGACCACCCCCAGCCCCCGCGAAGCCGAATACGGCGCGCAGATCTGGCTCAACCGCAAGCCCACCAGCGGCGGCGAAGGATCACTGTTCCCCGGCAAAGGCGCAGCAAGCGCGTTCTCGGCGATCGGCCACCTCGGCCAATACGTGATCGTCTCACCCGAACAGGGGCTGACCGTGGTGCGGTTGGGCAAGACGCAGGAAGACCGGCTGCATCTGGTGGCGGAACGGCTGGGCGATTTGGTGGCGCTGTTTCCCAAGGGGTGAGGTGGGGTGCTGCGCGGCTTTGGATTCAGGTAGAAGGGTGAGAAGCGGAGGCCAGCGGCCCCCACACCCCCGGGACTTCGATTGCTATTGGTCAACGGCACTCTTGCCCAAGTGCTCAGCTAGGAAGGTCAGCCTGCGGTTCCAAAAATCGATTACGTCCGCCCTACGCTGGAGGACGTGCCCTTCACCCTCGTAAATCCTGTATTCGACGCTTTTGCCCAACCGCCTAAGCGCAATATAGGTCGCATCCGCACCAGAGGAAGTAAAATCCTCGGCCCCCTGCCCCATCAGCAAGGGCGTGCTTATTTTATCGAAGCTGAAGATTGGCGAATTTTCGAGGTAGCGGTCGCGATACTGCCACGGCGACCCTCCCATTGCGCCTTGACCATGCTCGAAGTAGTCAACCTTTGCGAGCGTATTGGTTTGGTCAATTTCGAGATAGGATGCGAGCAGGTCTGGGTTAATCACGTTGCCGGTCGTGACTGCCGCCTTGAAACGATCCGTATGACTGATCAGCGCAAGCGTCGAATACGCGCCATAGCTCTGCCCCATTATGGCAAGGCGGTCCGGATCGGCGAAACCCTGGGCTATTGCCGCGTCCACCGCAGGCAATACCGTATCAAGCAAACTCTTCACCGGCGCGCCTTGGGTGATCGGCGCATCGGGAAACAATACCGCATAGCCGCGAGTGGCGAGCACGTGCATGTTGAACATGCCGGTATCGTCATCAAAGCCGAACGTGCGGACCGCATGCGATCCATACTGGCCGCCATAGACCCACACCACGGTCGGCAATGGCCGCCCAAGCCGGAAGCCAGGGGGTAACAGCAATGCAGCCTGCAGTGCCTTGCCGTCGGCGGTGCGGAAATCGATTACGCGCGCCTGACCCAGCGCATATCTCTCAAGGTCGCTGTTGAGATGGCTGATCTGCCGCGCCCGCTTGGCTTTGGTTTGGTAAACCCAAACGTCGGCAGGATGCTGCTGATCTTTGGCGACAAACGCAATCTCGCCGCTGGCATCGCTGGCATCGATGCTACTCATGGCCTCGATTTCGCGGCTCGGCAACGGCTCGGCCGAGGCGGAGCCAGTTCCCGAATCAATCCGCAGGATGTAGGGTTGACGATCTGTCGCGCGCCTACCAATGGCCCAAAGGGCTCTGCCTCGATCCGTTGTCCAAACGACTGACGAATCAAACTTCGACACCAGAGTCTTGATTTCAATTCCCGGAACTTTGGCGACACGCTGGCTGGCTCCCGAGCGCGGATCAAGCCGCCAAAGTTCGCCAGCCTCGGCGCTTGCATAAAGGTGTTGCCCATCTTCGCTCCATCGCGGGGCGGTGTCCAAGAAGGTCACTGATACGACAGGCGGAAGCGGACGGAGGGGCGATCCGTCAACCGGAAGGATGGCCACACGAGGTGCATCTTTCTCATCGCGATCGACCTGCGCCAGCGATTGGCTGTCGGGTGCCCAGCTAAATTCCGTCCCCCAGTATGCCGCTACATTTTTCCCAAGTGTGCGAACTTGGCCTGACGTAACCTCTTGAACCTTGATGCTGTAAAGGGGACCGCTCAGGGGAAATGCGTCGATCTCGGTGTAGGCCACGGATCGTTCATCCGGAGAAAAGGCGTACCAGCACAATCTCGCATTCTGAACCAGCCGCCGGACGCTTTGGGTTTTCAAGTCGACAAGAGCGAGGTCTGCCAGCGCCCGGTTGCTAATCGCTGGCAAGCCGGGGGTGGTCGACATTGTTTGATCGGTGGTTCGGAGAACCACAACTCCGGGCGCGTTAGCCTCGTGGAGCGGGAATTGACGTTTGGTGCTCGTTAGCGGATTCATTGCATTGGCATGCTGGATCGTCTCTCCTATCGGTAGAACCTTGACCAGCAGGCTGTGGCCGTCGGCACTCCATCGTGGAACTTCCCAACCCCAGAATGGACGAACGACTACACCGGGAATGCGCTCTGCTTTGCGCGTCGCCAGATTCCACACCCACAGCCCTGCTTGTCCGCCGTCATCAGAATAGAAAGCCACCCGCTTCCCATCCGGCGACCAAGCGGGCGCCCAGCTTGAACTCTCCGAACCGCCCAGCCTGACCTCTTCGCCAGTGTGCGTATTGGTGATGTGCGCCTCTTTACGGTCTAACCCCTCGGCAAACGGGACCCCGCTAGCCGAGAAGAATAACGAGGCTTTGGGCAGGAAGTCGGGGGTGCTGACGGTGTAGGCTATCCATTGGCCGTCTGGCGAGTAAGTGATCGCAGAGTTAGAACCGTGGCCTTTGACCGATGCCGCTATTTCAACTGGAAGTGGTTCGCGTCGGGGTCTATCGGCGGCATTTGCGCCCGCTGTTGCGATCCACAAAATGCTTATGAATCTCGTTGCCAAGCCAAAGAACTTATTCAACGCAAATCTTTCCTTGCAAGTCGGTCACTTGTAACAAGAAAGCCTGAGCAAGTCGAATTTGCAGTCGTCCGCGCGGGTGCGCTCCTCAAACTTCTCACCCATCCCAACCAAACGACAGACAAGGAACAGAGGGCGTGGACAGTCGCTGGGGTGTGGGTTCGATGGCCCCCACATTCAAATCGTTGATATTAAATCATAAATCTTGCCCAACCAACCAAACCACACCGAACCGCTGTCCTACAAGGCGCAAACTTGCCATGATCGCGGCCGATCCTTGAAATCGTCGGCACGTCCTTGTTTTTCCTCGTCCGGATGGGCGGGGCGTGAGTCGTTCGGGCTTCTCTGCCAAGTTCCACACGTGTGAACTTAGCGAAGCTGCGAATTTACCTGTTTTAATTCAATGTCTTAAGTCCAGAATATCGTCACGCAGCGTCAGCCTTTGGCGCCAGTGCCGTCGCCAGATCGACGTCATCCGCCAGCAAGTCCTCGGGCGTGTGGTCGTGATCGTCGATCATGCCTTCGGGGTCGGGGTGGATCAGCACTTCGACGCCGGGGAATTCGTTCATCAGGCGGGCTTCGACTTCGTCCATCACGCGGTGGGCTTCGGTCACGGTCATGCGGCCATCGACCCAGACATGGAACTGGACAAAATCGCGGTGGCCACTGGTGCGGGTGCGCAGATCGTGGACACCGCGCAACTCGGGATGCTTGCGCAGGACCTCGATGAAGCGTTCGCGTTTTTCGATTGGCCATTCCTGGTCCATCAGCTGTTCGATCGCGGCTTGCGAGGCGCTCCACGCGCCCCAGGCCAGCCACAGCGCGATGCCGAGCGCGAACGCTGGATCGGCCCATCCGACACCCAGCCGCTGGTCGAGCAGCAGCGCGGCGATCACCGCGAGGTTGAGCGCGAGATCGGCTTTGTAGTGGACGTGGTCGGTGGCAATGGCGAGCGATGCCGTCTGGCGGATCACGTGGCGCTGGTAGGCGATCAGCACCAGCGTGAGGCCGATCGCGACGATCGAGACCGCTACACCGTCCGTCGCAGCTTGGGTGCGTCCGCCGGTGAGCAACTGATCGATCGCGTGCCAGCCCAGCCCGATCGCCGAGACCGAGATCAGCACGACCTGGAACATAGCCGCCAGCGCCTCGGCCTTGCCGTGGCCGAAGCGGTGGTTGTGATCGGCGGGTTGCGCGGCCACCCAAACCCCGGTCAGCGTGGCCATGCTGGCGACAAGATCTAGCGCGGTATCGGCCAGGCTGCCCAGCATCGCGGTGGAGCCCGTGGACAGCGCGGCCCAAGCTTTCAGGCCGACAAGCACGCCGGCCACCGAAATGCTGGCCATCGCGGCGCGGCGGTTGAGGCCATGGTTGTGGGTGTGATCGGGCATCGTCAGGGATAAAGCAGCGTGCTGGACCAGTCGTTCCCGGTCCACACGAAACGGCGGCGATCATGGAGGCGGTGGGCGCGGTCCTGCCAGAATTCAATCGCATCCGGCGTGACGCGATAGCCGGACCAGTGCGCAGGCCGCGGCACATCGCCATCGGGGTAGCGCTCGCGCAGCTTGTCCACGCGATCGAGATAGACCTGCCGCGAAGGCAGCGGGCGCGACTGGTCCGATGCGGCCGAACCCAGCCGCGATTCGGGATGGCGGCTGGCAAAGTAGGCATCGGCTTCTGCGGCGGTGACTTCGTTGACGCGCCCTTCGACGCGAATCTGCCGCCGCTGCGACTTCCAGTGGAACAGTAGCGCAACGTGATCGTTGGCCGCCAGTTCCCCGCCCTTGCGGCTGTCGAAATTTGTATAGAACACGAAGCCGCCGCGGGTGCCCAACTCCGGTCCGTGGCCCTTCAACAACACCATCCGCACCGACGGCGCTGCGCCCGGGGTGGCGGTGGCAAGCGCCATGGCATTGGGATCATTGGACTCTGTAACGCGGGCCGCATCAAACCATGCGTTGAACAGCGCGAAGGGATCGCTGTCGGGAATGCCGGATTCATCGTTGCTGTCCATGTTTCGGTCCTAGACCAGCCATGCTGCACTGCAAACCCACATTGGCCCGACCTGCACCTTATGCCCATGCGTTCGCGGGGTTAGTGCCCAAGCGGCTTGCTGAACGAGAGCCGAATACCTAGCTTGGCAGGCATGGCAGACCCTTACACAACGCTTGGCGTAGCGCGCAACGCGACCGAAAAGGACATCAAATCCGCATATCGCACGCTTGCAAAGGAACTGCACCCCGATCGCAACAAGGATAACCCCAAGGCCACTGAACGCTTCGGCGTGGTCACCCAGGCCTATGACCTCCTGTCCGACAAGGACAAGCGCGCGCAGTTCGATCGCGGCGAGATCGATGCAGATGGCAATCCGGCCGCGCCATTCGGCTTTGGTGGTGGCGGTGCGGGGGGCGGCTTCGGTGGAGCCCAGCGCGGCTATCGACACGACGGGTTCGAAGGTGCCGCCGGTCCCGGTGCGGGAACGGAGGGCATCGATATCGGCGACATTTTCGAAGGTCTATTCGGCGGCCGCAGCGGCATGGGCGGCGCTCCGGGCGGCGGCTTCGGCGGCGGGCGAAGTGCGCCACCGCCCAAGGGTGCGAGCTTGCAATACAAGTTGCAGGTACCGTTTATCGACGCCGCGACGTGCGCGCCGCAGCGGATCACGCTGGGTGATGGCAAAACGATCGACCTGAAGCTGCCGGCCGGGGTTGAAAACGGCACGCAGATGCGGCTTTCGGGCAAGGGCCAGCCGGGGCCAGGCGGGGCGGGCGATGCGATCGTGACCATCGAAGTGGGCACTCATACGTTTTACACCCGACAGGACGACAACATCCTGCTGAGCCTGCCGATTGCGCTCGACGAGGCGGTACGCGGCGCCAAGGTCAAGGTTCCGACGGTGGACGGCGCGGTGATGCTCACGATCGCGCCGGGCAGCAGTTCGGGCCGCACGTTGCGGCTCAAGGGCAAGGGCTTCCCGCGCAAGGATGGCACGCGCGGGGATCAATTGGTCACCCTTCAAATCGAATTGCCCGTCGACGATGCGGATTTGGCCGCGCGGCTCGAAGGCTGGCATGATACCCGCGACTTGCGCGGCCGGATCGGCGTTTGAGCGACGATCCGGCGCGATCCGGCGCCGGAACACGCGCGGCCGTGGTTCCCGACTTGTCGCCCGAAGCGCGGCGCAGCGAGGCCTTACGCTGGCGCGCCGGATTTGGAACGAGTCTGGCCGAGGCACAGGCCCGGCTTGGCCCCGGCAGCCACTTCCACCAGATCATCACCCGCGTCTGGACCGGCGTCATCAACGACGGCTTCATTCATGCTGGCAACTTTGCCTACATGACGCTGATCGCGCTGTTCCCGTTCTGCATCGTTGGCGCCGCGACGTTTTCGCTGCTCGGCGAACCGAGCCAGCGCGCCGCGGTGGTCAACGCGATCCTGCTCGAATTGCCGCCGATCGTCGCGCATTCGATCGAGCCGGTGGCGCGCTCGGTGATCGTTGCACGGCAAGGCTGGCTGCTTTGGCTAGGCGGATTCGTGGGCCTGTGGACTGTCGGCAGCTTGATCGAGACAGTGCGCGATGTGCTGCGTCGCGCGTATGGTACACCGTGGGAACACGGCTACTGGCGTTACCGGCTTGCCTCGACCGCGCTGATCCTGGCGTCGATGGTGCTGTTGATCGCAAGCCTGGGCGCGCAAGTGGCGATCGAGGCGGCGCAGCAGGCAATCGAGGCGTTTGCGCCGCGGCTGACCGGCTGGATCGGCCGCCTGGCGCTTTCGCGGTTTGTCCCGGCTGTCGGGCTCTATGGCTCGCTTTACTTGCTGTTCCTCTCGCTCACGCCCAAGGCCTACCGCTCGCGAGCTTACCCCAAATGGCCCGGCGCGCTGTTCGTGGCGACATGGTGGTTGGCGGTGATGGGGGCGCTTCCCGCCATTCTCAGGACATTCTTCAAGTACGATCTGACTTACGGCAGCCTTGCAGGGGTGATGATCGCGCTTTTCTTTTTCTGGCTGGTCGGACTAGGGGTGGTGGTCGGGGCCGAACTCAACGCCGCGCTCGCCGTCAGTCCGGAGGAGCGCGACATGTTGGGCCAGACCGATGATCGCCAGCGAGCGATAGAAGGAAACGCATGAGCGGATTGATGAAGGGCAAGCGGGGCCTGATCATGGGACTGGCCAATGACAAATCGCTGGCATGGGGAATCGCCAAGGCGCTGGCCGAGCACGGCGCCGAAATGGCGTTCTCGTACCAGGGCGAGGCGCTGGAGAAGCGCGTGCGGCCGCTCGCTGCCAGCCTGGGCAGCAATTTCCTGATCGAATGCGACGTGTCCGACATGGCCGCGCTCGATACCGCGTTCGAGACGCTGGCAGCGCGCTGGCCGACGATCGACTTTATCGTCCACGCCATCGGCTTTTCCGACAAGAACCAACTGCGCGGACATTTCTACGATACCACGCTCGACAACTTCCTGATGACGATGAACATTTCGGCCTACAGCCTGGTTGCGGTGACGCAGCGCGCGATGCCGATGATGCCGGCCTTCGAGGACGGCAAAGGCGGCGGATCGATCCTGACGCTAAGCTACTACGGCGCCGAAAAGGTCGTGCCGCATTACAACGTGATGGGCGTAGCCAAGGCCGCGCTCGAAGCCAGCGTGAAGTACCTCGCCAACGATTGCGGACCGCAGAACGTGCGCGTCAACGCCATCTCGGCCGGCCCGATCCGCACGTTGGCCGCCAGCGGAATCGGTGATTTCCGCTACATCCTCAAGTGGAATGAACTCAACGCGCCGCTGCGGCGCAACGTGACGATCGAAGATGTCGGCGGCGCCGCGCTATACTTGCTGTCGGACTTGTCATCGGGCGTGACCGGCGAAATCCACCATGTCGACGCCGGCTATCACACCGTGGGCATGAAACAAGAAGACGCGCCCGATATCGCGCTGGGCTAGCGAAATTGCGGCGCCTGGCTATCAGTTGCCCGGCGGCGGTGTAGGCAGGTCGCTGGGCGCAGCAGGCACTTTGGCGGCCTTGATGGCTTCTTCGGCGGCCTTGCGTTCGTCATATTGCTTTTCAATCTGCTCGACCCGCGCCTGCTCGGCGGCTGTCGTCGCATCGATCGTGGCGGCGCGCTTGGCGCGTTCGGCCTCGATCGCCTTGCCGAAGTGGACGTCGCTGGGCTGCTTGCGTTCGGCATAAGCGTCGTGAATCAGCTTGGCCATACACCCCGAAGCGCCGTTGATGCCTACCGGCGAGCAACTGTTGATCCCGCTCTGGCCCACGGTTTCGAACGACCGCGCCTTTTCGGCCCACGATGTGTTCACAGCCGAATTGGGATCACCGCCACGAAAAGGCGCCGGGATGCGATAGCGCTCGGCCTCGGGCTTGCGCGCGCAGACGACGATCTCGTCGCCCTTGGTGGCGGGGCAGGCTTCCTCGCCATAGACGATGATCATGTTGACCTTTTCGCCGGCTTCTTCCTGCGCCATCGCTGGTTGTGAACTGAAGGCGGCAAAGGCGCTGGCGAATGCGAGAAGCACGGGCTTGCGGAACATGATTTTGGGCCTTTCGGGCGACACGGCACAGCCCGGGTATAAGCATCGCACCGGTTGAATGATAGATGAAGCCACCCGGTTCCCGATGGATGCGGCGCAATCGCGGGCTAGCTGGCCATCAGATCTTTGCAGCCAGCCCTAAATTTTTTCAGACAGCCGGATCGCCACGCGGCACCCCAAGCGGATTGCACCCGACAGGAGTCCGTAGGCCGGTGCGTTTTCGGCACCGGCGGCGATGGCCGATGCGTGATGCTCACGTTCGTCGTCGCGGAATTCGGCGATGATGGCGGACAATTCGGGGTCGCTATCACCCAAGTCTTCGAGTTGCTGGCTGTAATGCCGGTCGATCTCGGTTTCGACCGCGGCGGTGCAGGCCATCGCCGCTTCGGGCCCGAGCAGCGCGGTGGCGGCGCCGAGCGCGAAGCCTGCCGCAGACCACACCGGATGCAGCGCAGTCGGCCGCACACCGCGCGCGGCCATCAGCGCCACGAAGCGCTTGTGGTGATCGGCCTCTTGCGCCGCCATCGCCGCGATCTCGGCCGCGTGCGGAGCGCGATCGCCCATGACCGCGAGTTGACCCGCATAAATCCGCGTGGCGCCGAATTCACCGGCCTGGTCGACCCGGATCATCACTTTGCTCGATGACGTCATGCTGCCGAACTCCGCGATCCGCGCACCAGCAAGCCGTACACCGCCAGCGCTCCCAGGGACGAGACCAGGAAGTTGTACCCGGCAAGGCTCACCCCGACCAAAGTCCAGGCGGCAGTATCGCACCGCACCAGCGGCGCATTCATGATCGCCGACAACGCATCGCCTTCGATCCGCGTGGTCGAGCACGCGGTCGGCCCGGTCCACCAATGATATTCGACCCCGGCATGGAGCAAGCCTATGCCCGCGCTCACGCCGATCGCTAATCCCGCCAACGCAATCAGCGTCGTACCGGCGGACGACTTGCGCAACGACCAGCCGGCAAGCGCGAAGCCGATCGCGGCAAAATGGCCATAACGCTGCCACCAGCACATTTCGCACGGGGGCAATCCGAAACCGTACTGCGCGATATAGACGCAGGCGATCAGCACCAGCGGCAGCGCCAGCGCGATCACGAAAGCGGCGTGCCGGGAATGTGCGGCGGTCATGCCGGGCGCCCGGTTGTCAGCGACTGTTAGCGGCAAAGCGGGCTCCGGTATGCTCGATCGTCTGCACCGCGTAGTATAGCTGGAAGTCGGTGATGCCTTTGGCCTTGAGCTGTTCGGGGGTCAGCTTGAAGCGCGGATCATCGGTCTTGTCCTTTTCCAAGTCCTTGTCCTCGAGCTTGGCCTCGTTGATCAGGTGCCCGCGCAAATCGCTCTCGCGGAACGAACGCAACTGACGTGCGCGGCGATCGGCGTCGGAAATCTGCGGCACCGCCACGTCGGGATCGATGCCGCCTTCCTGCACCGAACGGCCCGATGGCGTGAAATAGCGCGCCGTCGTGAGCTTGAGCGCGGTGTCCTTGGACAGCGGGATCAGCGTCTGCACGCTGCCCTTGCCGAAGCTGCGCTGGCCCATGATCAGCGCGCGGTGCTGGTCCTGCAGCGCGCCCGCGACAATTTCGGAGGCCGAGGCCGAGCCTTCATCGATCAACACGATCACCGGCAGGCCCTTGGCCATGTCGCCCGGTGTGGCGTTGTAGGTTTCGGTATCGCGCGCCGAACGGCCGCGCTGCGAGACGATCACGCCCTTGTCGAGGAACAGGTCGGACAGCGCCACCGCCTCATCGAGCAACCCGCCGGGGTTCTCGCGCAAGTCGAGGATCAGCCCGGTAGGGTGGCCGCCGGTCTTGGTGCGGATTTCGCCCCAGGCCTTGGCGACATCGGCGGCGATGTTCTCGCTGAAGCTCGAGACCGAGATCACGCCGACATTGTTGTCCTTGATCTGCCATTCGACCGGCTTGAGATCGATAATTTGCCGGGTCAGCGTCACATCGAACGGTTCTTCGCGGCCCTGGCGGAAAATGGTGATGCGGATCTGCGATCCTGGTGCGCCGCGCATCGAATCGACCGCTTCGTCAAGCGAGCCGCCGAAAATTAGCTTGCCGTCGAGATGCGTGATGAAATCGCCCGCCTTGAGCCCCGCCTTCTCCGCCGGTCCGCCCTTGATCGGCGCGATAACCTTGACCGCGCCATCATCGAGCGTGACCGACAGGCCCAGCCCGCCGTACGAGCCTTCGGTCTGGGTCTTGAGGTTGTTGAATTCGCGCACATCGAGGTACGATGAATGCGGATCGAGCGAGGCCAGCATCCCGTCGATCGCGCCCTTGACCAGCTTGTCGTCATCGATCGGTTCGACATAGTCGGACTTGATCCGCTGATAGACCGCGAGCAGCTTGCCAAATTGCGGGCCCGAACGCGCGTCGACTGCGGCCAGGCCGGCGGTGGCGGCCGGGATCAGCGCAACCGCGCTGACGAGCGCAGCCGCGCGAAACAGCGTAGCGAAGGATGTCTTGAAGTTTGACTGGCTCACGGGCTTGACCTTCTTTGCCGGTCGCATCGCGCGGACCGGCCAGCACAATCTAGTGCGCCGCGCGCCTTAACGCCAGATGCATGAACGGGCCAGGCAAACGCTTTGAATCAGCGCAGCAGCCCCAGCGGGTTCACCGGTACGCCATCCTTGCGCAATTCCACGCTGATCGCAGAGCGGCCCGAAGCTGCCAGCCCGATCGGAGCACCTTGCCGCAGCTCATCGCCGACCGAACTGTCGATCCGCGCCAGCCCGGTGATCAGCGTGGCCCATCCACCTGGATGCTCGATGATCATGATCCGGCCATAGCCGCGATAGGGGCCGGCAAAGGCCACGCGCCCGCCCGCCGGCGCAATCACCAACGCGCCGGGTTGGGGCAGCAGCATGATTCCGCGCGAAGAGCCGCTGTCGCCGTGCGAACCGAAACCCGAACCCAGCCGTCCGGCCACAGGGAGTATCCAGTCGAGCCCCTTATTCGCGTCCATGATCGGAGCAGGCTCCACTTGCGCCGCGGCCATGCCTGCACGCGCCTGCGGATTGGCGGGGCGCATGATCGGACCAGGCAACGCCGACAGTTCGTCACGAAGCGCATTTTCACTGTCGAGTTGGGCCATCAGCCCGCCCAGATCACGCGTCTGTTCGGCCAGCGCCAGCGCCCGGTCGGTTTCGCGCACCGCGTTGCTTTGCGCTTGCTGCGACGCCAGTCGCTGCCGGCCCTGGAGTTCGGCCAGGGTTCGTTGCCGTTCGGCCAGCACGCCGGTACTGGCCCGCAAGCTTTCGATCGTGGCCGATTGCTGCTGCCGCAGTGCACGCGCCTTGTCGATCTCCCCGCGCAAGCCTTCGGTGCGGCGCTGGACTTCGGGTGCCATCGTGGTCAGCACCGCGCGCAAATAGACCGTGTCGCGCAACGAGCCCGGCCGCAGCAGGCCGAAGATCGGCGGCCGCCGCGCGATCAGTTCCAAAGCGGCGGTCAGCCGCACAAGCGGTGCCTGGCGCGTTGCCATTGTAAGCCGCAAGTTCGTCTGCCGCTGATCGAGCAGCGCCAGTTTCGCGCGATAAATCGCGGCTTGCGCCTGCGATTCCTGGATTCGCGCAGCCACTGCCGCTGCCTGCCGTTCGGTGCGTTCAGCCGCTGCGGTGGCAGCATTGGCCTGGGCTTCGAGAGCTTCGCCCCGGTTGCGGGCGGTGTCGAGTTGCGCCTGTGCCTCGTCGAGCGCCGCAGCCGCTTCCTGGCTCGACGCGAATGGCACGGCGTTTTCAGCCGATGCGCGCCAACCAGCAAGGCTGGCCGCCATTGCGACGCCAAGCGCAAAGGTCAGGATAATTTTATAACGTGTCACGCGCCGGCTTATCCCGCGCGGTGATAGGGATGGCCAGCGAGAATGCTGGTTGCGCGCCACAATTGCTCGGCCAGCATCGCGCGCGCCAGCATGTGCGGCCAGGTCGCAGTACCGAACGCAAACAGCAGATCGGCCTCTGCGCGCGCGGCCTCTCCGTGTCCGTCGGCTGCGCCGATCACGAACCGCGCCTCGCGCACGCCCTCATCGCGCCAGCGGCCGAGCAGGGCGGCGAATTGCTCCGAATCGAGCTGCTTGCCGCGTTCATCGAGCAGCACGGTACGCGCGGGCGACAAGGCGGCCGGCGCCGTACCCCCGCGATCGGGCAATTCGGTTAGCCGAAACGGCCATGCTCCGCCGCTGATCCGCTTGGTGTAGCGATCAACCAGTTCAGCCTCGGGCGACCGCCCGATCCGGCCGTGAGCAACGATATGCAGCAGCAGCGCCATGATGGGAGCCGCGCGAAAATCAGCTTGCGACGCTGCTTCCGCCATCGCCGAACGCCCACATCCGTTCCAGGTTGTAGAAGCTGCGCACTTCGGGACGGAACACGTGGACGACAATGTCGCCCGCGTCGATCAGCACCCAGTCGGCCGCGGGCAAGCCTTCGATCCGGCTGTTGCCGAAGCCGCCGTGCTTGATGCGTTCGGCCAGTTTCTGCGCGATCGCAGCCACTTGCCGGGTCGACCGGCCCGAGGCGATCACCATGTAATCGGCTACCGCGCTCTTGCCTTCGAGCGGAATAGCGATGACCTCTTGCGCCTGGTCCTCGTCGAGCGAACGCATCACGATGTCGTAAAGCGGCTCGCGCCCTTTTGCATCGGCCACGAATTCGCGCTGCGCTGCATGGCGGGTAGGCTCAAGGCCGGGGGCAACTGTGCCTGAAGAGACTGGGCCGGACGGGCCGGACAGCGGTTGCATGGGGGTCATGTGGGTTGTTTCTGTTCCTTGTGCCGAGGGAAATGGGGGTTCGACGCCCAATCGGCAAGCTGATCGCCTTCGAGGCGCCGGAGAGCGAAAACGCTCAGCGACCTGATTCCCCGGTGGGCGATTGGAGAGGGCGGTGTGAGATAAGATGATGAGTTAGGGGATCACGCTGCGTGGCTGCGGCAAATTGCGTGTACCACTGCGGATCGGCGGCGCGGAGCGTGGTGGCCGAACGCGGATCGGGATCGAAACGCAGGATAACCAGCGCAGGTGCGCTCCAGCTCGCCGAATGACCGCCCATACGGGTGATAAACCGGCCAGGTCGCTGGCGAAAGCGGCGTAGCCAGGCCATGGCGGGGCTCGCCAAGGCACCATCATCATAGCCCGGACGCGCGATAACTGCAATCGGCATGGTGTGCGCGATCGTTCGCCACGATTTCCAGCGATGGAATTGCGCCAGATTGTCCGTCCCCATCAGCCACACGAAGCGCAATTTGGGGTAGCGGCGCACCAGCGCTCGCAAGGTATCGACGGTGTAGCGCGTGCCCAGTTGCGTTTCGATCGTGGTGGGGCGAATCGGCGCGCGGCGGGCTTGACGGCGCGCCGAGGCGAGCCGCGCGGGCAGCGGCGCCATCCCTGCGGCCGGCTTGAGCACGTTGCCCGGCGACACCAGCCACCACACCTCGTCCAGCCCGAGCGCATCGCGCGCGAACAGGCTGATCCGCCGATGCCCGCCATGCGCCGGGTTGAAGCTGCCACCCAGCAGGCCGACCGTGCGACCCGCTCGGTTCATTCAGCAACGCGACGCGGCGCGGCGGCGCTGCCGCGATATCCGCTCTGCATGCCCAGCATCCAGCCGGGATATTCGCGTGGCAAGGCGCTTAGCCCTTCAAGCTGCGCCATGTCGTCGGCCGACAGAGTTACGTCGCAGGCGCCGATGTTGTCGGCCAACTGGTCCGCGCGCTTGGCCCCGACGATCACCGTCGACACCGTCGGCTGGTACAGCAGCCACGCCAGCGCGACTTGCGCGACGGTGCAGCCTTTCGCCTTGGCCATTACATCCATCGCATCGATCAGGTTGTAAGCGCGATTCGCATCGACCGGCGGGAAATCGAACACCGCGCGGCGCCCTTCTCCCTCGTTCTTGCCCTCGTCGCTCCGCCGGTACTTGCCCGAGAGCAGACCGCCCGCCAGCGGGCTCCATACCATCAACCCCACGCCTTCGCTGACCAGCATCGGCACGATCTCGCGCTCGAGATCGCGTCCTACCAGCGTATAATAGGCCTGCAAGGACGCAAATTTCTCCAGTCCCAGCCGCTCCGAAATGCCCAGCGCCTTGACGATCTGCCACGCAGCCCAGTTCGAAACGCCGATGTAGCGCGCGCGTCCGCTGCGCACGATATCGTCGAGCGTACGCAGGGCTTCCTCGATCGGCGTCAGCGGGTCCCAGCCGTGGATCTGGTAAAGATCGACGTGATCGAGCCCCAACCGCGACAGGCTCGCGTCGATCTGCGCCAGCAGATGCTGGCGCGACATGCCGGCATCGTTCGGCCCCTTGCCCATGGGCCCCAGTGCCTTGGTCGCGATCACGATCTCGTGCCGGGCCAGGCCGAGATCCTTCAGCGCCTGCCCGACGAACTGCTCGGACCGGCCCTCCGAATAGATATTGGCGGTGTCGATGAAGTTGATCCCGGCATCGACGGCCTGCTTGACCAGCGCGGTCGAGGCAGCCTGATCGAGCCCGGCCACCGCGCTGAAGCGGCCGCCATTATCGCCGAAGGTCATCGAGCCCAGGCACAATTCGGAAACGATCAGGCCGGTCGAGCCAAGACGGTTTGTGCGCATCGGGATACTCCTGGGAAGGAAAGGATGTTCAGCGCGTGGGCGCCGCAGGGTTATAACCGCTCAGGGCCGGATCGTTCCTTGGCCTCGCACCAACCACTTGTACGTGGTCAGCCCTTCAAGCGCCACCGGCCCGCGCGCGTGGAGCCGGCCGGTGGCAATGCCGATCTCGGCGCCCAATCCGAATTCGCCGCCATCGGCGAACTGGCTGGATGCGTTGTGCATCACGATCGCACTGTCGACTTCGGCAAGGAAGCGCTCGGCCGCTTCGCCGTTTTCGGTCACGATCGCGTCGGTGTGATGCGATCCGTGGCGCGCGATGTGGTCCATTGCGGCATCGAGCCCGTCGACCACCGCCACCGACAGGATCGCATCAAGATATTCGCAATCCCAGTCAGCGGACACGGCGGGCAGGATGCGCGAATCGATCGCGCAGGCGCGCCCGTCACCGCGCAATTCGCACCCGGCGGCGAGCAGGGGTTCGAGCAGCGCGTGCGGCGCAGGGAAAGCCGAATCGATCAACAACGTTTCCATCGATCCGCACACGCCCGTCCGGCGCATCTTGGCGTTGAGCGCGATCGCCGCCGCCTTGGCGGGATCGGCCGCGCGATGAACGAACGTGTGGTTGATCCCGTCGAGATGCGCCAGCACCGGCACGCGCGCATCGGCCTGGACCCGCGCAACCAGGCTCTTGCCGCCGCGCGGGATAATCATGTCGATCAGCCCTGCTGCTGTCAGCATCGCACCCACGGCCGCGCGATCCTGCGTGGGGACTAGTTGCACAGCATCGCGTGGCACGCCCGCCTGTTCGAGCCCGGTGACCATGGCTGCATGGATCGCGCGGTTTGAGTGAACCGCCTCGCTTCCCCCGCGCAACAGCACTGCATTGCCAGCGCGCACGCATAGCGCGGCGGCATCGGCGGTGACGTTGGGGCGGCTTTCGTAAATGATTCCGATCAGCCCGATCGGCACGCGCACCCGCGCGAGATCGAGACCGTTGGGCTGCAGGCTGCGATCGATCACCTGCCCGACCGGTTCGGGCAGCACCGCCACCTGTTCAATCGCCGCAGCAATCGCCTCCAACCGCGCCGGATCGAGCCGCAGCCGATCGAGCATCGCGCCCGACAAGCCATTGGCGGCGGCGGCGGTCATATCGCGGGCGTTGGCTCCGAGGATTTCGGCCGATGCATTGCGCAGTACACTCGCCGCCGACAGCAGCGCAGTCGCTTTCGCGGCGCCGTCGACACGCGCAAGCACGCGTTGCGCAGCCCGCCCGGCTTGGGCCAGCACGACAATCTGCTGTTCGATCGATAAGGCGACAACGGGGAGCGGGGCAAGGTCAGATGTGTTCGACATGGCGGCGCTTTAGCAAGATCGCGCACCGAAGTCAGCGCCGACTTCGCGGGAAATCGGACGGGAACGCAGCCGCGAATCGAAGCCATCGAGCACCAAGACGGGCACATCTCGTTCCCGAAAGATTTGCTTAACGGCACACCTGCAATCGATTCATCCGGTCCCCGGCACAGTTCGCCTTGACTCCACCCGCCCGGATTCGCCTGCACCGTTAGCGCCGGGTAAGCGGCGACGTCCGACCGGGCTTACTTGGCCGGGCAGGGGTCAACGCAAAAATCAGGGTCGCCAATTTGGTTTCGGGATCACAAGACGGGCTGATAGCCCGCGTCAGAAGCTGGTTCCCGGAACGCGAATTCATCATGCGTTCGGGCGGCCAGGTTCGTTTCATCAAGATCACCACCCGCGTGCAGTTGATTGCCGCCGGCGCTGCTGCGGCTGCCCTGTTTGTTTGGCTGCTGGCGATGGCCATCGCGCTCGCCACGCAGATTTCCGCCTCGCGTGACCGCGAATCGCTACTCCGCCGCGAAGCCGAAGTTACCAGCGCCGCAGCTCGTGTGAACCGCTACAAGGGCGATCTGGGCGGCGTGGCCGCCGATCTGGCCAAGCGACAGGACTTCATCGAAAACATGGTCAAGAGCCATGTCGGTGATCTCCCCGCAGACCTGCCCAAGGGCACGGTTTCAGACAGCAGCACCGAAGCCGGCAAAACGGTCAAGAAAATCAGCATGGAATTGCCAGAGGCCGCTGGCCTGGCGCGGCTCGAAGCGCGCCAGCTCGCCTTCACCGAACGCATGACCCGCTTTGCCGATGCCCGAGCCACTCGCGCGGAAACGCAGATCCGCCGGGTCGGGCTCAACCCCAACCTGTTGATGGCATCGTACAACCGCGGCGATGCCGAGGGTGGTCCGCTCCAGTTGTTGACCACAAGCGCCGGTAATTCGATCGACCCGCGCTTTGCTCGGCTGGGTGCCAGCCTCGAACGGATGAGCGGGCTTGAACACGCGCTGGCCGGCATTCCCAACACGCTACCCGCCAGCCTCGAATTCATTTCGAGCGGGTTCGGCTATCGCAGCGATCCATTCACCGGCGCCGGTGCATTCCACGCTGGGCTCGATTTTCGCGGACCGATCGGCGCACCGATCTATGCAGCGGCGGCGGGCACGGTCAGCTACGCCGGGGTCCGTTCGGGCTATGGCAATTGCGTCGAGATCAGTCACGGAAATGGCCTGCTGACCCGCTACGCGCATATGTCGCGGATCGAATCGCAAGTCGGCCAGGCGGTCAAGCCGGGCGAAGTGATCGGCCGGATCGGCAACACCGGCCGCTCGACCGGACCACATCTTCATTTCGAAGTCCGAATCAACGACCAACCGGTCAATCCCCGGCCGTTCCTGGAGGCGAATACGCATGTTTTCCAAGAAGCCGGCACCGGCTCGCACGACGGGCGCGGGTAACGCCATGGCCAATAACACTCGCGGCGGCGCATCGAGCTTTTCTGTGCTGGGCGCCGACCTCTCGATCAAGGGCAACCTGACCGCCAACGCCGACCTGCACATCGATGGCAAGATCGAGGGCGATGTGGATTGCGCCTCGCTCGTCCAGGGCGAAACCAGCGCGATCCATGGCGCGATCCGGGCCAAGAGCGCGCGGCTTTCTGGTGCCGTGCACGGTTCTATCGAGGCGAGCGACCTGGTGATCCTCAAGTCCGCGCGCATTCACGGCGACGTGGCTTATGATGCTCTTACGATCGAGCAGGGTGCCCAGGTGGACGGCAGGTTCACACACCGCACCAACGGTGCAAGCACGGCTGCAAAGGCCGAAGATGGCTCGGCCCGGCTGATCCTGGCGAGCTGAAGCTTCAAGAAATGGCGCGGAGGTTGAAGCCCCCGCGCCCATTTCCTTACTGATTCATCGAAGCGAAGAAGTCCTCGTTCGACTTGGAATCCTTGATCTTGTCGAGCAGGAATTCCATCGCGTCGACCGTGCCCATCTGCATGAGGATGCGGCGCAGCACCCACATCTTGGCCAGGTGCGCCTTATCGACCAGCAGTTCTTCCTTGCGGGTGCCCGACTTGCCCACGTCGAGCGCGGGGAAGATGCGCTTGTCCGCCACCTTGCGGTCGAGGATGATTTCCGAGTTGCCGGTGCCCTTGAACTCTTCGAAAATCACTTCGTCCATGCGGCTGCCGGTGTCGATCAGCGCGGTCGCGATGATCGAGAGCGAACCGCCCTCCTCGATGTTGCGAGCGGCGCCGAAGAAGCGCTTGGGCCGCTGCAATGCGTTGGCATCCACGCCGCCGGTCAGCACCTTGCCCGATGACGGGACCACGGTGTTGTAGGCACGGCCCAAACGCGTGATCGAATCGAGCAGGATGACCACGTCGCGCTTGTGCTCGACCAGTCGCTTGGCCTTTTCGATCACCATTTCGGCCACCTGGACGTGACGCGTGGCGGGCTCGTCGAAGGTCGAAGAGATCACCTCGCCCTTCACCGACCGCTGCATGTCGGTGACTTCCTCGGGCCGTTCGTCGACCAGCAGCACCAGCAGGATCACTTCAGGGTGGTTGTCGGTGATGGCCTTGGCCATGTTCTGCAGCAGCACCGTTTTACCCGTGCGCGGCGGCGCGACGATCAGCGCGCGCTGGCCCTTGCCTTGCGGGCTGATCAGATCGATCACCCGCGCCGACTTGTCCTTGACCGTGGGGTCGAGCGTGTCGAGCCGCAGCCGTTCATCAGGATAAAGCGGGGTGAGGTTGTCGAAGTTGACGCGGTGGCGGACCGCTTCGGGATCGTCGAAGTTGACGCTGATCAGCTTGACGATCGCGAAATAACGCTCGCCATCACGCGGCGCGCGGATTTCGCCTTCGACGGTATCGCCGGTGCGCAGGCCCCATTTGCGGACCTGGTTCGGCGAGACGTAAATATCGTCCGGGCCGGCGAGGTAATTGGCCTCGGGACTGCGCAGGAAACCGAAACCATCGGACAGCACTTCGATCGTGCCGACGCCCATGATCTCCTCACCGTCATCCGCCACTTCCTTGAGGATGGCGAACATCAGGTCCTGGCGGCGCAGCGTCGACGCGCCCTCCACACCCAGCTCTTCGGCCATTTCGACCAGCTCGGCGGGCTTCTTCTTCTTGAGTTCCTTGAAATGCATGGGTTTTGTGTCCGCAATTGGGGTTTTGCTCACCGGCGGTCTATCGGGCTTGGGGAAAGCAGACCTTGCTGGCGGCCGCAAAAGGCAGCCAGTCGATGCCGGAATGGGTGCCGAAAAGGCTTGAATTGCTTAGTCGCAGCGGGCCGCTGCGTCAATCAATGTGCGGTTACTTGCTTGGTTCGGGCTTCGCGGCTGGGGCAGCAGCCTTGCTCAATGCATCGAGCGCCTTGCCGACCGAATCGAGCCGCTGGCTCATCGTCTCGACCTCCTTGGTGCACCGTTCCGCATCGGCGGGAAGCTGCTTCGAGAAATAATCGGGACTTGTGATCAGCGCACTGGTTTGTGGCGCCAGTTCGGCATCGGGTGAACGGCCATCCGATTTGCCCATGAAATACAGCGCATCGGCCACCATGCCAGCCTGCTCCTCGGCCTTCGATGATCCCGCAGCGACCAGGAACATCGTTACGCAGCGCATATCGTCCGAAATGACCACCTTGGATGCTTCCACCGGCACGGCCGCAGCAGCAAGCATGGACAGCAGGATCATCGGGCAACCTTTCGCGAATCGCCCGACACGGGCGCAGCGTGCATTTTCAAAACGGCTTGACGATCACCAGCACCACGATCAGCGCGGCGGCAATACCCGGCACTTCATTAAGCAATCGCAGTCGCTTGCCGGACAGCTTGCGCTCTCCCCGTGCCAGGCTGGCGGCATAGCCTGCCATCCACACGTGATAAGCGCTCAGCACCAGCACCAGCAGCAACTTGGCGTGGAACCAGCCCTGCGAGAACGCACCGGTGGTCATCGCAAGCGCCAGCCCCAGCACCCACACCACCACGAGCGATGGCCACAGGATGATCTTGAGCAGCTTGGCCTCGCGATCGACCCACACCGCATGTTCGGGCGAGGCGGGCGGCGCCTCCTGGTGATAGACGAAGAACCGCGGGAGCATGAACAGCCCCGCCATCCAGAAGATCACGAAAATGACATGACCGGCCTTGAGCCAGAGATAAACCATCGCAAGTGCCTGTTGCATACCGGGGTGATACCGCCTCTTGCGCGCTGCCGGAAGGCCCGGCTTTTGGCAAGAGCGATTGAGGTGACGTTGACCTCAGCTATTTTGCAGCGATTCGGCCATCTTCTGCCACAGCATGTTGATAGCCTTCAGTGGCCGCACCATCACCTTGAAATCGACTATCCGCCCTTCGAGATCGAAGCGGATAAGATCGATGCCGTTGACCTCGATGCCGTCGATCGTCGCGGTGAATTCAAGGCAAGCCTCGGGGCCATCGACCAGTTCGCGAACGTAAGTGAACCCGGTATCGGCAAACACCTGCCCCGCAGCGCCCAGATAAAGCATCACTTTAGCACGCCCGACCTGCGGCGTGTGCACCACCGGCGAATGGAACACCGCGTCCTCGGCGATCAGTTCGCGCAGCAGTTCATCGGGAGTTCCTGCAGCCATTGCGCGGTGCCATGCGGCCAGACCAAGGTTCATTGCGTTCTCCTTTTGCCAATCGAGCCTCGGCAACACGCGCACCGAGTCGCGGCAGATCACCGCGCTACCTTGCACAACGCCATGACACGGCGCAAATCGGAGCTATCCTTTAGACGGCAGGGGCACCGGAACACTTGACGCAAACGCACTCCGATCCGGTTGCCTCGGGGCTGACCGCGTTGCAGGCACGCGACATGCCCCGCGCCGCCGAACTGCTGCGTGTGGCGGCGCAGACCGTGCCCGCCGCAGACATGCCCTGGGTTGCGCTGGCCAATGCCGAACTCGCGCTGGGTCAATCCGATGCTGCCGAACAGGCGATCGACCGCCAGCTCGAACGCGCCATGCGCGACGTGGGCGCCTTGTTGCTGAAGGGGCTGCTGCGCGAGCGTGCCGACGATGCGCGGGCCGCGGTCAGCTTCTATCGTTCGGCCATCGCGCAAGCCGGTGCGGACGCGAAAGTCCCGCCATCGCTTCAACAATTGCTCACTCACGCGCAGGAATTCCTGGCCCGGGCCGATGGCGAATTCGGCGCATTCCTGTCCGACAAAATCGGCGGGGACCTGAGCCCGGTCATGGCCGAAGCGCTCGAATTGCTGACCGGACAGCGCCAACTCTATTTCCAGCAGCCATCGGTGTTCTACTATCCGGGCCTGGCCCAACGCCGCTTTTTCGATTTCCAGCAATTTCCGTGGCTGGCCGATATGATGACTTTCTTGCCCGCGATGCAAGCAGAACTGGCCGCCGTTTTGGCCGATGGCACTGCCGGTTTCGATCCTTATGTCCGACGCCAACCGCACCGGCCCGCGCCCAACAATCCGCTGCTCGACAATGAAGCCTGGGGTGCCTTCCACTTCTGGAAGGACGGCGCGATCGTAGCCGCCAACGCCGATCGCTGTCCTGCAACCATGGCCGCGCTGGCGCTGGCGCCAATGCCGCGCATCATGGGCCGCTCTCCCAATGCGCATTGGTCGCGATTGAAGCCGGGCGCGCATATCGCGCCACATTTCGGCATGCTCAATTGCCGGCTGATCTGCCACATTCCGATCCTGACCGCGCCCGATTGTACGCTGCGGGTGGGAAGCGAGGTCCGCACGTGGGACCCCGGCGTTCCGCTGGTGTTCGATGACAGCATCGAACACGAAGCGCGCAATGCTGGCGATCAGGAGCGCGTGGTGCTGCTGTTCGAAGTGTGGCGACCCGAAATTCCTGACGCCGATCGCGCCGCAATCGCCCGAATGCTCGAAGCCATCGGCGATTACGGGCTGGACGCCTGACCGCTAAGCCCGCCGAAAACTGTCGGTCCGCGCCATCTCCCAGAACCGCCCCAGGCTGGTTGTTCCGGGATCGCTCAGCAACACTCCGGGTTCGAGGAAGCTGTAGATGCGGTCGACCGGATCGGCGCGCGCTGAATTGAGCCGCTGCATCAGATCGTGAGGCTGGATCTGCCACGGGCTGTTGAGCCCCATCGCCACCACCATTTCGCGCAGTGCGTGCAGTGTATGCCGCTGGAAGTTGGCGACGCGAGTGGCCTTGTCCTCGACCACCAGCGCGCGTTGGCGCGACGGGTCCTGTGTGGCGACGCCCGTCGGGCAGCGATCGGTATGGCACTTCATCGATTGCACGCAGCCCAGCGCGAACATGAACCCGCGCGCGGCATTGCACCAGTCGGCGCCCAGCGCCATGTTCATCGCCAGGCCCGCGCCCGAATGGACCTTGCCCGACGCGCCGAGCCGCACCTTGTCCTTCAGCCCACAGCCAACCAGCGCATTACGCGCCATGATCAGCCCTTCGCGCAGCGGCATGCCGACGCTATTCGACAATTCGACCGGCGCCGCGCCCGTCCCGCCCTCGGCCCCGTCGATCACCACGAAATCGAGGTGGATGCCGGTTTCGAGCATCGCTTTGCAGATCGCCAGGAATTCGTGCGGCTGGCCGATGCACAGCTTGATCCCGGCTGGCTTCCCGCCCGACAATTCGCGCATCTTTGCTGCGAATTCAACCAGTTCGCGCGGGGTCGAAAACGCGGTATGCGCGGCTGGAGAGATGCAATCCTGCCCCTCCGGCACGCCGCGCGTCTCGGCGATTTCGCGGGTGACCTTGGGTCCGGGCAGCACGCCGCCATGACCCGGTTTGGCTCCCTGGCTGAGCTTGATCTCGACCATCTTCACCTGATCGTGCTGCGCGAGATCGGCAAAGCGCGCGGGATCGAACTGCCCCTCCGCATCGCGGCAACTGAAATAGCCGCTGCCCACTTCCCAGATCAAATCGCCACCGTTCGCGCGATGATGCGGCGATAGACCGCCTTCACCGGTATCGTGCGCGAAATTGCCCTGCTTGGCCCCAAGGTTTAGCGCGCGGATGGCATTGGCCGAAAGCGCGCCGAAGCTCATCGCCGAGACATTCAACAGCGCCGAGGAATATGGCTTGGCGCATTGCTCGCCACCAACCTTCAGCCGCCATTCGTCGGGCGCCTTGGCGTTGGGCGAAATCGAATGACCCAACCAGTCGTATTCGTCTGAATAGACATCGAGTTCGGTGCCGAAGGGATGCGAATCAAGCTCGTTTTTCGCCCGGGCATAGACCAGCGCGCGCTGGTCAATGTTGAAGGGCCGGCCATCGAGATCACCCTCAACGATGTAGGCGCGCGCAAATGGGCGCAGGTCTTCCATCACCCAGCGCACGCGCGCCAGCAGCGGGTAATTGCGCCGCAACGAATGGCGCGTCTGGAAGAAGTCCCAAACCGCCACCAGCAGCAGTGGCACGGCGATGACCAGTCCCCAGCGCATCGGCGGATGAACCAGGCAAACTGCCATGAGCACGAGCAGCGTCAGTGGCAGCAGGAAACGCGCCGCGATGCCTGCTCCGTCGCGCAAGGGAGTGGAGCTGATCACGGTACCAGATGCTGCGCAAAGAAGTCGCGCGTGCGCTGGTCAGCCAGTTGCGCGCCCTCCTCGTCACGGCGCGAACCGAATTCCGCAGCGAACCCATGATCGAGTCCCGCATAATCGTGAAGCGTAACCTTGGGGTGCAACTCGAGATCATTGTGGATCGCCTGTTGCGCCTCGGGGCCGACGAAGTGATCGGCGGTCGGGATGTGCAGCATCAGCGGATGGGCGATGGCGTGTGCCTCGTTGAGCATCTGGTCGATCATGACGCCATAGTAGCCGACCGAAGCGTCGATATCGGTGCGCGCTGCCGCCATGTAAGCCATCCGCCCGCCCAGGCAGTAGCCGACCAGGCCCACTTTCGCGAAACCGCGATCGCGCTTCAGCCAGTGGATGGCGGCCTCGATGTCCTTCACGCCGAGTTGCGGGTCATACTGGCCGAAATAGCCGAACGCCTCCTGCATCTGTTCGGGTACATCGGGATCGAGTTCCACGCCGGGCGCGAACCGCCAGAAAATGTCGGGCGCCATCGCGGCATAGCCCAGCGCGGCCCAGCTTTCGCACTTCGAACGGATACCCGCGTTGACCCCGAAGATTTCCGGGATCACCAGAATTGCCGCCTTGGGCGCCCCGGCCGGAGTCGCCAGGTAACCGGGGATCGGGCCTTCGCCGTCCATGGCGGGGAAGCTGCAGGTCTCGCCCATTGCGTTCGTCCTCTGTTCGTAAGCCGTTGGTCGATATGAACTGTTCAGCGGCAGCTTGGCCGGTGCTGTGGACTTTGCCAAGCCTGCATGACAGTCTGTGGTTAGAACCACGGGCCCGAACCACGGCCAAGTGGGCATATTTGCGGGAAGGTGTCCGATGAAGGTCAATATCGAGATCGAATGCTCCGCCGATGAAGCCCGGCGCTTCATGGGGTTGCCCGACGTGTCCAAGGCCAACGACGTCTATGTCGATGCGGTGGCCAAGGCGATGAAGGGCGTTTCCAGCGTCGACCAGTTGCAAGGCTACGCCAAGCAGATCGCTCCGATGGGTGAAATCGGGCTCAAGCTGTTCCAGCAATTCATGGAAAAGGGCGCGACCGCGGCGATGGGCGGGTTCGCCAATGCGCCAACGCCGAAAAAGCCCGAAGGCAGCGAAGGCTGACTCACTGGACAGTTTAAAGCCGCAGCGCTTCCGTTCGATGGCGTGCGCAGTTAAAGGCCGCTGATGGCCGACACGATCTTTGCGCTTTCATCGGGTGCGCCACCAGCCGGGGTTGCCGTGATCCGGATCAGCGGCCCTGATGCCGGCGAAGCACTCCAGCGTATCGCCGGCGTTCTGCCCAAGTCGCGCCGCGCAACTTTGCGCAAGCTGCGTAACCCTGCCGATGGCAGCGAGCTTGATCGCGCGTTGATCCTGTGGATGCCCGGACCATCGAGCGCAACCGGTGAGGACTGCGCTGAACTGCATTTGCACGGAGGCCGTGCTGTAGTCGCCGCCGTCGAAGCCGTGCTGGGCCATCGGCCTGGTTTGCGCCGCGCCGAGTCAGGCGAGTTCACCCGACGCGCTTTCGCCAACGGGCTGATCGACCTTGCCGAGGCCGAGGGGCTGGCGGACTTGCTCACGGCCGAAACCGAACTCCAACGGCAGGCAGCGATGGCGATGGCGGGCGGCGCGCTCTCGCGGCAAGTCGACGAATGGCGCGAACAAGTGCTGGGCTTGTCCGCAGCGATAGAAGCCACGCTCGATTTTTCAGACGAGGGCGAAGTCGGCGAAGACCTTCCACCGGGCTTCGTTGAACGTTGCGACGCAGTCAGCGCGCAAATCGGCGCATGGCTTGCGCGGCCTCGTGCAGAACCCCTGCGCGAAGGCCTGCGCGTGGTTCTGGCCGGACCGCCCAACGCCGGAAAATCCACATTGTTCAATGCTTTGGTCGAACACGAAGCAGCCATAACAGCGCCCGAGGCCGGAACTACGCGCGACGTTCTGACGTCATCGGTATCGCTAGACGGGCTGCCCTTCGTGTTCATCGACACCGCTGGCTTGCGCGACGACGAGGTGGGCCACGTTGAAGCGATCGGCATCGGACGTGCCAAAGCCGAAGCCGATCGTGCAGACCTGGTGTTTTGGCTGGGCGGCGAAGGGCAGGGGCCCGATGTCGCATGCTTGTGGGAAATCAGCGCACAAGCCGATCGAGCCGACCTGCCGGCAAAGATCGATCCGCGCCACCGTGTCTCGGCCATGTCCGGTGCGGGAATGACGGCATTGCGCGGCGACCTGGTTGCATTCGCACGCAGCGCGCTTCCTCGGCCAGGCAATTCCGCGCTCAATGCACGGCAGCATAGATTGCTGGGGCAAGTCCACGAGTCGCTGTCGTCACTGTTCGGTGTGAGCGATCCAATCCTTTGTGCGGAAGGCCTCCGCGATGCCCGAAGCGCACTCGATCGGCTGGTCGGGCGAACCGGAGTCGAGGACATGCTCGACGCCCTGTTTGGTCGCTTCTGCATCGGCAAGTAGTGTTCCACGTGGAACAATGACCGCTAACGCCACCAGTCTTTGACGGGAATCGCGACCTCCTGTATCGGACTGGCGATGCAGGAATTCGACGTGATCGTGGTGGGTGGTGGCCATGCCGGGTGCGAAGCCGCCGCGGTTGCCGCGCGGATGGGTGCGCGGGTGGCGCTCGTCAGCTTCGATCCGGCGACAATCGGCGCGATGAGCTGCAACCCGGCGATCGGTGGATTGGGCAAAGGCCACCTCGTCCGTGAAGTCGATGCCTTCGATGGACTGATTGCCCGCGCGGCCGACGCCGCCGCCATCCACTACCGTATGCTCAACCGATCGAAGGGCAGCGCTGTGCGCGGCCCGCGTGTCCAGGCAGACCGAAAACGCTTTCGTGCTGCCATCCAGTCGATGCTGTCGGCCCAAAGCGGATTGACCATCATAGCTGGCGAGGCGGCTGATTTGCAGATGGCATCGGGAAAAGTGTGCGGGCTCGATCTTGCCGATGGCCAGCACATCGCGGCGTCCGCCGTGATCCTCTGCACCGGCACCTTTCTCGGCGGCCGGCTGTTTCGCGGTGAAGAGCGCATGAACGGCGGCCGTATCGGCGAAGCTTCGGCATTGCGCCTCGCCGAGCAGTTGCGCGAGGCACTGCCGATGGCGCGACTCAAGACCGGAACACCGCCCAGGCTCGATGGGCGGACGATCGACTGGGCGCGGCTTCCTGAACAACCCAGCGATGCCGATCCATGGACAATGTCGCCAATGAGTGTAGGTCGCGTGCTGCCGCAACTTCACTGCGCCATCGCACGGACCAACGTGGCGACGCACGATATCATCCGCGCCGCGCTGGACCGGTCTCCGCTATTCACCGGGGCGATCGGCGCCGCCGGCCCACGCTATTGCCCCTCGATCGAGGACAAGATCCACCGTTTCGGCGACCGCGACGGTCACCAGATTTTCCTCGAACCAGAGGGACTCGATGATTCGGCGATCTATCCCAACGGGGTGAGCACATCGCTGCCAAGCGATGTGCAACTTGCAATGATGCGCAGCATCGAAGGGCTTGAGCACGTACTGATCACCACGCCCGGTTATGCGGTGGAATATGATCACATCGATCCGCGCGCGCTCGATTCGGGCCTGGCGGTCAAGGCCATTCCTGGCCTGTATTGCGCAGGCCAGATCAACGGAACAACAGGGTACGAAGAAGCGGCGGCGCAAGGTTTGGCCGCCGGGATGTTCGCGGCGTCGCGTGCGTTGAACCAGATTCCTCCAGCGCTGGATCGGGCCAACAGCTACATCGCAGTCATGATCGACGATCTGACACTGCATGGTGTGAGCGAACCCTACCGGATGCTGACATCGCGCGCAGAATATCGCCTGCGCCTGCGGGCCAACAATGCGGCCACGCGTCTTACCCCGCACGGAATCGAAATGGGTTGCATCGGGGCCGAGCGGCAAGCGTGGTTCGGCAAATGGGCAGCGGACCGCTCTGCGATCGAGACCAAGCTTGCTCGGGAAGCCAGTGCATCCGAATTGGCTCGAGCCGGCCTGCCCATCAAGCCTGACGGCTCCCGGATGCCATTGGGCGAATGGTTACGCTTCCCCGGTGTTACGCTGGAATTGCTCGGACCATGGCTTGGTGAATTCGCCGCGATCGATCCGCAATTGGCCGAAGAAGTCTCGGAGGATGCGGCATATGCACCTTACCTCGCGAGGCAGGATGCGGAATTGCGCGACTTGCGGGCCGGTGAGGCTGTGCCCTTGGGTGATGATTTTCCGTACCGCACGATACCCGGCCTCTCAGCCGAGATGGCCGAGCGGCTGACCCTGGCCCAACCCCAAACGCTCGCCGCGGCGGGGCGTGTGGGGGGCATTACGCCTGCGGCCCTCGCTACATTGCTTGTCCATGCCAAGCGATTGGCGGCATGATCACAACCGAAGCCGAGGCTCGATCCTGGTTTCAGGATGTGCTCGATGTCGATTCACTCGCTATGTCCCGGCTCGGAGTGCTGGCAGAGCTTTTGACGGCCGAGAATGCCCGGCAGAACCTTGTCTCGAAGGCTTCGCTGGACAGTCTCTGGGTCAGGCATTTTGCCGACAGCGCGCAACTGCTGACTGTTCCACGTGGAACATTGTCATCCGGGCCGTGGCTCGATCTTGGAACAGGAGCGGGCTTCCCTGGCCTCGTGATCGCAATCTGTCGACCCGACATTCAAGTCCAGATGGTGGATTCTCGACGGTTGCGAGCCGATTGGCTGCAGAGTGCGGCGGGAGCTTTGCAACTGGATAACGCGCAAACCGTCCTGTCGCGCGTCGAACAATTGCCGCCAGGCACATATGGCACGATTTCAGCACGCGCCTTTGCGCCGCTGGAGACGCTCATCGAAGTTTCCGCACGCTTTTCCACACCGCACACGCATTGGTTGTTGCCCAAGGGGGCAAAGGCAGCGCAAGAACTGGAAATGCTGTCAGGGCGCTGGAATCACATGTTCCACGTGGAACAATCGATCACTGATCCGGCAGCCGGTATCGTGACGGGCCGATTGCTGGGTTTCGATGCCAGTCAAACCCGATCACACGGCTCCTAAAGGACGACCAGAATGATCACCATCGCAGTTGCGAACCAGAAGGGCGGCGTCGGCAAGACCACCACCGCGATCAACATCGCAACCGCACTGGCTGCTACGGGCTGGCGCGTGCTGCTGCTCGATCTCGACCCGCAAGGCAACGCATCGACCGGCATCGGCATTTCGACCGGCGAACGGCTCCGTTCGAGTTACGACGTTATCATCGACGAGGCGCCGATTGCCGACTGCCTCATGCCCACGCGCATCCCCGGGCTCGATATCGTGCCGGCCACGGTCGATTTGTCGGGCGCCGAAGTCGAACTGGTCAGCGTCGAGGATCGCACCGGCCGGCTGCGGTCGATACTCTCACAGCATACGGGCCATGATATCTGCATGATCGATTGCCCGCCCTCGCTGGGCCTGCTCACGCTCAACGCATTATCGGCGGCGGACACCTTGCTAGTGCCGTTGCAATGCGAATTCTTCGCACTCGAAGGCCTGAGCCAGCTTTTGCAGACGGTGGAGCGCGTGCAGCAGCGCTTCAACGCCAATCTCGGCATTATCGGCATTGTGCTCACCATGTTCGATCGGCGTAACCGCCTGACTGACCAGGTCGCCGACGACGTCCGTTCATGCTTGCGCGAACTGGTGTTCGAAGCGGTAATTCCGCGCAACGTGCGGCTTTCCGAAGCACCGAGCCATGGGCTACCCGCGCTGGTCTACGATCACGCCTGCGCCGGATCACAGGCCTATATGCAATTGGCGCGTGAACTGATCGCGCGATTGCCCAAGCAGAGGAAGGCGGCATGAGCGGCGGCGACGACCAGGTCATCCGGATCACCGGCCAGACACCAACGCCGGCGCCGGCAACGGGACCCGCGCGCCGCAGTGCACTGGGGCGGGGCCTGGGCGCGCTGATGGGCGAGACCCGGCGCGAAGAACCCCTCGCGCGATCGGCCGGAGACCCGTCTGCCCCGGCCGAAACCGGCCTGGCCATGCTGGCGGTGGCAGACATCGAATCGCATCCCGATCAGCCGCGCCGCCATTTCGACGAAGCCGCGCTCGATGACCTGGCCCGATCGATCGCGGCGCGCGGCGTGATCCAGCCAGTAGTTGTCCGACCTTTGGGGAACAACCGCTTCCAGCTCGTCGCGGGCGAACGCCGCTGGCGCGCTGCCCAGCGCGCCAAGGTCCACGAAATCCCAGCCATCGTGCGCCAGCTCGATGAGCGCGAAGTGACCGCGCTGGCACTGATCGAAAACCTTCAGCGTGAGGACCTCAACCCGGTCGAAGAAGCGCGCGCCTACCATCGGCTGTCGGAACGCGATGGCCTTACCCAACAGGAAATCGCCGAATTCGTCGACAAATCGCGCAGCCACGTCGCCAATCTGATGCGTTTGCTTGGGTTGCCCGATGAGGTGCTGACCCAGCTCGAAACAGGTGCGCTCACCATGGGCCACGCCCGCGCGCTCGCCGCGCTGCCCGATCCTGCGCCTATCGCCCGCCAGATTGTGGCCAAGGGGCTTTCGGTACGCGATGCGGAACGGCTCGCCAAGCGCGCCGCCAAGGGTGACGAGGCCAGTGCGCCGCGACGTGCGCGGGCGGGGCGTGATCCGTCGAACTCGGCCGATATCGCCGCAGTCCAGGCGCATCTCGAAGAATTTCTCGGCCTCAAGGTTGCGATCCAGACCGACGCCGATCCGCGCACCGGCTCGGTCACGATCCGCTATCGCACATTGGATCAACTCGACTTGATCTGCCAGCGACTGACCGGTGGGGGCATCTGAGCACGTTGAATTCCGTTTAATTTAATCGAGCGATTAAATTCACGATTGACCCGAAACACCGGACACCACTAGGTTCGCAGGCAATAGCCAGAACCGCATCCGGGAAGGGACCAATCATGTCGCTCGATTCGCTCGCTCGCACCGCTTACAACGATGATCACGAGGCGTTTCGCCAGACAGTACGGCGGTTCATGCTCGAAGAAATTGCGCCGCACGCAGCCGAGTGGGGCGAAGCCAAAATCGTGCCTAAATCGATCTGGCCTAAGGCCGGCGAACTCGGTTTGCTGTGCCCGACAGTGCCCGAAGAATACGGCGGGCTCGGCCTCGATTTCGGCTACAATGCGATCGTGGACGAAGAAAGCGCCTATTACGGCGGCGCTACGACCGGATTTTCGCTGCAATCGGACATCGTCACCAATTATATCGTTTCCTATGGCTCGGAAGAACAAAAGAAACACTGGCTGCCCAAGATGGTCGCGGGCGAGGTCATTACCGCGATTGCGATGACCGAACCGGGCACCGGATCGGATCTTCAAGCCATGCGGACCACAGCCAAAAAAGACGGCAATCACTACGTTATCAACGGGTCGAAGACCTACATCACCAATGGCCAGAATGCCGATCTGATCCTGGTTTGCGTCAAGACCGACACCGAAATCGAGCCGAAGTGGAAGGGCGTGTCGATTGTGCTGGTCGAGGCAAACCGCGAAGGCTTCAAGCGGGGCCGCAACCTCGACAAGATCGGGCAAGATGAAGCCGATACGTCGGAACTGTTTTTCGAAGACGTGCGCGTGCCGATCACCAACTGCCTGGGTGAAGAGGGCAAGGGCTTCGTCTATCTGATGAGCGAATTGCCGCAGGAACGGCTGAGCATCGCGGTCTCGGCGCAAGCCAGCGCGCAGCGGGCCTTCGACATGACGGTCGGATTCGCGCGCGACCGCAAAGCATTCGGCAAGGCCGTGCTCGATTTTCAGAACACCCGGTTTACCTTGGCCGATCTCAAGTCGAAGCTGCAAGTCGGTTGGGCGCACCTCGATTGGGCACTGGCACGTCTGCTCCGGCACGAACTGACGGCAGAGGAAGGCGCAGCAGCCAAGCTGTGGCATACCGAACTGCAGTGGGAAGTTATGGACAAGTGCCTGCAATTGCACGGCGGCGCGGGCTACATGAACGAATACCCGATCGCGCGGATGTGGCGTGGCGCACGCGTGACCCGTATCTTCGGCGGGACCAACGAGATCATGAAGGAACTGATCGGGCGCAAGCTCTGATGGCGCGAACGGCCGGGCGGATTGCGATCCGCCCGGCCGGTTTGGACTGCAGTGCTCAGCTACCGCCGATGTAAACGCGCTTGTCGTGGACACGGCGCGGCGGAGCGCGGTGAATGATCCGGGCAGGCTTCCGATAAATCACGCGGCGCGATCCGCCATCATCGACGAACTCTTCGGTCGTCGTCACGGTCTCGGTGTAGCCGCGGCCGCCGCCCTGGATCATGACCGGCACCCACATGTACCCATAACCATAACCGCCAGGGCCATATCCGCCCGGACCGGCCGGTGGACCCCATCCGCCAGGTCCGCCAGGGTAGGGCGCTCCGCCAGGCCCGGCCGAATGGAAGAATTCGTCGCACTCGCGATCATGCCGGCGATCGATCGCTCCGCCAACGGCGGCACCGCCCAGCGCTCCCGCGCCCGCGCCGATCACCGTGCCGAGCGTGCGATTGCCATCGGCCAGCCGGTTTCCGATCACCCCGCCGACAACACCGCCGATGACCGCGCCGCCGATCTTGCCGCCGCGGTGATCGCTGCTGCACCGTTCCACCATCCGCTGCCAATGCTCGTCGCGCGGCGGCGCCCATCCGCCCGCAGGCCCTTCAGGAGGGGGGCCATCCATCTGCGACATCGAGCCACCGGGATAACCGCCGCGTTCGTATGTCCCGCTCCAGGTGCCGTTGTAGACGCGGTTTTCGGGCGCTTGCCACTGGCCCTGCCAGTTCCCCTGCCAGCCGCCGCCATGCGCACCTGTCGGGGGAGGAGGAGGTCCATCCTGAGCGACTGCGGGAGCCGCCGTGGCTCCGACGAGTGCCATAGCAAAAAGCGCGGTGGTACGAAAAAGGGTCATGCTCGGTCCCCGGAAAGGCGCTGCCCGCACCGGAATCGGCGCATGGCATCACGTTAACGGGAAATTTAGCATCGCAAGCCGCGGCAAACCATGCCTTCGCGCCAACTTCGTAAGGGCTGTCCCGAATCGGTGCAGCAACCGTGCAATCAAATGCGGGGTGAGATAACTCTGGCCAGCGCTTCAAGACCGGCGGCGTCCTCGGCGTCGAACCGCGCAACTTCGGGGCTATCGAGATCGATCACCGCGATCACCACGCCATCGCGCAGCACCGGCACCACCAGTTCGGACGCGCTTTCGGCGTCGCAAGCTATGTGGCCGGGGAAAGCGTGAACATCGGCCACCAATTGCGTGGCGCCGCTCTGCGCGGCAGTGCCGCAGACACCGGCACCGATGGCGATGCGGATGCAGGCGGGCTTGCCCACGAATGGACCCAGCACCAGTTCGCCATCGATCACACGATAGAACCCAGCCCAGTTCAACCGGGGCACGAATTGCCAGATCAGCGCAGCCAGGTTGGCCATATTGGCGACCGTGTCGGGCTCACCTTCGGTCAGCGCGACCGCTGCGCCGCGCAATTCGCGCCAGATTTCGGCCTTGCCGGCATCGGTGGGGGCAGTGAAACTGTACATGGCTGCCGTCATACTCGGTCGCCCACAAGGCGCAAGACGGGGGGATGTCTGCGCCCATTGCCGTTGTCGTTGCAGCGCCTTAGGTAAGCGGCATGACCCGTATTCAAAAAAGCCTGTTCGGCATCGGCATCTTCCTCGTGGTTTTCCTGGGCCTCGGCACCTGGATCTTGAACGGACAGAGCGCGCAATACACCGAAGCGCAAGTCACCGGCCTCAAGCCCAAGCTGGCTTACCCGGATGTGCAGACGATCCCCACGATCCGCGTGGCCGATCCGGTCGGCTGGAAAGCGGGCGAAGCACCCGTGGCCGCGCAAGGGTTGACGGTCACGCGCTTTGCCGAAGGCCTCAATCACCCCCGCACGCTGACGGTGCTGGCCAATGGCGACGTGCTCGCGGCCGAGACCAATTCACCGGGCGGACATGGCGAAAGCGGCATCAGCGGCATCGTCGAACGCTGGCTGATGAACAAGGCCGGCGCCGGGGGTGTCTCGCCCAACGCGATCGTGCTGTTGCGCGATGCCAATGGCGATGGTGTGGCCGAACAGCGCTTCGAAATGCGCAATCCCGCGCTCAATTCCCCCTATGGCATGGTGTTCCGCGACGATCACCTGATCGTGGCCAACAACGACGCGGTGCTGTCGTTCCCCTACAAGCTGGGCGACACGCAACTCGTGGGCAAGCCGGAAAAGCTCATGGACCTGCCCGCGGGCGGCGCGCACTGGGCACGCAATGCGATCCTCAGCCCCGATGGCACCAAGCTTTACGTCACGGTGGGTTCGTCGACCAACATCGCCGACAACGGCATTGCCGCCGAAGAGGGCCGCGCCGCGATCCACGAATACGACTTCACCACCAAGTCCTCGCGGATCTACGCATCGGGCTTGCGCAACGCCAACGGGCTCGACTGGAACCCGGCGAGCGGCGAATTGTGGACCGTGGTCAACGAACGCGACATGCTCGGATCGGACCTTGTGCCCGATTACCTGACCAACGTGCCGATCGGCGCGCATTATGGCTGGCCGTGGATCTACTGGAAAAACAACGTCGACGCGCGCGTCAACGCGCCGCTGCCGATCTACATCAACGATTACGTGCGCAAGCCCGAATATGCGCTGGGCGCACACGTTGCGCCGCTCGGCCTGGCCTTCGCGCGCGGCGGACACCGGCTGGGCGCTCGGTTCGCCAATGGCGCGTTTATCGCCAATCACGGATCGTGGAACCGCAAGCCGATGTCGGGCTACGATGTCGTGTTCGTCGGCTTCGATGCGCGCGGCAATGTGCTGCCGGCACAGCCGATCAAGGTGCTGACCGGGTTCCTCAACCAGGATCAGAAAACCACCCGCGGGCGCCCGGTATGGGTTGCCTTCGCGCACGACGGCGCGCTGCTGGTCAGCGACGACACCGGCGGGGTAATCTGGCGGGTCATCGCGCCCGGCGCAGCGCCCTCGGCCGCCATCGCGCCCGTTTCATCGGGGCGGGTACTGAAGGCCCCCAGCACCGTGAGCAATCTCGTTGCAACGCCTGACCAGGATTCAAGCCTGACCCAGCCGAAACCCTAAAGCAGCTTGCCCGCGCGGCCCGCCAGTTCGTTGACGAATTGCCAGGCAACCCGGCCCGACCGTGCGCCGCGCCGTTTCGACCATTCGAGCGCTTCAGCCTCGGTCCAGGCTAAGCCATACCTGTTAGCATAACCGGCTATGATCGCGAGATAATCATCTTGCGAACAGTTGTGAAAGCCCAGGCTCAGCCCGAAGCGATCGGCCAGCGCCAGCTTGTCATCGACCGCATCGCGCGGGTTGATCGGCCCATCTTCCACCGACCAACCCTGCTCACTGGCATGGCGCTCGACGATCGCGCGGCGGTTCGAGGTCACTGCCAGCCGCACGTTGCCGGGCCGTGCCTCGACCCCGCCTTCCAGCCAACTGCGCAAGCGCCGCGCGCCACCTGCATCGCCCGCTTCGAACCCGAGATCGTCGATGAACACCAGGTAGCTGCGCGGCTCGCGGCCGAGCGCGGTAAACAACGCGGCAAGGCCGGAATCGGGCACTGCCTGGACCAGCGCGATGCGGCGCGGCCCATCGGCCTGTGCCGCCGCTACGCCCGCCCGCAACAGCGCAGACTTGCCCATGCCGCGCGCACCCCACAGCAACATGTCATGCGCCGTTGCGCCAGCCGCCAGTCGCAGCACGTTGCCCACCACAGCAGCCTTCTGCGCATCGATCCCCCGCATCAGGTCGAGCGCGGGTGCGACCAGCGTTGGCACCGCACGCGCTATCTCGCCGTCCCAGACATAGGCCGGGTGCGACAGCCAGTCCGTCTTGGCGTCGACTGGCGGCGCTAGCCGTTCGAGCGCGTCGGCAATCCGCGCGAGCAGATCGTTACGATCGGTCATCGCGCCTGATCAACCGGCCAGCTCGACCGCATCGAGTTCGTAGAGCAGCGCCGAACCGCCCATCGCCGATGCCGCCAACCCACGCGCTTCGGGCGCGATGTGATCGGCAAAGAACCGCGCAACCACGCGCTTGGCGGGGTTATCGGTCGCGCGCGCCTGCCGCAGCAACTGCCAGCCCGCCACCGTCACCGCGCACATCGTGGTGAAGGGCACGCTGCCCGACAGCTTGTCGTCGAGCGAGGCGCTCTCGGTCATCCAACGCGCCACCGCCATCGTATCCTGCGCCAACAAGCCAAGCTGCGGCGCCTCGGCACAGTCAGCAGCAGCTTCGGCGAGCAATGCCTGCACCACGCCGCCGTTCTCGAACCCGAGCTTGCGCGTGACCAGATCGGCGGCCTGGATGCCGTTGGTGCCTTCGTAGATCGGCGCAATGCGCGCGTCGCGGTAGTGCTGTGCGGCGCCGGTCTCCTCGACAAAGCCCATGCCGCCGTGGATCTGCACGCCCAGGCTTGCCACCTCACAGCCGATGTCGGTGCCCCAGGCCTTGAGCATCGGCACCAGCACTTCGGCGCGCATCTGCGCGGCCTCATCGCCCAGGCTGCCGCGATCGACCTGCCCGGCGGTGTAATACAGCAGAGCGCGCGCCCCCTCGGTCAGCGCGCGCATCCGCAGCAAGGTGCGGCGAACGTCGGGATGTTCGATGATCGCGACGGAGTTCTTGTCCGCACTCCCGGCGCGCGCCGATTGCACCCGCGTTGCTGCGTACCAGCGGGCGGCTTGCCACGCGCGTTCGGCGATCTGCACGCCCTGGCTGCCGACATTGATTCGCGCCGAATTCATCATCGTGAACATAGCGCGCAGGCCGCCATTTTCGTGGCCGACCATCTCGCCGATACATTCGTCATTGTCGCCATAGCTCATCACGCACGTGGGCGAAGCGTTGATGCCCAGCTTGTGCTCGATCGACACGCAGCGCACGTCGTTTCGATCACCCAGGCCGCCGTCATGTTTCACGTGGAACTTCGGCACGACAAACAACGAGATCCCGCGCGAACCCGCCGGCGCGCCCGGCGTCCGCGCCAGCACGAGATGAACGATGTTGCTCGCCAGGTTGTGCTCGCCCCAGGTGATGTAGATCTTTGTACCCTTTATCAGGTACTTGCCAGCATGTTCGCCATCCGGGATCGGCGTGGCGGTTGAGCGCAGCGCTCCAACGTCGCTGCCGGCCTGTGGCTCGGTCAGGTTCATCGTGCCCGACCATTCGCCACTGACCAGCTTTTCGAGATAGAGCGCCTTCTGCGCGTCGCTGCCATGGTGGTCGATCGCCTCGATAGCGCCAACGGTCAGGATCGGCAGCAGCGTAAACGCCATGTTGGCCGCACCCAACGTTTCCAGGACGCAAGTCGCCAGCGTGAACGGCAAGCCTTGCCCGCCGTGAGCAACCGGGCCAGAAATCGCATTCCAGCCTTGCTCGACATAGTGGTGATAGGCTGCGTCGAAGCCGTCGGGCAGCGACACCACGCCGTTGGCCAGCCGCGCACCCTGGATATCCCCGATGCGATTGAGCGGGGCGAATTCGCCCGCCGCCAGCGCGGCGATGCCTTCGGCAATCGCCTCGACCAGATCGGGGCTCGCCGCGGAAAATCGTTCGCTTTGCGCCAGTTCATCGATGCCGGCATTAACGCGCATGGCCAGGACCTGGTCGGCGGTGGGCGAAATGAAGTCCATCGGTTGGTATCCTGTCCGGCGGCCTGTTCCTTGGCCGGTTGAGCGGGCTATAGCGACAAGCCATGGATGCGACAAAGCACAATGAACCGCCGCTGCAAGCTGGCCAGCCGGGCAACGGTACCGGGCACATTCGCGTGGCGGACGGAGCCGGGATTGCCGAAGCGGTGGAGGTGCTCTGCGGAGGAGGACTGGTCGCAGTTCCTACCGAGACGGTCTACGGGCTCGCAGCGCGGGCCGACAGCGATGACGCCGTTGCGGGGATCTATCGCGCCAAGGGGCGGCCCGATTTCAATCCGTTGATCGTCCATGTACCCGATCTTGCCGGAGCTGAACGGTATGCGCATTTCGACGAGCGGGCACGCTTGCTGGCGGCGCACTTCTGGCCGGGACCGCTGACCATGGTCCTGCCGCGCCGTGTTGACGCCGAGCTAGCAAGCGCGGTCAGCGCCGGGCTACCGACGGTGGCGTTGCGCTGTCCCGACCATCCGGTGATGCAAGCACTGCTGGTGGCATCCGGCCTGCCGCTCGCAGCACCCAGCGCCAATCGCAGCGGTGGAGTCAGCCCAACCAGCGCGGCCCATGTTGCGGCATCGCTGGGTGATCGGGTGCGTCTGGTACTGGATGGCGGCAAGACGCACCGCGGCATCGAATCGACCATCGTTGCAATCCGCGAGGGCGGGGGGTGGGCCTTACTGCGCCCCGGCCCGATCGAGGAAGCTTCGATTTCAGGCATTATCGGCCTGCGCGATGGCGTCACGACGTTGGTCATCGAAGCGCCGGGGCAATTGGCCAGCCACTACGCCCCAGGCAAACCGGTGCGCCTCGATGCATCGGAACCCGGACACGACGAATTCATGATCGGCTTCGGTAAGGTAGAAGGCAACGTTTCGCTGTCGGAAACCGGAGACCTGGCCGAAGCGGCCGCGCGGCTTTACGCGTGCCTGCACCTTGCAGCGGCCTCGCAACACCCACGCATCGCGGTTGCGCCGATCCCGCACTCCGGGATCGGCGCCGCCATCAACGACCGGATGGCACGCGCCGCGGCCTGATCAGTTTTCGTCCGAAGCATCGTCCTTCGGTTCTTCATCATCCTTGGCCGTAGCCACCGGGGTTTCGCACACCAGCCGGCCCGAACCCATCGACTTGACCGTGCACTTGGCGCGGCCGGTCACGCGGACTTCGCCCGAACCCATGATCGTGGCCTTCACATCGCCGTCGCTGGCGAAAATGGCGTTGCCCGAACCGGCTACGGTCACATCGGCCTGGCCAACCTTGAGTCCGGCCAGATCGGCGCTGCCGCTGCCCGCGATGTTGCTCCGAAGCTCGCGCGCGGTGCCGGCCGCCTTGGCCGAGCCCGAACCGGCGATGTCGATCTTGAGCTTGCCGACATTGGTTTTCGGAGACGAAATCGAGCCCGATCCGGCAATCGTGATCTGGGCATCGTCGCCCGACAGCACATCGGCATCGATCTGGCCCGATCCGGCCATCACCAGCTTGCTGGGTGCCGGCATCGTCACGTTGATGGTGGCGGTGCTGCTGCCTTCGCCCATCTTCCAGTGATCGCGGCTGACGCTGAGTTTGCCGTCGCTGATCGAAAACCGCAACCGCGCCTTGGCTGCGTCATTGCCATCGACGCTGATTGCAAGCTTGTCGCCGGAAATGAGATGCACCTTGTCCGGTCCCAGCAAGGTCACTTCCCCGGGCGCCGCACCGCCGAGATCGAGCTCTGCCAGCGGCACGCCCTTCATCCCGTCGATGGTGATGTTGCCATCACAGCCGCTCAGGCTGGTGGCAATGCCGAGCACGGCGACCGACGCCAGTGCACGAAACAGGTCCTTGAACATCGGCAAACACTCCCCTTGCTGTGTTACTGATATAGGACACTGCGGCACGGCCTGCAAGTACTGCCACGATGCACCACGAAAAAGGGCCGCCGATTGCCCGGCAGCCCTTTTCGTATTTATCCGCGATCGTGCCGTCAGGCCGTTTCGTAATACTTCGGCGCATGTTCGTTGAGGATCGCAAGGATCTTCTTGAGTGCAGTCGGTTCGTCGGTCTTTTCCATCGCTGCAAGCTCGCGCGCCAGGCGCGAGGAGGCCGCTTCGAAAATCTGCCGTTCCGAATAGCTCTGCTCGGGCTGATCGTCGGCACGGAACAAGTCGCGAGTCACTTCGGCGATCGACACCAGATCGCCCGAATTGATCTTGGCTTCGTATTCCTGGGCGCGGCGTGACCACATCGTACGCTTGACCTTGGGCTTGCCCTTGAGCGTATCGAGCGCTTCACGCAGCGTCTTGTCCGAGGACAACTTGCGCATGCCGATCGATTCGACCTTGTTGACCGGAACACGCAAGGTCATGCGTTCCTTTTCGAAGCGCAGCACGTAAAGCTGCAACTTCATTCCGGCAATTTCTTCATTCTGAAGCTCAACCACACGGCCGACGCCGTGCTTAGGATAAACGACGTAGTCCCCAACATCGAAGGCGAGTGCCTTGCCTGCCATTTGTTGTCCTTTCGACACGGGCGGGTGTGAGCGGCAAATGGGGAAAATTCCCCCGGACCCGGTCTTGGAAAGCGATCGTCATCGCGGTCGCCAAGCCCTCGCGTTCCGTTTGCCGTTAACCTGCCTTCTCGTGATGAAACACGGCGCGGAAAGGTCCACCGCCGTATGCAACCCATTTAGCACTTCTGTAATAAAATTACCAGAGCTTGCGTAAAACAGCCACATGCGCAGCCCGTATGGCGAAACAGCGCAGCGTTTTGAGCAATGTTGTCAGGCAGGATTCGCCCAAGCCTGCGGGCTTGGGCATCGGTCAGCGCAGAACTGTAAGGTTCCAGCGCGCCGTCGCAGGGTCGAAAGCCGCGCGATCAGTCGCCTTCGCCGGGTTCGGTCGAGAAGAATTTCTCGAACTTCCCGTCCTGGCCCTTGAACTCGTCCGCGTCTTCGGGCGAATCCTTCTTGGTGGTGATATTGGGCCATTCCGCCGAGAACTTGGTGTTCAGTTCAAGCCACTGCTCCAACCCGCTTTCGGTGTCGGGCAGGATCGCTTCGGCGGGGCATTCGGGTTCGCAAACGCCGCAATCGATGCATTCGCTGGGATTGATCACCAGCATGTTTTCGCCTTCGTAGAAGCAATCAACCGGGCAAACCTCGACGCAATCCATGTACTTACACTTGATGCAGGCATCGGTGACGACGTAAGTCATGGCGCAGCACTTCCCTCAGGCAGTTCGTAATCGCGCCCTGCTAGAGGCGAAGAAGCCGGCGCGTCAAGCGTCTCTTCAGGCTTCAGCACGGCCGGTGTGTCCAACCGCACGTAGCAGGCCTGGGCTTCGGGCGCCGGACCGCGCCGTACAGGCAGCGCTTGGACCCGGATCACAACCACACGCGCACCCAGCGGCACCGTCAGGACATCACCGACCGTCACCGCCTGCGCCGCGCGATCCACCCTATCGCCGTTGCGCCGGATATGGCCGGTTTCGGCCAATTGCTGCGCAAGCTTACGCGATTTAGCGAGCCGCAGGAACCACAGGAGCTTGTCGATCCGCATATGTGCCCGCGCGCCGTCTGCTTAGCGCACCAGGTCTGCCAATGCAGCAAAGGCGGCATGGCGTGGCGGCGGAGATGCGATTCGCGCCGCAACAGGTTCGGCGCGGGGACGGCGCCAGTGCCACAACGGCGGTGCAGTCGGTCCATGTTCGGTTTCGCTCAGCCGGCGCGGCATCGTCACGCGAAAGCCGCCGGCGCGCAGCAGCGCGGCATAGCTCGCCCCGGTCAATCCCATCGAGCGCGCCGTCGCGGGTTCGAGCACGAACAACTTGCCACCAGCGGCGCGGGTGCGGTGCGCGGCGTGCAACAGCCGTTCGGCCAGATCGACCCGCAACGCTTGCGCACCCACGCGGCGATAGCCGGCGCACGAATCGCGCGCATCGATGGTGGAGGGCATCACGGTGGGCGGCGGGCGATGACTGATGCCTTTCACTGAAGCCAGCCGGCTCCACCACGCCATCGCCGCTGGCCTTAGTGCGCCAGGCACGAACACGTCGAGCGCTCCGATCCTGACGTCAAGCCGGCGCAACCGTTCGCGCAGCGCGGGTTCGAGCCGGTCCAACCCCACATCCACGCGCACGATCGTCCCTCCGCCGTCGATCAGGTGCAGCAGCAAGGCGCGCAGTTCCGGCCCCGACGCGGGATCGCGGCTGGCTTCGTCGAGCCGGATCAGCGCGGCCAGTGGACGCCGCCGACCGCGTTCCGACCAGCCATCAAGCGCGATCTGAACGGCAATGCGCAGCGGTGGGTCTAGCCGCCCGACCGCGGCCTCCAGCCGAACCCGCGGCGAAAGCAGCGTCCGGCCAAGTTCAAGCCGCGCAACCGGATGCCCCCGCCACAGGATTGCGGCACCGCGCCACTGGAGTATCGGATCATCGGCAGCGGCTGACGCCACAAGCGCAGTCGCACGCGCCGCAATCAGGGAAGGCAAGTGCCGATCGGCCGCCGCGAGCAACAACTTGCGGTCCGAAGCCCGCGCCGATGCATCGACCTCGAAGCGAAACCCTTCGAGATGCCCCAACGGCTCGCCATCGACCGTGACTGCGCCGGCATCGTCGATCTCCACCGGCAGCAGCGCGGCATCGGCGCCGGTCTTGCGCATGAGCACGCTGGTGCGGCGGTTGACGAAGCGTTCGGTCAGCCGCGCGTGGATCGCATCGGACAGCCGCGCCTCGACCGCGCGCGCGCGCGCCGCCATTTCCTCGCGCGCCATGACCCAGTCGGGCCGCTGCGCGATGTAAGCCCAACTGCGGATCGCGGCGATGCGGCCCTGCAGCGTATCGATATCGCCCGATGGGTTATCGAGCTGCGCAATGGCCTGCGCGATATAGTCCGCGCCCAGCGTCCCGTTACGCAAATCCTGCCACAACCGCGCGATGAACCGGCCATGCGTTTCGGCGCCCTGCTGGCGGAAGTCGGGCAACTGGCACGCCGACCAGAACCGCGCGATCGTACCCGATCCGCGCAAGGTGGGCGCAATCTCGGGCTCCTCACACAGCCGTTTCAGCACTGCCAGGTCGATCGCCTCGGGAGCAGGGGCAAGTTCCAGCCGGGGCGGCGGACTTTCGAGATCGGCAATCAGCGTTGCCACCGAATCGAAGCGGGGTTCGGCTTCGCGCCAGAACAGCCGGGTCAGCGGCGGGAAGCGATGCTCTTCGATCGCATAGATTTCTTCGGGCGTGAACTCCGCATTCGAACCATTCCCCGCCAATGTGCCGAATGTGCCATCGCGCTGGTGCCGCCCGGCGCGGCCCGCGATCTGCGCCATTTCCGCCGGGGTCAGCCGCCGCTGGCGATGCCCGTCGAACTTCGAGAGCCCGGCAAAGGCGATGTGGTGGATATCGAGATTGAGCCCCATCCCGATCGCGTCGGTGGCAACGAGATAATCGACCTCGCCCGACTGGTAGAGTGCCACTTGGGCATTGCGCGTCTGCGGACTCAACGCGCCCATCACCACCGCCGCGCCGCCGCGGAACCGGCGCAGCATCTCGGCGATGGCGTAAACCTGCTCGGCCGAGAACGCGACGATCGCGCTGCGCGGCGGGATGCGCGAGAGCTTCTTCGCGCCAACGTGAGTGAGAGTCGAAAAGCGCGGGCGGCTGATGATCTCCGCTTCGGGCACCAGCTTGCGTACCAATGGTTCGAGCATGGCCGAACCCAGCAGCATCGTTTCCTCGCGCCCGCGCGCGTGAAGCAGTCGGTCGGTGAACACGTGCCCGCGCTCGGGATCGGCGCCAATCTGCGCCTCGTCCAAAGCCACGAACGCCAGATCGGCGTGAGTCGGCATGGCCTCGGCGGTGCACAGCAGCCAGCGCGCGTCCTTGGGCTCGATGCGCTCCTCGCCGGTGATCAAGGCGACCTGATTCGGCCCCTTGATCGCGACCACGCGGTCATAGACTTCGCGCGCCAGCAGCCGCAGCGGAAAGCCTATCGCGCCGGACGAATGCGCGCAGAGCCGCTCGATCGCGAGGTGCGTCTTGCCGGTGTTAGTGGGGCCGAGCACCGCCTTCACCGCGCCGCCGTCGCTGCTGACGCCGGCGCGGTCGCTGGTATGCCGGCGCGGGAGAGCGTGCGTCGGGCGGTGCATGGCATGGAATGTGGCATTGCGTTCGCATGCGTTCAAGCGCGAGGCCCCCTTGGGGCTGTGGACGAACACAGTATGGCTTGCGGGCCATGCCCAGAGTGCGATGGGCCAGCCGGCAAGCCGCCATTTTTACCCGGGATTAACTTTAACGGTGCAGGCTTGTGCAGCGCTGCTGATCCGGCAGACACGCGCCGCGCATGCAAATCGCGCATGGTCGGCACCGAAGCGAAAGGGCGCGATACGTGTACAGGCCGCGGGGGTCAGCGTTGATTGCTGCCGATGCGCTTGCGTTCGCCGCGCCCGCAGCCCCAATCGTACCCACGACCAATACCACCTCCGACGCTAATCCCCATGGCTTCACTGCCCGCTTTCGTGCGTTGCACACACGGTTGCGAGATCTCGACCCTGTTTGCGACCTGGCCGAGGACATCGGCAGCCCGCGCTGGTGGCGCGGTGTGGTTTCGCTGATCGGTCTGATGCTGGCTGCGTGGCTGCTGTTTCCCGGAACGTCGCCACTTTCGGCTGCGGTTCCCGTCGCGATCGACCGTTCGGCCGACGACCATTTTCGCAGCGCGGCCCTGCGCCCGCTGTCTTACGGCACGGCGCCGCAGCGCCTGGCCGATGCCGGCACGCTGGTCATGCCGCTCGCCGCAGCGCCCGAACGGCCCCGGCTGGACCTTGTCGCCACGCTCGGCAGCCAGGACAGTTTCCCCCGCATGTTGCAGCGCGCAGGCGTCGCCGCAGATGATGCCGCGCATGCCGCCGCGCTCGTCGCCAATGCGATCCCGCTCGGCCAACTGGCGCCGGGCACGCATATTGCGATCACGCTGGGCGAACGCGCCGATGCCAGCACGCCGCGCCCGCTCGAAGCGCTGTCGTTGCGCGCGCGCTTCGATCTCGATCTGGCGATCGAGCGCCATGGTGGCGCACTGACAGTCGGCAAACGCGCGATTGCGGTCGATGCCACCCCGTTGCGCATCCGCGGCATCGTCGGATCGAGCCTCTACCGCTCGGCCCGCGCGGCGGGCGCACCGCCCGCCGCAATCCAGGACTATCTGCGCGCGCTCGACGAACATAGCGCACTCGACGGGATCGACCCCTCGGACGAATTCGACTTCGTGCTGTCATACCGTCGTTCGGCCGGCGGAGAGGCCCAACCCGGCGACCTGCTCTATGCCGGGCTCGATCGCGGCAGCAAGGCACGTACGCAGCTCGTCCGCTGGGGCAAGGATGGCCAATTGGTCGACGCGCTCGCCGACGTGACCGCGCCAGCGGAACAACAGGAAGAGGTTGTCGGGCTGGGCTCCCCCGTTGCCGGCCACGTGACTTCCGGCTTCGGTCTGCGGCGCCATCCGATCCTGGGCTATGTGCGGATGCACGCCGGCATCGACTTCGCCGCCGGCTATGGCTCGCCGATCTACGCCGTCAGCGACGGACAAGTGTCTTACGCCGGCTGGCACGGCGGGCATGGCAATTACGTCCGCCTCGATCACGGCGGCGGGCTTGCAACCGGCTACGGCCACATGAGCCGCATCGCTGTTTCGCCGGGCACTCGCGTCGGGCGCGGACAAGTCATCGGCTATGTCGGTTCGACCGGGCTCTCGACCGGCCCGCACCTCCATTACGAGCTTTTGCGCAACGGGCATCCGATCAACCCCGGCACCGCGCGCTTCATGATGCGCACGCCACAAGTGAACTCGGCGCAGCTTTCGGCCGAACTCAATGCGGTGCGGGCGAAACTGGCGCAATTGCTGGCGATCGAGCCCGGGGCGGCGTTGGTGCCGCTTGGCGGAAGGCGTTCGGGAACGCGCTGAACGCAGCCCGAGCCAAACACCCGACATTGCCCGCCTCGTGGTTTTGCGCCAAAGACGCAGCCATGAGCGCAACTTATCCCAACACCCGCCTGCGCCGCGTGCGTGCCACGCCGTGGAGCCGGGCAATGCACCGCGAGACCACGCTTTCGCCCGCCAACCTGATCTGGCCGCTGTTCGTGACCGAAGGACAAGGCGTCGAGGACCCGATCGGTTCGCTGCCGGGCGTGTCACGCTGGTCAGTCGATCTGATCGCCGCCCGAGCAAAGGATGCAGTCGCAGCGGGCATCCCATGCATCGCGTTGTTCCCCAATACGCAGAGCCACTTACGCTCCGAAGGCGGCGAAGAGGCGCTCAATCCCGACAACTTGATGTGCCGCGCGGTGCGGGCGATCAAAGACGCCTGCGGCGGCGATATCGGCATTCTCACCGACGTGGCGCTCGATCCCTACACCAGCCACGGGCAGGACGGGCTGATCGACGACGACGGCTACGTGCTCAACGACGATACCACCGAGGTGCTGGTGGGGCAGGCACTCAACCAGGCGGCGGCGGGAGCGGACGTGATCGCACCGTCGGACATGATGGACGGCCGCATCGGCGCGATCCGGCGGGCGCTCGAAGGTGCAGGGCACCACAACGTCCAGATCATGAGCTACGCCGCCAAGTACGCCTCGGCCTTCTATGGCCCGTTCCGCGATGCAGTGGGCAGCAGCGGCCTGCTCAAGGGCGACAAGAAGACCTACCAGATGGACCCGGCCAATTCGGAGGAAGCGCTGCGCGAAGTCGCGATGGACCTGGCCGAGGGCGCCGACAGCGTGATGGTCAAGCCCGGCCTGCCCTACCTCGACATCGTGCGCCGCGTGAAGGAACGCTTCGAGGTGCCGGTGTTCGCGTACCAGGTCTCGGGCGAATACGCGATGATCGAGGCGGCGGCCGCTGCCGGCGCGGGCGATCGCGATGCCTTGGTGCTCGAAACGCTGCTGGCATTCCGCCGCGCGGGCTGTTCGGGCGTGCTGACGTACCACGCGATGCACGCCGCGAGATTGCTGAACGGTTGAGTGCTGGGCGATGATCGAAACCGAACGTCTCTACTTGCGCGAATGGCGCAATGACGATGTGGCGGCGCTGCACCAGATCTGTACCGACCCGCGCGTGATGGAATTCCTGGGCCCGCTGCAAACCCGCGCCGAAGTGTCCAGCGCGATCGACCGCCAGCGCGGCTACCAGCACATGTACGGCCACTGCTATTGGGCAATCGAGCGCAAGAGCGACGAACGCCTGCTCGGCTTCTGCGGCATCCAGCCCGAGCCGCCAGGCACGCCGATCGCCGGAAAACCAGACGTGGGTTGGCGGCTGGCGCACGATGTCTGGGGCAAGGGCTATGCGCTCGAAGCCGCGCGCGCGGCGATCGACTGGGGCTTTGCCCAGCTCCACGCCGAAGACGCGCTGTGGGCGATTACCGTGCCCGCCAACCGCCGCTCGTGGGGCCTGATGGAGCGGCTGGGCATGCAGCGCCGCCGCGATCTCGATTTCGACCATCCCAGCGTGCCGTCCGGCGATCCGCTGGGCCCGCACATCGCCTATACCATCGCGCGCAGCGCATGGAACGGAGTCCACGGATGACCCGAGCAGACGTCACCATCGTTTCGATCCGCGGCCACACCCCGAAAATCCACGAGTCCGCGTTCATCGCGCCGGGCTGTCGGATCATCGGCAATGTAGAGATCGGGCCCGACGCCTCGATCTGGTACAATTGCGTGATCCGCGGCGATGTGAACGCGATCCGCATCGGCGCGCGCAGCAACATCCAGGACGGCAGCGTGATCCACTGCGACAGCCCCATGCCCGGCGCGCCAGACGGCTTCCCCACGATGATCGGCGAGGATGTGCTGGTCGGCCACATGGCGATGATCCACGGCTGCGTGCTGCACGACCGCGCTTTCGTCGGTCTTTCCACCACGGTGATGAACGGCTGCGTGATCGAAAGCGACGGCATGCTCGGCGCGGGCGCGCTGCTCACCCCCGGCAAGCGCATCGCCACCGGCCAGCTATGGACCGGCCGCCCTGCCGCTTATGCGCGCGATCTCAACGAGCGGGCGATTGCCGAAATGCGGCTGGGCGTGGCACACTATGTCGAAAACGGCCGCGCCCATGCCGCTGCCTTGCGCGCCGAGCCGGACCCCGTTGGCGCGACCACCGACTGACCTGCCCGACGCCGCGCAATTGCGCGCGCTGATCGATGACGAAGGGCGGCTGGCGGTGCGCGTCACTCCCGGTGCTCGGGTCGAATCCCTGACCATCGACAGCGGCCAGGCCATCGCCAAAGTCCGCGCCAAGCCCGAGGACGGCAAGGCCAACGCGGCGGTGATCGCGCTGGTGGCACGCGCGCTGGACGCGGCCCCATCGACGATCACCTTGTTGCGCGGCGCAACTTCTCGCCAGAAGTTGCTGCGGATCGGCTAACTCAGGCCGGTTCGGGCGCCTTGCGCATATAACGCAGGCCGTATGACAAGTAATCGATCTTGCCCAACGGCACAGCTTCCTTGCGCAGGATCGCGTATGCCATGCCCACGTGGAAATAGAACTGCGCCAGCGACCAGTCGCGCGCATATTCCATTGCGGTGAAATCGAAGGTCATGCCGTTGGGCAGGTCGAGCGCCACCGCGCTGTCGGGCGCGGCGATATCCGCTTCGGTCACGGTCTGAAGGAACGCGATCGTCGTCGCGATCCGCTCCTTGGCGGCAGCGATCGTCGCATCGTTGTCGTCCGACAGCACCAGAGACTTGGTGGTCAACCGCTTGGCAAGACCCGTCGCCTGATCGCAAGCAACGCGCACTTGTGCGGAAAGCGGGAACATATCGTCGGCCAGCTTCGCTTCGAGGATGGCATCTCCGCCCTTTTCCGCAGCTTTGTCGAGCCAGCCCGATAGCGCGCCCAGCATCTGGACTTACGTGATGATCGTCATTGCGTGCAGGTTCATGGTATCTCTCCCAGGAAGGTTGTGATTCGCAACCTATCGCCAGAGACGGCCGAGCGCCAGCACCAAATCACCGATCGGGCTGTGACCATGGCTGCGGGCCGAAGCGATGCTCGATCGCGCGCAAGGCTAGCCCCAGCGCTACACCCGTGCCGATCGCCACGGTCAGATCGGCCAGCACCGTCAGCACGAGCGTGACCAGCAACAACACCCGGTCCGCCAACGGTTCGCGCCAATAGACACGCCATTTGTGCGGCTCGCTCATGTTCCAGGCGGTCAACAGCAGGACCGCCGCCAGCGCTGGCATCGCCAGATAGCCAGCCAACGGCGCGGCCAGCAGCATCGCCAGCAGGATCACCAGTGCATGGACCAGCCCCGCAACCGGCGTCCGCCCGCCCGCACCCACATTGGTGGCGGTGCGCGCGATTGCGCCGGTCGCGGGCAAGCCGCCGAACAGCGCGGAGGCGATATTGGCCCAGCCTTGCGCCATGACTTCGGCATTGGGGCGGTGGCTTCCCCCGATCAGCCGATCCGCCACCATCGCCGAAAGCAGCGATTCGATCGCGGCGAGGAATGCGATGACAAAGGCGGAGGGCAGCAGTTCGGTGACCCGGGCTATGCTGACTGCGGGAAGGGCAGGCCAAGGAAGATGGCTCGGCAGGGCCCCGTACCGCGATCCGATCGTATCAACCGATAGGTGCGCCAGCAGCGCAATCGCCGAAACCGCACCGACCGCGACGATCAAGCCCGGAAAGCGCGGAAATGCCCGCCGCAACGCCACGATCAGCGCCATCGCCAGCAACCCGCACCCCAGCACCACCAAGCTCGCACTCGCCCGCGCTGCCCACAGCGCACCCATCTTGGCGAGAAATTCCGCCGGCAGCACCGCCACATGCAGCCCGAACAAGTCCTTGAGCTGGCTCGACCCGATGATCACCGCAATGCCGATGGTAAAGCCGTTGACCACCGCCTCGGGCACATAAGCCACCAGGTTGCCCGCGCGTAGCAACCCCGCGATCACCAGGATCACCCCCGCCATCAGCGTCGCCAGCACCAGCCCGTCATATCCATGCCGCGCGATCACGCCGTAAACCACGACGATAAACGCTCCCGTCGGCCCGCCGATCTGCACTCGGCTGCCGCCCAACAGCGAAATCAGAAACCCGCCGACGATCGCGGTGATCAGCCCATTGGCCGGATCGGCCCCCGAAGCGATCGCGATGGCAATGCTCAGCGGCAAAGCCACCATCGCCACGGTCAGGCCCGCCAAGGCGTCAGACGTGAACTGGCCGAATGTGTAGCCGGGCAGGGTAGTCAGCAATTTCGGCTTCACGACTTTCCCCAAACCCCGACCATGCGACCCGAATGGCCTCCATCCCCGTTCGTGTCGAGCGAAGTCGAGACACGTCAGCGCCAGGCCAGCGTGTCTCGACTTCGCTCGACACG